>NZ_JBSFSO010000002.1:0-333709 GCF_053589795.1 Micromonospora sp. NPDC003241 | reverse complement strand
TCCAACACCAACCACAACCCGCCGCTCCCACCCCGGCCGGGCCCCACGACCGGCGCCGGCCCCCCCCGGCCTCTCGGGTCGCGCGGGGTTACCGGACAGTGGGTGTCGGCCGGGACCGACGTTCCGGCCCGGAGGGCGGGATCAGCGGCCGGGCGCGGGCGCGGTCGAGCCGCGTACCACCAGCTCCGGCTCGAAGAGCAGCTCGTCGGCGAGCACGCCGCCGCCCTCGATCTGGGTCACCAGCAGGTCCACGGCGGCCTGCCCCATGGTCTCGATCGGCTGGCGCACCGTGGTCAGCGGCGGGTCGGTGCAGGTCATGAACGCGGAGTCGTCGAAGCCGACCACCGAGACGTCGCGCGGCACCGAGCGGCCGAGCCGACGGACCGCGCGGATCGCGCCGAGGGCCAGCACGTCACTGGCGCAGATCACCCCGGTCACCCCCCGGTCGACCAGTTTGCTCGCGGCGACCCGGGCGCCCTCCATGGAGAAGCTGGACCGCGCCACCAACTCGGTGTCGTCGCCCCAGCCGGCGACCCGCCCCAGGGCGGCCAGCTTGCGTCGCGACGGCACGTGGTCCTCCGGGCCGAGCACCAGGCCGATCCGCTCGTGCCCGAGCGAGCGCAGGTGGCCGTACGCCTGCTCGACCGCGACCGCGTCGTCGGTGGAGACCCGGGGGAAGCCCAACTCGTCGACACCGGCGTTGACCAGCACCACCGGCAGGCCCCGGTCGGTCAGTCGGCGGTAGTGCTCGTGCGAGGCGTCGGCCAACGCGTACGAGCCACCGGCGAAGATGACCCCGGAGACCTGGTGGTCGAGGAGCATCTCCACGTACGCCGACTCGGAGACCCCGCCGATCGTCCGGGCGCAGAGCGCGGGGGTGAACCCGCGTTGCGCCAGCGACCCGGTGACCACCTCGGCGAGCGCCGGGAAGATCGGGTTCTGTAGCTCGGGCAGCACCAGCCCCACCAGCCGGGCGCGTTCGCCGCGCAGCTTGCTCGGGCGCTCGTAGCCGAGCACGTCCAGGGCGGTGAGCACCGCGGTCCGGGTCGCCTCGGCCACGCCACCGCGGCCGTTGAGCACCCGACTCACGGTGGCTTCGCTGACGCCCGCTTTGCGGGCCACCTCGGTCAACCGTTTCGTCACGGCCGCAATCCTACGTCCCAAGGCTGCAAAAACAGAACAGCCATTTGTCGCGTACTGACGCGCGACGTCAGATCAGGAGCCCAGATCGCGCAACGCCTCGGACACCGCCCGGTGGAAGGTCGGGTACGCGTAGATCATGTGCCGGAGCTGCGCCAACGGCACCGCCGCGTGCACCGCCACCGCCAGACCGGAGAGCACCTCACCGCCGGCCGGTCCGACCGAGGTAGCGCCGACCAGCACCCCCTGGTCCGCGTCGGCGACCAGCTTGATGAACCCGGCGCCCTCGGTGCGGTGGATCCACCCCCGGGTGGACGAGGCGAGTTCGGTGAAGCCGACCTGCACGTTGATGCCGCGTTCCCGGGCCTGCTGCTCGGTGAGACCGACCGCACCGATCTCCGGGTCGGTGAAGGTGACCCGGGGCAGGGCCCGGTAGTCGGCGCGGGGCACCGACCCGGCCCCGCCGCTCGACCCGGTGGCCGCCAACGAACTGGCCACGCCGACCGCGCCACCGACCACACTGGAGGTGCCGCTGGGGTCCGCGCCGCCGTCCGCCCGCCGGACGTGGTCGAGCAGGTCGGCGACCACGATGGACGCCTGGTACATGGCGATGTGGGTGAACGCGCCCTCGCCGGTCACGTCGCCGACCGCCCAGATCCCGTCGGTGACGTGCAGCCGGTCGTCCACGGCCAGATACCGACGGCTCGCGTCGAGCCCGACCGTGTCCAACCCCAACTCGTCGAGGTGGGCGCGGCGGCCGGTCACCACCAGCAGCCGCTCGGCGGTGAACTCCGCGCCGTCCGCGCCGTGCAGGGTGAACCCGTCCGGGCCGTGCGCGACCCGGGCCGCGCGTACCCCGGTGTGGATCTCGACTCCGTCGGCGCGCAGCGCGGTGGCGGCCACCTCGGACGCCTCCGGCTCCTCCACCGCGAGCACCCGGTCGAACGCCTCGACCACGGTGACGCGTACGCCGAACCGGGCGAACACCTGGGACAACTCCAGGCCGATCGCCCCGCCGCCCAGCACCAGCAGCGACTCGGGCAACTCCTCGACCTCAACGGCCTCCCGGTTCGTCCAGTACGGCGTACCGGCCAGCCCGTCGATCGGCGGCACCGACGGCGCGGTGCCGGTGCCCAGCACGATCCCGTGCCGGGCCTGGAAGACCCGGTCGCCGACGCGAACCCGACCCGGGCCGTCGAGCCGGCCGCTGCCCCGGACGAAGCGCGCGCCCTTGCCGGTGAGGCGTTCCACGGCGACCCGGTCGTCCCAGTCGTCGGTGGCCTCCGCGCGGATCCGCTGCGCCACCGGTGCCCAGTCCGGCCGGACCTGGGCGGTGCCGGCCAGCCCGTCGACCCGCCGCGCCTCGGCCAGCGCGTTCGCCGCCCGGATCATCATCTTGCTCGGGATGCAGCCCCAGTACGGGCACTCCCCGCCGACCAGGTTTCGCTCCACGCCGACCACGGTGAGACCGGCCTCGGCGAGTCGCCCGGCCACCTCCTCACCGCCGACGCCGAGCCCGAGTACGACCACGTCCACGACTTCCGGCTCCGCCATCCCGTCAGCATCGCGCACCGGTCGCCCGCCGACCACCCGGCCACGCGGCGCGTCTCAGCGCAGCCAGACCGGATCCACCGCGTGCGCCGCCGTGGGCGGTGGATAGTCCAGGTCGCCGCGAAGCGCCTCGGGCAGCCGCCACGGCTGGTGCACCGCCTTGCCGGACACCGCCGCCAGCTCCGGCACCCACCGCCGCACGTACGCGCCCTCCGGGTCGTACCGTTCGGCCTGCCGGATCGGGTTGAACCCCCGGTACGGCCGGGTGTCGTTGCCGGTACCGGCCACCCACTGCCAGTTGCCCGAGTTGTTCGCCACGTCCCCGTCCAGCAGCCACCGGGAGTAGACCGCCAGCCCGGAGCGCCAGTCCAGACCGAGCGACTTGGTCAGGTAGCCGGCGGTGATCAGGCGCGCCCGGTTGTGCAGCCAACCCTCGGCCCGCAACTGCCGCATCCCGGCGTCCACGATCGGTACGCCGGTGCGGCCCACCGTCCAGTCCGCGACCGCGTCGTCGTCGTACCGCCACTGCTCGGTGGCGTTGCGTCGGTAGGCCGTCCGGGAGATGTCCGGGAAGGCGGCGGTGACCTGGTAGTAGAAGTCCCGCCAACAGACCTGGCGGACGAACGGCGACGCGGGGTCGCCGGCCCGGTTCGCCACACTCAGCGGCGACACGCAGCCGAACCGCAGGTAGGGGCTGATCCGGGAGGTGGCGTCACCGGCCATGTCGTCGTGCCGGTCGCCGTAGTCGGCCAGGTGCGGCATCCACCGGTCGAGCCGACGCCGCGCCTCCGTCTCGCCGCCCACCGCCGCGTCCGGTGACTCGCCGTCGGGCAGCGCCGGCAGGCGGCCCACCGAGATCCCGCCCGGCAGCGACACCCGGGACGGCGCGGCCAGTTCGTCGCGCCACCGCTGCCCGCTCCAGGCCCGGTGGTACGGGCTGAACACCCGGTAGTGGTCACCACCGCTCGGCTTCGTCGCCCCCGGCTCGACCACCGTCAGACCGGGGAAGAAGCGCAGGTGCAGCCGGTGCCGGTCGCACTCGGCGCGCAGCCGGTCGGCCCGTCGGGTGGCGTACCGGGAGACGTCGGCCGACAGCGCCACCGCCTCGGCACCCACCTCACCGGCCAGCCGGATCGTCTCGGCCACCGGGTCGCCGTGCCGCAGCACCAGGTCACCGCCGAGCCGGCGCAGCGCGTCACGCAGGTCGGCGAGGCTCTGGTGCAGGAAGCGGGTGCGGTTGGGCGACAGTCGCGCCAGCACCGGGTCCAGCACGTACAACGGCACCACCCGGTCGAAGGCGGCACAGGTCGTCGCCAGCGCCGGGTGGTCGTGCACCCGCAGGTCGCGGGTGAACAGCACGACGGCGGTACGCCCGCTCACCGCAGCCGGGGCCCGGGTAGCTCGACCGGCGTGCCGGCCGGGGTGAGCAGGGCACGGGAGGCGACCGCCATCCGGCGTCGCCGGGGCACGGTGGCCCGCCGGACGAACACGTCGTAGTCCTGGGCGGCGACCTCGTCGAGGATCCCGCCGTACAGCGCGTACGCGGTGCGGATGCAGGCCTGCGAGGCGGGGTCGAGCAGCAGCACCCCCGGCGCGGCGGCGGCGTAGTGGGTCTGCGCGCGGCCCACCTCGTGCCGGATCAACTCCCGCACCGGCTCGATGGTCCGACCCGCCGCCCGGCAGGCCAGCAGGTCCTCGCGGGTCACCCCGAAGGTCTCCAGGTCCTCCTCCGGCAGGTACGTCCGGCCCCGGTCCAGGTCCTCGGCGACGTCCCGGATGAAGTTGGTGAGCTGGAACGCGAAGCCCAGTTGACGGGCCGGTTCCCGAGCCGCCGCCGGGGCGGAGCTGCCCAGGATGGGCAGCATCATGGTGCCGATGACCGCCGCCGAGCCCTCCATGTAGTCCAGCAGGTGGGCGTAGGTGCGGTACGAGGTCACGGTCAGGTCCATCGCCATGCTCTTGAGGAACGCGGCGAAGTCCTCCCGGTCCAGGTCGAACACGGCGATGGTGTGCAGCACCGCCGGGAGCAGCGGGTCGTCGACCTGCTCGCCGTGCAGTCCGGCGATGAACCGGCCACCCCAGTCGTCCAGCCGGGCGGCACGCGCCGGCGGTGGCAATTCCTCTGTCTGGTCGACGATCTCGTCCGCGTACCGAGTGAATCCATATAAGGCGTGCACATGACGCCGTTTCCATGCGGGTAGTAGGCGGGTGGCGAGATAGTAGGTACGCCCGTGGCGTTTGTGCAGCTCACGGCACCTCTCGTAGGCGGCGTTGAGATCCGTCTCCACGGGCCCTCCTCGAAAATCGACGCACCAATCGACGCAACTTGAAACCTTAGGGTACGCTCAGCCGCATGGCCAGCGACCGACTTACCGGTAACCTGCTTCGCGTGGCGCCTGAGCAGCCGGTCGGGGACGACGATCCGATCCGGGCCGTTCTGGCCGCTTACACCCGGGATCTCGTCACCGCCGTCGACGAGACCCTCACCGACTTCCTGACCGCCGAGGTCGACGCGCTGGCGGAAATCGACGCGGCGATGGGCGGTTTCGCCGCGACCGCACGTGACTACGTCCTCGCCGGTGGCAAGCGGGTCCGCCCGACGTTCGCCTACTGGGGATGGCGCGGCGCGGCCGGCGGTGACGAACCGCTGGCCCCGGTGCTGCCCGCACTGGCCACGTTGGAGCTGCTGCACACCTTCGCGCTGGTGCACGACGACGTGATGGATGCCTCCGCCACCCGGCGCGGCCGACCCACCGCGCACATGGCGGTGGCCGCCCAGCACGCCGCCGCCGGCCGCAACGGCGACTCGGGCCGTTTCGGGGAGGCCGTCGCGGTGCTGATCGGCGACCTCTGCATGGTCTGGGCCGACCAGTTGCTGTCCCGCGCCGCCCTGCCCCCGGGCCGACTGCTCGCGGTGCGCCGCGGGTACGACCGGATGCGGGTGGAGACGGTCGCCGGGCAGTACCTCGACATCCTCGGCGAGGCCGACCCGGAGAGCTGGTCGGTCGACCGGGCGCTGCGGGTGGCCCGCTACAAGACCGCCAGCTACACCGTCCAGCGTCCGCTGCTCTTCGGCGCCAGCCTGGCCGGCGTCACCGACGACGACCGCCTGACCGCGGCGTACACCGCCTACGGCCTCTGCGTCGGGGAGGCGTTCCAGCTCCGCGACGACCTGCTCGGCGTGTACGGCGACCCGGTCACCACCGGCAAGCCGGCCGGTGACGACCTGCGCACCGGCAAGCCGACCGCGCTGCTCGTACTGGCCCGGGAGATGGCCACTCCGGCCCAACTTCGGGAGCTGGACGGCACCGGCGACCCGGTCACCGGGCCCCAGGTCGCCCGGCTGGCCGAGGTGGTCGTCGACACCGGCGCGGTGGACCGGATCGAGCGGATGATCGACGAGCGGGTCGAGGAGGCCCTGGCGGCGCTCGACACCGTCGCCGTGGACGAGACCGCGCGGGTGGCGCTGGCCGGTCTCGCGGCGGTGGCCACTCACCGGAGGGCATGATGGGGAGATTCTCGGTGCGGACCGTGGACGGACGTACGGATCGGGTGGTGGTCGTCGGGGCGGGACTCGGCGGCCTGGCCTGCGCGCTGCACCTGGCCGGCAGCGGACGGCAGGTGACCCTGCTCGAACGTGAGCCGGTGCCGGGCGGACGAGCCGGGCGGCTCAGCGTGGACGGCTACGAGTTCGACACCGGTCCCACCGTGCTCACCATGCCCGACCTGATCGCCGAGGCGCTCGGCGCGGTGGGCGAGGAGTTGTCCGACTGGGTCGACCTGATGCCGCTCGACCCGGCGTACCGCGCCTACTACCCGGACGGCTCCACGCTCGACGTGGTGACCGACACCGCCCGGATGGCGGCGGAGATCTCCCGGGTCTGCGGACCCCGCGAGGCCGACGGCTACCTGCGGTTCGTCGAATTCGCCCGCAACCTGTGGCGGTTGGAGCGGGCCGACTTCATCGAGCGCAACCTCGACGCCCCCACCGACCTGCTCACCGCCAACCTGCTCAAGCTGGTCGCCACCGGCGCCTTCCGGCGACTCCAGACCAAGATCGACCAGTTCTTCCGCGACCCGCGTACCCGGCGCATCTTCTCCTTCCAGGCGATGTACGCCGGCCTCGCCCCGCACGACGCGCTGGCCATCTACGCGGTCATCGCCTACCTCGACTCGGTCGCCGGGGTCTACTTCCCGCGCGGCGGCATCCACGCGGTCTCCCGGGGGCTGGCCGGCGCCGCCGAGAAGCACGGCGTCAAGATCCGGTACGGCACCACGGTGACCCGGGTGGAGACCGCCAACGGCCGGGCCACCGGCGTGCTGACCGCCGACGGCGAGTTCGTCCCCGCCGACGTGGTGGTCCTCAACCCCGACCTGCCGGTGGCCTACCGCGACCTGCTGCCGGCGACCCGGCAGCGCCGCCTGACCTACTCGCCGTCCTGTGTCGTGCTGCACGTCGGCTCGACCCAGGGCTACCGGCGCATCGCGCACCACAACATCCATTTCGGGCGTGCCTGGAAGGGCACGTTCGACGAGGTCATCCGGCGCGGCGAGCTGATGACCGACCCGTCCCTGCTGGTCACCAACCCGAGCCGGACGGACCCGTCGGTCGCGCCCGCCGGGCGGCACACCTACTACGTGCTCGCCCCGGTGCCCAACCTGGAACGGGCGCCCTTCGAGTGGCGCGGCGACCTCACCGCCCGGTATTCCGACCAGCTCGTCGCCACCCTCGAGGAACGCGGCTACGTCGGCTTCGGCGCGGGTGTCGAGGTGCTCCGGGCGGTCACCCCGGCCGAGTGGGCGGAGCAGGGCATGGCCGCCGGCACCCCGTTCGCCGCCGCGCACACCCTGTTCCAGACCGGCCCGTTCCGCCCGTCCAACCTGCACCCGTCGCTGTCCAACGTGGTCTTCGTCGGCTCGGGCACGCAGCCCGGCGTCGGAGTGCCTATGGTGCTCATCTCGGGCAAGCTGGCCGCCGGCCGCATCACCGGCGACGGCCGGTGAACGAAGGATGGCTCTGATGTCACTGTCGCGGGAAGCTCACCTGGTCGAGCTGGTCGACGACGCGGGCCGACGGATCGGGTCGGCCACCGTGGCCGCCGCCCACCAGACCCCCGGTCAACTGCACCGCGCCTTCTCGGTGCTGCTCGTCTCGCCGGACGGCCGGATCCTGCTCCAGCGCCGGGCCGCGGCGAAGACACGGTTCCCGCTGCGCTGGGCCAACACGTGCTGCGGCCACCCGCAGCCCGGCGAGGACGTCGCCGAGTCCGCCAACCGCCGGTTGCACGAGGAACTCGGCGTCGGTCCGGTGGCGTTGACCGAGGTCGGGGTGCACGTGTACCGCGCCGAGGACCCGTCCACCGGTCGGGTCGAGGTCGAGTACGACCACGTCCTGCGCGGCGAGTTCTCGCCGGACACACCACTGACACCCGAGCCCGCCGAGGTCGCCGAGCTGCGCTGGGTCGACCCTGCGGCGCTGACCACCGAGCTCGACCGGGACCCCGACGCGTACGCGCCGTGGCTGGCCGGAGTGGTGGACCGTCTGCTGCACCCCTCGGCCTCGGCCGCCGACGGGTCGGAGCGGCCGGGTGGCCGATGAGGCTCTGAGCGCGGGGGCGGTCGCCCGGCGACTCGGCGTCGCGGTGACCACGCTGCGCACCTGGCACCAGCGCTACGGCCTCGGGCCCAGCGAGCACGTACCCGGGCACCACCGCCGCTACACGGCGGCCGACCTGGCCCGGCTGGAGGTCATGCGACGGCTCACCGGTGAGGGGGTCAGCCCGGCCGAGGCGGCGCGCTGGGCCCGACAGACCCCGGCCACGGCGGCGCACGACGTCGCCCGGTCGAGGACCGCACGGGACGGCGGCGGCAACACCATCCCGGTGGGCCGTGCCGGTCCGGCGGCGCGTGGTCTGGCACGCGCCGCGATGCGGCTGGACTCGGTCGCGATCAGCGAGGCGATCTCCCGCAGCCTGGCCACCGAGGGTGTGATCGGCACCTGGGACCGACTGCTGCGCCCGGTGCTCGCCGGGATCGGGCAGCGGCACGCCGCGACCGCCGCGCTGATCGAGGTGGAGCATCTGGTGTCGCGTTGCGTGTCGGCGGCGTTCGCCGCGGCGACGGCCACCCGTCCCGCTCTCGGGCCCCCGCGCGTCCTGCTCGGCTGCGCCGACGAGGAGCAGCACAGCCTGCCCCTGGAGGCGCTGGCCGCCGCGTTGACCGAGGCCGGTGTCGGGCACCGGATGCTCGGTGCCCGGGTCCCGGTGGCGGCACTGCTGGACGCCATCGACCGGACCGGACCGGCCGCCGTGGTGGTCTGGTCGCACACCCGGGCCACGGCCGATCCCGCACAGCTCAGCGCCCTGCTCACCGTGCCCCGGCGGCCCCTGCTGGTGCTCGCGGCGGGGCCGGGTTGGCGGGCCGAGACCCTGCCGGCGGGGGTGATCCGCCCGATCGATCTGACCGAGGCGGTCTCGCTCGTCGTCGCGGTACGCGATTCGCTCGACCGTCCGGCCGCGTCCTGATCGAAATTTTCAGGGCCTTTGCAGCCCTCTGTACGCGTTCAGGGCTTTCGGCCGGCACGGAAAGCGGCGGCGTCCTGACCCGGCGTTTGTCCACTCAAATCGGGTGAACTAGCGTCGGGCCGTCCGTCGAACCCGAACCCCTCTCGGGAGCGAACGATGCGTACCCGTGTCCTGCTCGCGTGTGTCACGAGCCTGGTCCTGCTGGCCACCGGCTGCGGCAGCGGCGGCGACTCGCCCCAGGCGTCCCCGTCCAGCCCTCCTCCGTCGGCCGCCCTGCCACCGGAGCCGTCGCCGACGCCGACGCTGGCCCCGACCAAGCCCCCGCTGCGGGCGCTGCCGGCCAAGCTGCCGGCCGGGCTGGTCCGCACCACCGGAGCCGAGGGGGTGGCTCTCACCTTCGACGACGGACCCGATCCGACCTGGACGCCCAAGGTGCTGGACCGCCTTGAGAAGGCCGGCGTCACCGCCACCTTCTGCGTGGTCGGCAAGCAGGTCCGCAAACACCCCGACCTGCTCCGGCGGATCGTTCGGGAAGGGCACCAGCTCTGCAACCACAGCTGGAACCACGATCTCGACCTCGCCCGGCGTCCGGTCGCCGAGATCCGCGCCGACCTGGTCCGGACGAACAAGGAGATCCGGCGGGCGGTACCCGACGCCGAGATCCCGTTCTACCGCCAGCCCGGCGGCCGGTGGACCGCCGAGGTGGTCCGGGTCGCCAAGAAGCTGGACATGCGGTCGCTGCACTGGACGGTAGACCCGCAGGACTGGGCCAGGCCGACCGCCGCCACGATCGAGAAGCGGGTGAAGCGCACCGCCAAGCCCGGAGCGGTGGTGCTGCTGCACGACGGCGGCGGCAATCGGGCCGCCACGCTCGCCGCCTGCACCAAGGTGATCGCCGCCCTGAAGCGCGACCTCGGCATTACCAAGCTCGATTAGACACCGCTCTGAGCTGCGGTTTTGCGAGACGTTGTGGCTGTAGCCATACCGGTTTGGCCGACCGGTGAGACATCACGTATGCTTTCCAAGCCTCCGGCGGGGCCGGATGGGAGCAAGTCCGCTCACGTTGCGAATGTGCAATGATAGCGGGGCCGCCCTCATCGTCTAGCGGCCCAGGACGCCGCCCTTTCAAGGCGGTAGCACGGGTTCGAATCCCGTTGGGGGCACGGTCCGACTTCGGTCGGAATGCAACACCAGCTAGGTCCTGTGGAGCAGTTGGAGTGCTCGCCGCCCTGTCAAGGCGGAGGTCGCGGGTTCAAGTCCCGTCAGGACCGCAAGCGCTGACGCCGCGCACCTCGCGCGGCGTTCTGCGTATCGGGGCATGCAACCCTCCCGACCGGGACCCGGTGGGACGGGTAGCATGAGCCGAGCACCACGGCCAGGTAGCTCAGTTGGTACGAGCGTCCGACTGAAAATCGGAAGGTCGGCGGTTCGACCCCGCCCCTGGCCACATAGCCTTTCGCCGGGCTACAGCAACGCCGACCAGCGGATCCGCAGGTCGGCGTCTTGCTTTCCCGGGCACCCGGGTCAGTCGTCCTGGCGGCGTTGCGCCAATCCGTTCTGGATCGCGTCCCACACGCTACGACCCGCGTGCAGGATGCTCTCCCCGGTCTGCTCGGCCAACTGACGGGCCGTCGACGGCTCCGGTCCGGACGGTGTCGCGCGGCGCGCCTCCGGCTCCTTCTCGGCCCTGTCCCGCTGCCCGTTCTGCGGCCCGCCCCGATCCGGGCCGGCGCCACCCGGTGCGCTGTCGGCTACCGCCCCGATCGCCCCCACCTGTTGCCCGAGATCGTCGGTGGCCCCACCCGGCGGCCCGATCCCGGGATCCGGCGCGCCACCGACCCCGTCGGCGGTCCGACCGACCGCCTGTCCCTGTGGCCCCGCGCCCCGGCCGACCGGCGATCCACCCGCCCGGTCCGTGGCCTGCCCGACCGTCGGGCCGCCCACCTGGCCACCAGCGGACCCGATCGGAGCGCCGCCCGGGCGCCCCGGAGGCTCGCCCCCCGGATCTCCCACCCGCCGACCGGGGCGCCCGGTCGGCGGGCCGCTCACCGGGGCGGAGGGACGGTCGGGTGGCCCGGGCCGCTGTTCCGCGCCGCCCGACGGGCGGGGCGCGTCGATCACCTGCGGGTTGTGGTCGATCGTGGTGAGGGCGCGGTCGAGGATCGTGACCAGCTTCTCCAGGCGTACCTTGAGCAGGGCCTGGGCCTGTGCCCCGGTGACGTCCAGGTCCACGCCCTCCAGGTGGACGCGGGCACCGGCGTCGACCTCCAGCAGGCCGGCCACCCGGGCCCGCAGGGAGAGATCGGCGTCCAGCCCGTCGACGGAGAGCCGGATCGAGTCGACCGACACCCTCGGCACGTCCAGCAGGACGTCCGGCTCCGCCCCCGCAGGCTCGGCGCCGCCCCCGCCGGGACGGTCCCGGTGCACCGTTCCGAGGCGCGGCTCGTGCGGGTGTCCGGCACCGGGTACCCACTCCTGCGGCTGTTCGCCCATGGTCTCCGCTCCGCCCCACCGCCCGGACCACCCCGGGCGGCATCGCGCGGCGGATACCCGCTCCGGGGGCTGCCATCCGCCGATGTCCGCCGCGCACCGGAATCAACCCGTAAACGGATCTTCCGGCAGGTCTCGGCCTTGCCGGAAGCTGCGCACGCGGGCATCAGCCGGTATGGTCCGGGCCTATGGGACAGGGGATTACCGATCCGGTCGACATCCAACAGGATCACGAACGGTTCACGATCCACAGCACCCTGGTCGTCCCGGCCACCCCCGAGCATGCCTACGCGGTCTTCACCAGCAGGCTCGCCGACTGGTGGGTGACGGAGTACACCTGGTCCGGCCCCGAGGCCCTGGCCGAGCTGGGCATGGAGCAACAGGCCGGCGGCATGCTCTACGAGATCGGCCCCTACGGCTTCCGCAACGACTGGGGCCGGGTGCTGACCTGGGATCCGCCCCGACGGCTGGTGTTCACCTGGCAGATCGGTGCGGACCGCGCGCCGGTGCCCGATCCGGCACAGGCCAGCGAGGTCGAGGTGCTGTTCACGCCGGAAGGCTCCGACACCACCCTGGTCGAGGTCGCGCACCGGCACTTCGACCGGCACGGCCAGGCCGCCGAGGGCTACCGGCAGGCACTGACCGCCGGCTGGCACGAGCTGCTGTCCCGGTACGCCACCACGGTGGTCCAGTCGGGCACCTGAGGACGTCGCCTCCGCCGGACTCTCCTGCGCACGTGACCCGGCGCCGTCAAGCCTCGCGGCTCAGGCGGCCCGGTGCCGCAGGGTGGCCACCGTCGAGCCGGCGAGGGTGAGCAGGCACTCCGGCAGCAGCCCGTCGGCCACCGCCGCACCGAACAGGGCGCGGGCCGTGTCCAGGTCCGAGTTGGCGTACGCGCTGACGAAGCGGGCCACCCAGCGGGCGTCGTACTCGGCCTGGTCGATGTCGGGGAAGTCGAGCGCACAGGCGCCGGGCGGGACCGGATCACCGACCATCGTCGCGGCCAGGCACCACGCCACGTCGTACGCCCCGACGAGCCCGGACCGGTCCACCACCGCGTCGAATGTCCCGACCACACCGTCGGAGTCGCCGTCGAGCGCCGAGCTGAGGATGGCGGTGGCGTCGTCGTACGTCTGCTGTGGCGAGTCGGTCACCCACCGCACGGTAGGGGGCCCGGTCAAGCAACCACCGAAGGTCACTCTCCGTAATTAGCGAGGGCGACCTGCGGATAGACAGGCCTCCACGGTCCCACCGAACGTCACGGCACGTTAGTCTGCGCAGCGGACCTTCGCCGTAGGAAGGACGACGATGCACATGTCACGCGGCTCGCGGGCGGCAATCCTGGCCACCTGCGCCACCCTCCTGCTCGCCACCAGCGCATGCGGGAACGACCAGGCCGAAGAGGGGAGCACCGACCAGGTGCGCCTCTACGGTACGGACGGCAACATGCTCAACTCGTACCCGGAGGAGTTGCAGGATCGCGCCAACCTGGTCGACGGCATGAAGGGCACCACTCCCCTGACTCCGCTGCCGGAGGACTTCAAGAACCGGCTACGGTCCATCGATCCGGGGCTGACCGACTTCCTCTACGCCGCCGAGGCGTACGACGCGGTGGTGATCAGCGCCCTCGCGACGGAACTCGCCGGCAGCACCAACCCGGCGGCCATCGCCCGGCAGGTCGTCGGCGTCACCAACGAGGGCACCCGCTGCGAGACCCCCGCCCGGTGCCTGCGGCTGGCCGGCGACGGCGACGACATCGAGTACCGCAGCGTCTCGATCACCCGCGCCGGGTTCACCGACGCCGGTGAGCCCGCCACCGCCAGCTACGCCACCCTGCACTTCGACAACCAGCAGCTCAACGACGCCAAGACGGAGTTCGTCGGCGCCGGGGACGAGTCGGCCGCGAGCACGAAGTCACCGCCGCGCGGCAACCGGCAGACCAGCACCGCGCCGCTCGTCCTCGGCGGTCTGCTGCCCAAGACCGGCGACCTGGCCCTGGCGTACCCGCCGATCGCGGCCGGTGTGGCGCTGGCGATCAAGGAGATCAACGCGGCCGGCGGTGTGCTCGGCGAGGACGTGGTCTGGATCGACGGCGACGACGGCACCGACCCGACGGTCGCCAAGCGGACGATCGCCAGCCACGTCGACGCCGGGGTGCACGTGATCATCGGCGCCGGTGCTTCCGGGATCTCGGCCGCCGTCCTGCCCGACGTGGTGAAGGCCGGACTCATCCTGTTCTCCCCGTCGAACACCGCCGCGTCGCTGACCGACGCGGACGACAACGGTCTCTACTTCCGCACCGCGCCGCCGGACAGCCTGCAGGGTCGGGCGTTGGCCGACGTGGTCCTCCGCGACGGGCCGCAGAAGATCGCCATCGTGGCCCGTAAGGACGCCTACGGCGAGGGCCTCCAGGAGGCCGTCCGGACCGAGCTGGAGCGGGCCGGTTTCGGCGGCGACAAGGTGAAGCTGCTCGGCTACGAGCCGGGCGAGGGCGCCGACGCCGCACCGATCAACTTCAACGACGGCGCCAAGCAGATCAAGGACTTCGGCGCCGACGCCGTACTCATCATCGGCTTCAGTGAGTCGGCCTCGGTGATCCGGGCCCTGGCGGACGCCGACGTGCCGCTGGCCGCATTGGGCCGCTGACCGATCCGACAGCGACGGCCGCACCGGAGGGTTCCGGTGCGGCCGTCGTGGTCTCCGCGGTCGGTCTCAGCGTCCGCGACGCCGGTCCAGGAACTCCGTCATCCGGCGGTGCTTCTCGTCGTCCTCGAAGAGCACCGCCTGGCTGACCAGGTCCAGGTGCGGATGGGCGGCGGGCGGTGCGTCGACGGCGAGCTTGGTCAGCCGCAGCGCCAGCGCCGAGCCCTTCGCCATCTCGTCGATCAGCTCGTGGGCGGCCGGCAACAGCTCCTCCGGACCCGACACCACCCGGTTGACCAGACCGATCCGGGACGCCTCCGCGGCGTCCACCCGGCGACCGGTGAACAACAACTCCTTGGCCCGGGCCTCGCCGACCAGCGCCGGCAGCCGGTGCGTCGCGCCGGCACCGGCCAGGATGCCGAGCCGCACCTCCGGCTGGCCGAAGACCGCCCGCTCGGTGCACACCCGCAGATCGCAGGCGTACGCCAGTTCGGCGCCGCCGCCGAGCGCAGGACCGTCGACGGCCGCCACGGTCGGCATCGGCAGCGACCGGATCCGGGCGAACGCGGCCGAGTTGATCGCGGCCAGCGCGTCCAGACGGCCCCGCTCGCGCAGTTGGCCGATGTCGGCCCCACCGGCGAAGATCCCGTCGGTGCCGCCGGTCAGCAGCAGCATCCGGGGGCGGGCCTCCAGGTCGGCGCAGACCTCGTGCAGCGCGGCGATCAGGTCGGCGTCGATGGCGTTGCGCTTCTCCGGCCGGTCCAGCGTGACCACCAGCCGGTCCGGGCATTCCTCGACCCGCAGCCCGCCGCTCATCGGGTCGTCCCCGCCGAGTCGGCGGAGACGCCGCCCGCCTCGGTCCGCGCCGTGCGGTCCGCACGCACGCCGTCGACCCAGTGGTAGAAACCCTGCCCGGACTTCTTGCCCAGCCGGCCGGCCGCCACCATCTCCGCCAACAGCGGCGGCGGCGCGAACCGGTCCCCGTACGCGGCCTGGAGGGTACGGGCGATGTCGAGGCGCACGTCCAGACCCACCAGGTCGGTCAGTTCCAGCGGCCCGACCGGGTGCCGGTAGCCCAGCACCATCGCCTTGTCGATGTCGGCCGGGTCGGCCACCCCGTCGGCGACCATCCGGATCGCCTCCAGTCCGAGGGCCACCCCGAGCCGGGAGGTGGCGAAGCCCGGCATGTCGCGTACCACCACCGGGTCCTTGCCCAGCCGGGTGGCGAGCGTGACGGCGGCGGCGGTGGTCTCCGGCGCGGTGGCCGCCCCGACCACGATCTCCAGCAGCGCCATCGCCCAGACCGGGTTGAAGAAGTGCAGCCCGCAGAAGCGCTCGGGCCGGGTCAGTCCCTCGGCCAGCTCGGCGATCGGGATGCTGGAGGTGTTGCTGCCCAGCAGGGCCGGGTGCAGCGCCTCCGCCTCGGCCAGCACGGCCCGCTTCAGGTCGAGCCGTTCCGGTACCGCCTCCACGATCACCTGTGGCTCCACGGCCACCTCGGCGAGCCCGGCCCGCAGCGTGACGCGTTCCTGGTTCGCGGCGGCCTGCGCCACGGTCAGCTTGCCGCGCCGTACGCCCCGGTCCCACAGCTCGGCGAGCCGGGTCATGGCCGCCGCGCCGCGTTCCCGGTCCACCTCGACGAGTTCCACCGCATGGCCGGCGCCGGCCGCCACGTACGCGATGCCGAGCCCCATCGTGCCGGCACCCACCACCACGAATCGCTCAGTCACGATGCCACCACCGCAGGGTGACGACGACACGCTCTCCGGCGTCGTCGACGTGCGGGATCGCCGCCACGCCGCAACCGGCCCGTACGCTCCGCTCAGTCATGCTGCGACCCTATGCAGCACCGACCGGGCCCGATGCGTGGGGGCGGACGGGATCGGGTACAGACCGCCGACAGCCAAGGGAAGGACGAACAGATGAGCCAGGCACCGGAGACCACGGGCGACGCGGGCACCCAGGAGACCGTCGAGACGCGCGGCGACGAGCGCATCGAGTTGCTGCGCGCCGACACCAACAACGACGGCCGCACCGACGTCTGGGTGGTCGACACCGACGGTGACGGCAAGGCCGACCTGTTCCAGTTCGACACCGACGGCGACGGCAAGGTGGACGTCACGATGGTCGACATCGACGAGGACGGTCAGCCCGACGAGGTCGTCGACGGCGACGGCGGCCTGCCGCCCGAGCAGCTCCCGCCGACCGTCCAGGTCTGACGCTTCGGGGTAAGGAGGGGTCCCCTGCTAACGCCTACGGCATAGCAGGGGACCCTTCCTAACATCCGGAGAGCGCGTCAGGCGGCCAGGCGCAGGGTGGCGAGGTAGTACGGGGCGTCCCGGTCGTCCACGTCGGTCAGTCGCCAGGCGGTGCCCCGGACCAGCTCGGCGAGTTCGTCCGGCGAGCAGACCAGGTAGTCGAACCAGGGCGTACCCAGTTCGCGGTAGCGCAGCCGCAGCCGGAGCTGCCCGCCGAGACGGCCCCGTCGACGGTTGCGCTCGTGGTAGCCGCTGTGCACCGGATCGGTGGTGCCGTACGGGTCGGTGCCGTGCGCGATCACCTGCGCCCCGGGGTTGGCCATCGCGGCCAGGGCCGCCAGGAAGGCGGGTGCGCGCTCCCGGCCCTCGAACAGGCCCAGATTGTTGCCGAGCAACAGGAACGTGTCGTAACGCCGTCCGCCGGCGCAGTGCTCGTCGACCGTGCCGTGCACCAGGTCGCGTACGCCCCGACGTCGGCACACCGCGAGCGCGCCGGGCGAGACGTCCAGCCCGGTCACGGGTACGCCGCGCTCCTGCAACAGCAGCGCGATCCGGCCGGCGCCGACGCCGACGTCCAGGGTCGCGCCCCGGACCCGGTCCACGGCCCGGTGATCGTGCGGTTGCCACTCCTGCGGCCCGGCCAGGTAGTGGGCGGCGGGCGCGCCGTTGACCAGTCCGTCGTCCCGTTCGATGATCTCGATGACCGGTCGGGGCAGGCGCCCGCCGGCCAGCGGCCGGGGACCGACCCCGGTCGCCACCGCCAGCGCGTCGCGCAGCAGTTCTCCGAAGACGTCACCGATCCGTGGTTCCCCCGTCACGTCCGTAACGCTAACGGGCTGCTCAGTCAGGCGCGACGCCCGTATCCTGGGCGACGTGACCACGTTGGACCGCCTCTCGGCGGAGAAGTACATACTCCTCACGACCTTCCGCAAGGACGGCCGCGCGGTGCCGACCCCGGTCTGGGCGGTACGCGACGGCGACGCCCTGGCGGTGTGGTCTGCGGCGGACGCCGGCAAGGTGAAGCGGATCCGGCGCAGTGGGGATGTCACGGTGGCGCCGTGCGACGTGCGCGGTCGGCCCCATGGCGAGGCGGTGCCCGCCCGGGCGAGCCTCTACGACCCCGGAGCGACCGATCGCATCCGGGGGCTGATCAAGCAGAAGTACCGAGTGATCGGACGGCTGACGCTGCTCGGCAGCCGACTGCGCCGGGGCACCGGCGGCACGGTGGGGATCCGGGTCGAGCTGACCGGCTGAGCCGGTGCGCGACCGGGCCGCACCGGGTGGCGGACATGACGAAGGGCGACGGATTCGCGAGAATCCGTCGCCCTTCGTGTTTCCAGCTATCTACCGGCCAGTCAGTCCCCCTGGCGCTGCTGCGGGATCTGCCCCTGCAACAGCGCCCTGACCTCGGACTCGCGATACCGGCGGTGGCCGCCCAGGGTCCGGATGGCGCTCAGCTTGCCGGCCTTCGCCCAGCGGGTCACCGTCTTCGGGTCGACACGGAACATCGACGCCACCTCGGCCGGTGTGAGTAGCGGCTCTGGTTCGTGCGTTCGCGATGCCATCGGTCACTCCTCCACATGTAGAGACATCGGCCGGGGTCCCGCCGGCCGACGCGTCTCCCATGGTCCGGCTAGTCCCCGATGTCCGACATGGGCCGAACGGCCGAACGTCCCTAGACGGACGGATGAACCATGCCCGATTTATACGACTTTTACACGCCAGAAACTACCTTATTCGGACTCATAGTCACGGTTCGTGACGCAACAACTACGAGAGCACCTCATGTTACAGCCCGAAATTTGGGCAAAAGCGGACTAGTTGCAGCGCTCCAGAAGTTGCACGGCCCGCCAGCGCGCGACGAGCTTGTCGTACGCCGCAGACGCCTCTTCCGCCTCGCCTCGCGACAGCCCGGCGAGTCCGGCGGCGACCAGTTCCGCCGAGTCGTCCTCCACGAGCGTCTCGTCGGAGAGCAACTCGACCAGACCCCCGTAGTCCAACTCCACCACCGAGCGGGGATGGAACTCCTCCAGCCACCGGGCGGCCTCCTCGACCGCCTCGGTGATGGGCGCGTCCCCCACCGACTTGCGCAGCACCGACAACGCGCGCGACGAGCGGCGGCGCGCCTTGGAGATCTCGGTCCGGAAGCGCAGCGAGCGGCGCTCCGGCGCGGTCACGTGGTGGCGCTCCTGCGCCTCGAACAGCACGAACCACCGCAGCGGCACGCCCCAGGTGGCGATCTGCTCGTGCACCCGGGGTACGCCGTGCTCCAGCACCCGGGCCCCGCTGCGCCAGTCCTCCACCACGGCCTTGGCCTGCCCGGCCAGCACCGGCGGCACGAACGCGTCGGCCAGCACCGCCGGCACCCCGTCCCGGGCGCTCAGCGCGGCCTCGGCCACCCGGATGCGCAGGTTCCACGGGCACACCAGCAGCGTCTCGTCCGTCTCCAGCACGTACGCCTCGTCGGGCAGGTCGGGCAGCCGGGTCCAGCCGGCGCCGAGCGCCTCGATCACCGAGGTCCGCTGCCGGCCCGGACCCTCCACCGGCGCCACCGCCCGCCCCTGCTCGACGTAGCGCCGCCAGTACGCCTGACGATCGCGATCGAAGGCGGTCAGCGGCTCGTACACGCGCAGGTATGAGGCGAAGAGCGACGGCACGGCGCGATCCTCCCACGAACGGCAAGCCGAGCGTTGCTCGGCGTCACCCGGGTGGTGCCGCGTGGCGAGCCGAAACGAGGGCTCGGAGCCCTCGACGCGCCCCTCGCCGGGGCGGAGGACGCCCGGTGCGTACGCCCGCTGGGCGGGATGCGGACGCCCGGGAGAGGCCGTGGGACGCCCGCCGATACTAGGCTCGCACCACCGGCAGCATCCCCGCCGGCTCGACCGAGGTCCGCGTCCCACAAGGGCGCCCGCCGACACAGGAGCCAGTCATGGGCGTATTCGCCACTTCCGACGACCCGGAATCCACGGGCCATGAGCAGGTCGTGTTCTGCCAGGACAAGCAGACCGGCCTGAAGGCGATCATCGGGATCTACTCCACCGCACTCGGCCCGGCGCTGGGTGGCACCCGCTTCTACCCGTACGCGAGCGAGGAGGCCGCCCTCGCCGACGTGCTCGACCTGTCCCGCGGCATGGCGTACAAGAACGCTCTCGCCGGGCTGGACCTGGGCGGCGGCAAGGCGGTCATCTGGGGTGACCCCGAGCAGATCAAGAGCGAGGCGCTGCTGCGCGCGTACGGCCGCTTCGTGGAGTCGCTGGGCGGGCGCTACTACACCGCCTGCGACGTGGGCACGTACGTGCCGGACATGGACGTGATCGCCCGCGAGACGCGCTACGTCACCGGCCGCAGCGTCGAGCACGGCGGAGCCGGCGACTCCTCGATCCTCACCGCCTGGGGTGTCTTCCAGGGCATGCGGGCGGCGGCCGAGCACGTCTGGGGGGTCCCCACGCTGCACGGCAGGCGGGTCGGAGTGGCCGGCCTGGGCAAGGTCGGCAAGTATCTGGTCGGCCACCTGCTGGAGGACGGCGCCGAGGTGGTGGCCACCGACGTGAGCCCCCGCGCGCTGGACTGGGCCCGGACCACCCACCCCGAGGTGACGCTGGTCGAGGACGCGTCCGCGCTGGCCGCCGCCGACATCGACGTGTACGCGCCCTGCGCGCTGGGCGGTGCCCTGGACGACGACACGGTCGGGGCGCTGCGGGCCAAGGTGGTCGCCGGGGCGGCCAACAACCAGCTCGCCCACTCCGGGGTGGAGAAGCTGCTCGCCGACCGGGGCATCCTCTACGCACCGGACTACGTGGTGAACGCCGGTGGTGTGATCCAGGTCGCGGACGAGATCGAGGGCTTCGACTTCGACCGCGCCAAGCTGCGGGCGACCCGCATCTTCGACACCACGCGGGAGATCCTCCGGCTCGCCGACACCGACGGCGTACCGCCCGCCGTGGCGGCCGACCGGCTGGCGGAGCGGCGGATGGCCGACATCGGCCGGCTGCGCGCGATTCACCTGCGGTGACCTGGCCGTACGTTGAGGGCGGGCCGCGTTGCTTCCGCCCTCAACGTACGTATCCGGCTAAACTGAAGATACGACGCGTTCATGGAGATTTACCCTGTGTCAGGACCGTTCCCGGCATCGCTCCTTACCGGGTACAGTGGGTGACGACTGGTTGACCGCCACGCGCGGCGGCGGTCAGCGGTAACCCGAGGTGCCGAACGGTGGCATCCCCATGTACCGTAAGAGCCACGAGAGATGCCTGACGTCATCGGGGCCCGCCTTCGGGCTGCCCCGCATTCTGTGCGAGGGGGTCGAGCCATGGGGCGCGGCCGTGCTAAGGCCAAGCAGACAAAGGTGGCCCGGGAGCTGAAGTATCACTCCCCGAACACCGACCTCGCCGCCTTGCAGCGAGAACTCGGCGGCAGCGGCAAGTCGGACCACCATTTCGACGACGACAAAGAGTACGTCGACGATGATGAGGACCACGCCGAGGACGACCCGGACACCTGGGTCCGTCCCACCCGCTGACCCCCGGTCACATCCGAGCACGCGGTAACTCCCCGCGTGCTCACGTATGTGCCCGGCACGCGGCGGCGTACCACCCGACGCTCAAGGGCCTGCCACGCCCGGAGGTAATCCGGGAACGTGGCGGGCCCTCGACTCCGGCCGCTCAGCGAGGCCGGTTGTTCCAGTTGTAGAACGTCGGGATGTTCTCGAAGTGGTTCCAGGCGCAGACCGCGCTCGCCCCGTCGCCACCCGTCACCTCCGCCCGTAGGCGTCGTGCGTCCTCTGCCTCCTGGAGCAGGGCGGTGAGCCCGGCGGCGGCCTCCCGTACCCGGTCGGTGATGCGGTCGGCCTCGTTACCCGTCACCCGCTCGGGCTCCCGGTGACTTGTGGTCTCGGGCATGATCCAACACTCCCTCCAGTAGGCGGATCTTGCTGTTGCGGCAGTGCTCGGTCTCCGTACCGTCGAAACGGCCCAGCTCGAAGTAGCGGTTGGCCGCGTGGCCTCCGCCACAGAAACCGAAGTACGGGCAGGACGAGCGGCAGGCTTCCACCCCGCTCAGGAACTCACCGACCCAGCCGGTGCCGGCCGCACCGGCCAGGATCGTGTGCAACGGCGTGGCCAGGACGTTCCCGCTGCTGAAGTCGCCGTGGCGCGGATCGGTGAAGCCGGCCAGCTCGGGTGAGAGCACCACCACCGAGCCGTCGTACGCCACGGTGGGGATCGGGTCGAGGCTGGCCGGCAGCAAGCCGTCCGCCGTGCCGTCGAGGACCGCGGCGGCGTACCGCAGCGACCACTCGACCTCCCGCAGGTGGATCCGCGGATCACGCCGCCAGGCCGCGACCAGCTCGGCCCAGAACCCGGTCACCGCGGCGGCGTCGTGAGCGTTGTCACGGGTGTTGACGCCCTCGGTCTCCTCGATGTTGACCCCGAGCACCTCGCACCCGAGGTCGAGGAAGTAGGCGTACAGCTCCGCCGCCCGGGCCGGCGACGGGTCGTTCACCACGGCCAGCGCCGAGAACGGCAGTCCGTGCCGGCGCAGCGCCGCCACCCCGCGCACGATCCGGTCGTACGCCGGGTGTCCCGCCCGGGTCACCCGGTCCCCGTTACGCGCCCGGGGCCCGTCCACGCTGACGCTGACCCGGATCCGGTGCGTCGCGAAGAACTCGCACCACGCGTCGTCGATCAGCGTGGCGTTGGTCTGCACATGGTGCTCCACCTCGGCGGAGAAGGGCGCCATCAACTCCGCCAGCCGCTCCCGGCCCGCCGCGAGCGGCTCCCCGCCGTGCCACACCACCGAGAACCGCCCCGAAGCGGCCCACGGGTTCACCGAGGCGGCCACCGCCTCCGCCACCGCCACCGGCATCCGCCGGTCGGCGGCACGGAACGGCAGGTAGCAGTACGCGCAGTCCAGATTGCAGAGGGTGGTGGGCTGCATCACGACGTACGACGGGACAGCGGAAAGACCCCGCATCCCACGCAACGACCGTCCCCGTGCAGCCATCGCCCTCCTCACCGGTTGACGGCTGCCGGGCACGCCACGGCACGGGCGCACCCACAGCTTCGAAGCAGCCCTTCAAGGCGAAGCAGCCTCAAGGCTAGGCCGCGACGGCCACTTGGGTGAACCCCTGACCAGGTGGTTGGACGATCGGTGTCAGATGATCAGCCGCGGGTGTGCTGCCCGATCATCTGCACCTCACCGGTGCCCTCGATGATTTCACCGGCCTGCCACGCGTCCACCCCGCGGCCGGTCAGCGTGGCCAGCGCGCGGTCGGCGTCCTCGGCCGAGACGATCGCGAACATGCCGACGCCCATGTTGAAGGTCGCCTCCATCTCCGGGTCGTCGATCCGCCCCTTGGACTGGACCAGGTCGAAGATCGGCTGCGGCTTCCAGGTGGAGCGGTTGACCACCGCGTCCACGTGCTCGGGCAGGATGCGCACCAGGTTGCCGGGAATGCCACCGCCGGTGACGTGGGCCAGTGCCCGCACCTCCGCCTCGGCGATCAGCTTGAGGCAGTCCTGCGCGTAGATCTTGGTGGGGGTCAGCAGCTCCTCGCCGAGGGTGCGCTGCCGGCCGAAGTCGTCGATCACCACGTCCAGCCGCATCCGGCCGGCGCCCAGCAGCACGTGCCGGACCAGGGAGTAGCCGTTGGAGTGCAGGCCGGACGAACGCATGGCGATCACCACGTCGCCCACCTCGACCCGCTCCGGGCTGAGGATCTGGCTCTCCTCCACCACGCCGACGCCGGTGGCCGAGATGTCGTACTCGTCGGGGCGCAGCACACCCGGGTGCTCGGCGGTCTCGCCGCCGAGCAGCGCGCAGCCCGCGTACCGGCAGCCGTCGGCGATACCGGCACCGATCTCGGCGACGCGGTCCGGCACGACCTCGCCGGTGGCGATGTAGTCCAGCAGGAACAGCGGCTCGGCGCCGCAGGCCACCAGGTCGTCGACGACCATCGCGACCAGGTCGATGCCGACCGTGTCGTGGATGTCCATCTGCTGCGCGATCACCAGCTTGGTGCCGACGCCGTCGGTGGAGGAGGCCAGGATCGGGTTCTTGTACTTCGTGGTGTCCAGCCGGAACAGGCCGGCGAAGCCACCCAGGTCGCCCATCACCTCCGGCCGCCGGGTCTGCTTCACCTTGGACTTGAGCAGCTCGACCGCGCGGTCGCCCGCCTCGATCGACACGCCGGCGTCCGCGTACGAGACCGAACGTTTGCGAGCCGGGCGGCCGGTGCCGGCCGTCCAGGGCTGGCGGTCGCCGCCGGCGCCGGTCGGGCTGCTACCTGCGCCGCTGCGCTCGGACACGTGCGTCACGGTTCTCCCCTTAGTGGTTCTCGGCGGCCGTGTCGGCGGTGACCGACGCCGCAGCCGGATGGTGCTATGGGCGGTGTGTGGTCGCCGACATCGTCACGTCGGTGCGGGGCGTCGTGCCGGCCTGCTCACCGGCGTCGACATCGTCGTCGACGCGGTTCGCGACCCGGCGGCTGATCCCTTCGAGCACGTGCTTGCCGATCAGGTTGCCGACGGGCAGCTCGATCGGGTACTCCCCGTCGAAGCAGGCCCGACACAGCCGGGTCTTCGGCTGCTCGGTCGCGGCGATCAGACCGGGCAGCGAGACGTAGCCCAACGTGTCAGCGCCGATCGACCGCCGGATGCCCTCGTTGTCGAGGCCGTTGGCGAGCAGCTCGGCGCGGGTGGCGAAGTCGATGCCGTAGAAACAGGGCCAGGAGACCGGCGGTGAGGAGATGCGGACGTGCACCTCCACCGCGCCGGCCTCGCGGAGCATCCGGACGATCGCGCGCTGGGTGTTACCCCGGACGATCGAGTCGTCGACCACGACCAGGCGCTTGCCGCGTACGTTCTCGCGCAGCGGGTTGAGCTTGAGCCGGATACCGAGTTGACGCAGGGTCTGCGACGGCTGGATGAAGGTACGTCCGACGTACGGGTTCTTCATCAGGCCGGCGCCGTAGGTGATGCCGGACTCCTCGGCGTAGCCGATGGCGGCCGGCGTGCCCGACTCGGGCACCGGGATGACCATGTCCGCCTCGACCGGGTGCTCCTTGGCCAACTGGCGGCCGATCTGCACCCGTGCCGAGTGCACGTTGCGCCCGGCGATGGTGGCGTCCGGGCGGGCGATGTAGACGTACTCGAAGAGGCAGCCCTTGGGCTCGGGCGCGGCGAACCGGTTGGACCGCAGCCCCTCGGCGTCGATCGCGATCAGCTCACCGGGCTCGACCTCACGGACCACGCTCGCACCGACGATGTCCAGCGCCGCGGTCTCGCTGGCCACCACCCAGCCCCGCTCCAGGCGGCCGAGCACCAGCGGACGCACCCCGTGCGGATCACGGGCGGCGTAGAGCGTCGACTCGTCCATGAAGGCGAAGCTGAACGCGCCCCGCAACTGCGGCAGCACCTCCAGCGCGGCGGCCTCGACGGAGAGATCCGGGCGGCTGGCCAGCAGCATGGTGACCAGCGAGGTGTCGTTGGTCGAGCCGTCGGTGCCCAGGCCGCGCTCGGCGACCTCACGCTGGAGATCGGCGGTGTTGACCAGGTTGCCGTTGTGGGCCAGCGCGATCGTGGTGCCCGAGCTGGTGGCCCGGATGGTCGGCTGGGCGTTCTCCCAGGTCGAGGCACCGGTGGTCGAGTATCGGGTGTGGCCGATGGCGACGTGCCCGCGCAGGCTCGCCAAAGTCGGCTCGTCGAAGACCTGGGCGACCAGGCCGAGATCCTTGTAGACCACCACTCCGGAGCCGTCGCTGACCGCTATCCCGGCGGCCTCCTGGCCCCGGTGCTGCAACGCGTACAGCCCGAAGTAGGTCAGGTTGGCGACCTCCTCCCCGGGCGCCCAGACGCCGAAGACGCCGCACGCGTCCTGGGGGCCTGGTCGTTGGGGATCAAGGTCGTGGCTCAGCCGGCCGTCGCCTCGGGGCACCTGCCGCTCCCTCTTGCTGGTCTGGACTGGCCTGGCGGAGCCACCGGGGCCGCTCCGCGCTGCATCGGCCGGAACCACACTGTCGTCGCCTGACAGTGTACGCGAATCCATGTCGCCACATACAGTCACACTGATACGCCGCAGTGTCATCGCGCCACAGGCGTCACTCCAGTTCGAGCGGCAGGTACGCGGACAGATCCGCTCGCGTGCCACTCGCCCGTACGCGACCCTCCGTGACGGCGCGCTCCCAGTCGAGCCTCCCGGCGGCGAGCGCGACCCAGGTCTGCGGATCCATCTCCACCGTGTTCGGAGGAGTACCGCGGGTGTGTCGCGGACCCGGAACACACTGAACTGCACCGTAAGGTGGGACACGCACCTCCACCGATCGGCCGGGGGCGCGCTCCGCGAGGGTGGCCAACAGGGCCCTGACCGCCGCTCGGAGCACCGGCCGTTCGGGCGCGCGTCCCTCGTCGAGCGCCGACAGCGCCGCAGCCACTGCGGTGGACTTAATGTACGGAGAGGACACGACGGGACGATACGGCGCGGCTGCCCGGCGCGTCACGATGGCCCTGGGTCGCGCCGATCCGCCCCGACAAGGCATAGTTGCCGACGGCGTATTCGTACCGTGATGTTCCTTCGGCCGGCGCTCGCCGGTACGAGGAGGTCAGTCCGGAAGGCGGTGGACGTGTCAACACACCGACGAGCCTGGCAAAAGCGGGCCGGTGTGGTCGTAGCGCTGATTGTCGGTGCCTTACTCGCCGCCCCCGCCACACCCGCACTCGCCGCGAACCCGGACGTCCAGATCACCAACCTGCCGAACGGTAATCTCCAGGCCGGTCAGCAGACGTCGATGACGTTCCGCGTCAAGAACAACAACGAGCTGCCGACCCCGTTCAGCATTTCCGTCGGCACCTTCAACGGGCTGAGCTGCCAGGGTGACTGCAACATCCCCGCGCGCGTGATCGGTCCCAACGAAGAGGTGTCGATCACGGTCAACCTGGTCGCGGGCGACGTGGCGGCCGGCCAGGAGCGCTCCGGTCGGGTGCGGGTCTCCGCCCGGGCCGGCGGCGACCAGGGCGGCGACGAGCGCGACATGACGGTACGCGGGCCCAACCCCCCGCCCACCTCCCAGGCACCGCAGACCGTGCGGTCCATTGCGGGCAAGGTCGTGGCGCGGTCGGGTGACGCGGTGCCGAACGCGTACGTGCTGCTGGTGGACAGTGCCGGCCGTCAGCGGGACACCACCAGCGACGGCAACGGCAACTTCCGCTTCACCGGCAACAGCGGTAACCCGATCGCGCCCGGTCGGATCGACATCGGCGCGAGCAAGGACGACATCCGGGCCACGGTGAGCTTCACCGCCAACGCGGGCCAGCAGATCACCGGACGGCGGATCACCCTCGCCATCGAGTCCTCGGCCAGCCCGAGCGCCACCCCCTCGGAGACTGTGTCGGCGGAGCCGACCGAGGACCCGTTCGCGGACGACGCCACCGACGAGACGGACGCGCCGCCCGGCGACACTCCCGCCGCCCAGGCCCCGGCCGCCAACGAGAGCTCCGGCGGCTTCGGCAACTGGCTGCTGATCCTGCTCGGTGGTCTCTTCGTGGCCATCGGTGTCGGCACGATCGTGCTGCTCTGGATGAAGCGCAAGGAGAACGAGGACGCCGATCCCGACGGTGAGCCCGTCGGTGGGGCGCCGGCCGGTGCGGTTCCGGCAGCCCGAGGCTCGTTCGCCGGGGCGGACGACCAGACCCGGGTGGTGAACCGGGTGGGCTCCACCCCGGACCCGACCATGGTGGGCGGTCCCGGGCTGGCCAACGCGCCGACGATGATGCACCAGCCGGTGGTCGACGACGTCCCGCCGGACCCGTACGGTGCGCCTCCGCAGCCGTACGGCGCGGCGGGCGGGTCGGGACAGGCCTGGTCGGGCGGTTACGGCGACGAGCAGGGCGGCGGCTACGGCGGCGGCCCGGGCTACGGCAACGCCCCGTCCTCCGGCAGCGGATACGGCAACGCCCCCTCGTCGGGCGGTGGCTACGGCACCAGCCCGTCCTCGGGTGGCGGCTACGGCAGTCGTGACTACGGCGCGGGCGGCGGTGGGTCCGAGTACCCGCCGGCCGGTGGCGGTGGAGCCGGCTACGGCGAGCGGTTCGACGAGCCGACCGGGCGTTACCAGGGTGAGGACACCCGCTATCCGGCGCCCGCCGACCCGTACGCGACCGGTGTCTACCAGCCGGAGGGCGGCCAGGGCTACGGCCAGGGTGACCCGACCGGCGGCTACGGCCGGGGCGAGTCCGGCGGTGGCTACGGCCAGGGCGAGCCCGGCGGTTACGGCCAGGGCGGCGACGCCACCCGGGGCTACGGCCAGGGTGACCCGACCGGCGGCTACGGCCAGGGCGAACCCGGCGGTTACGGCCAGGGCGGCGACGCCACCCGGGGCTACGGCCAGGGTGACCCGACCGGCGGCTACGGCCAGGGCGAACCCGGTGGCTACGGCCAGGGCGGCGGCGATGCCACCCGAGGCTACGGTCGGGGCGAGCCGACCGGCGGCTATGGCCACGGCGCGGAGCCGACCGGCGGCTACAACGAGCCCGGAGGCTACGGCCAGGAGCCGCCGCAGCAGCGCGGTGGCTACGACAACTACAGCGAGCCCACCGGTTACGCCCCGGGCGGCTACGGCCAGGGCGGCGGTTACGGCCAGGAACCGCCGCAGCAGCGCGGTGGCTACGACAACGCCTACGAGCAGGGTGGCTACGGCCAGGGCGGGGGCTACGGCCAGGAACCGCCACGCCAGCGCGGTGGCTACGAGGACAGCTACGAGCAGCAGCAACAGCAGGGTGGCGGCTACTACGGCGACCCGGCGCAGACCGGTCGCGGTCGGCCGGACACCCCGGGGCAGGAGCGGGGCGGACGTCGACTGGACTGGATGGACGACTGATCCACACCCCGTACGCGTCGTCCTGACGCGCAAGCACCGACGACAGGAGCCACGGACCGGAAGGTTCGCGGCTCCTCGTCGTCAGTGGACACCGATCGCGGTGTCCGCTGTGACGTGACGGGACGCGGGTGACTTGACGGGACGCGGTCAGGCGGCGGAGAAGACGCCCTGTCGCAGCAGTGGGACCACATCGGAATCGCCGACCCGGACCGCGATCTCGACGTCGTCGGTGAAACCGGCCTCGATCAGCTCGCGGCCGGACACGCAGCCCCGGACCGCCGCAGGTACGTCCGGCGTGCTCGCCAGCGCGGCGAGCGCCATGGCCGCCTCCACCGAGAGGCCACCCGGCACTGCGGAGATGGCGTCCAGTACGCAGGCCGCGCCGAGCTGGTCCTCCACCGCCGGCCTCAGCGAACCGTCCGGCCACTGCTCTCCGGCGGCGACCACCCCGATCGGGTCGGTGGTCGAGCCGTACCCCTGGCGCAGCAGCCAGTTCCCGACGGCGCGGGCGTTACGCAGGTTGGCCGCCACCACCGGCAGACCGGTGGCGCTGGCGGCGGCGCTGATGGCCGACCCGTTCGGGGAGGGCAGCACCAACTCGGCGACGAACGGTGCCCGGCTCAGCGCGGCCGGCGACAGCGACCACGGATGTTGCGCGGTCTGTCGGCGACCGGTGGCGACCACCGCACCGATCCGCTGTGCGTAGTCGGCGGCCTGGGCGCCCCAGGGGAACGGGTGCACGCGCATCCCCCGCCCGACCGCCACCTCGACGGTGGTGGTGAACGACAACACGTCCACCACCACCAGTGCCGCGCAGACCCGGCCGAGTTCGGCAGCTCCCGCGAGGCCCCAGTCGAACCGGGCTCCCGATCCGGGTTGGGCGAAGACGGCCGAGGCCACCGCCTCAGCGCTCGTCGAACGCGGCAGGCTGCTCGGTGGCACCGGACTGCGGAGCCTCGGCCCCGGGTCCGTCGGCCGGAGCGTCCCCGGCCGTCGACGTCTCACCGGCAGCGGTCGCCCGGACCGGCGGCGTCGCCCGGTCGGCCGGACGCTCGGCCACCGTCGCGGTCTCGTCCTCGGTCTCGGCACCCGCCGTCGCCGGCTCCTCGGATGCGGCGACCGGACTGTCGGTCGCCGGCACCTCGTCCACCACCGGCACCTCGTCCACCACCGCCACCTCGTCCACCACGTCGGCGGTCTCCGACGTCGCGACGGCGGTCGGTGCCACCTCGGCGACAGGAGCCGCCTCGGCGGTCTCGGCGGTCGGGGCAACGTCGGCGGTCGGGGCGCCGTCGGCCTGGGCCGGCGTCTCGACGGCCTCCGGTGCGGTCATCTCGAACTGCTGCACGCCCCCGAAGATCTTCGGAAGGGTGCCGGTGTGCGCCTCGCGCAGCTCGTCCAGCTCGACCCGGAACTGGCCGTGCACCTCGAGCGCAGCGGCGGTGGAGTCGGTGACCCCGATCAGCTCCCACGGCACGCCGTGCTCGGCGCAGAGCGCGGTGAACGCCTTCTCGTGCCCGCGCGGCACCGAGACCAGCACCCGGCCGGCGGACTCGCTGAACAGGAAGACGAACGGCATCGAGCCGCCCTCGAACCGCTCCGGCACCGCGATCCGCGCGCCGACGTTGTGCCGAAGGCAGGACTCCACCAGGCTCTGCGCGAGACCGCCGTCGGAGAGGTCGTGCGCGGAGCTGAGGTGACCGACCCGGGCGGCGGCGGCCAGCAGCCCGGCGAGCTGCTTCTCCCGCGCCAGGTCGACCTGCGGGGGTACGCCGCCGAGGTGCTCGTGGGTGACCCAGGCCCATTCCGAGCCGGAGAGCTCCACGTGCGTCTCGCCGAGCAGGAAGAGCTGGTCGTGGTCGTTGTTGGTGCGCGCGACGAAGCCGGACGCCACCCGTTCGGCCACGTTCTCCAGCACGCCGAGCACGCCGACGACCGGAGTGGGGTGGATGGCCGCCGCACCGGTCTGGTTGTAGAAGCTGACGTTGCCGCCGGTCACCGGGATGCCCAGCTCGGCGCAACCGTCCGCCAGGCCGCGCACGGCCTCGGCGAACTGCCACATCACGCCCGGGTCCTCCGGCGAGCCGAAGTTCAGGCAGTCGGTGACCGCGATCGGCGTCGCACCGGTGACCGCGACGTTGCGGAACGCCTCCGCCAGCGCCAGCTTGGCACCGTGGTACGGGTCGAGCCGGGCGTACCGGCCGTTGCCGTCCACCGAGAGCGCCACGCCCAGGCCGGTCCGCTCGTCGATCCGGATCACGCCCGAGTCCTCCGGCTGGGCGAGCACGGTGTTGCCCAGCACGTACCGGTCGTACTGCTCGGTGACCCAGGTCTTGTCGGCCAGGTTCGGCGAGGCGATCATGCGCAGCAGGGTCTCGCGCAGCGCGTCCGGGTCGGTCGGCCGGGGCAGCGTCTCGGCCCGGTCGGCCTGGAGCAGGATCAGGTCCGCCGGCTCCCGCATCGGGCGGGCGTAGACCGGGCCGTCGTCCACCAGCGAACCCGGCGGCACGTCGACCACCAGGTGGTCCCGCCAGGTGATCAGCAGGCGGCCGGGCTGGCCGTCCGGCTGCGGTGCGGTGACCTCGCCGATGGCGGTGGCCAGCACGCCCCACTTCTCGCAGGTCTTGAGCACCGCGTCGAGCTTGTCCGGCTCGACGACCAGGAGCATCCGCTCCTGCGACTCGCTGGCCAGGATCTCGTGCGGCTCCATCGACGGCTCACGCAGCGGCACCCGCTCCAGCCAGACCCGCATGCCGGTGCCGGCCGCCGCGGCGGTCTCGGTGAGCGCGCAGGTCAGCCCGGCACCGCCGAGGTCCTGGATGCCGGCGACGAGCTGGGCGTCGTACAGCTCCAGGCACGCCTCGATCAGCAGCTTCTCGATGAACGGGTCACCGACCTGCACCGACGGGCGACGCTTCTCACTGCCCTCGCTGAAGGTGGCGCTGGCCAGAACGGAGACACCGCCGATGCCGTCCCGGCCGGTCTTGGCGCCCATCAGCACCACGACGTTGCCGGGGCCGACGGCGGCCTTGTTCTGCAGGCGGCTGACCGGCAGGACGCCGAGGCAGAGCGCGTTGACCAGCGGGTTGCCCTGGTAGCAGGGGTCGAAGACCACCTCACCGCCGATGTTGGGCAGGCCGAGGCAGTTGCCGTATCCGCCGACGCCGGCCACCACGCCGGGCAGCACCCGGGCGGTGTCGGGATGGTCGGCGGCACCGAAGCGCAGCGGGTCCATCACCGCCACCGGGCGGGCGCCCATGGCCAGGATGTCGCGGACGATGCCACCGACGCCGGTGGCGGCACCCTGGTACGGCTCGACGAAGCTCGGGTGGTTGTGCGACTCGACCTTGAAGGTCACCGCCAGCTCGTCGGAGATCTGCACCACACCGGCGTTCTCACCGATGCCGGCCAGCAGCCGGTCGCTGGGCGGAGCCTTCTCGCCGAACTGCCGCAGGTGGACCTTGCTCGACTTGTAGGAGCAGTGCTCGCTCCACATGATCGAGTACATCGCCAGCTCGGACTGGGTCGGCCGGCGGCCCAGAATGTGCCGGATGCGGTCGTACTCGTCGTCGCGGAGACCCAGCTCGGCGTACGGCTGAAGCTCGTCCGGGCTGCCGTCGGCGGCCGGGACGGTGTCCACCCCGCCGGTCCAGTCGGTGGCCTCCTGCGCGGCGGCGTGCCGGGGCACGGCGGCCGAGGGCGCGGCGGCAGCCGGGGTCGGCTGGACCGGCGCGGCCGGGAATGCCTCCGGGGTCTCCCGTACCGGGTCCGGATGCGTGGTCATGACATCTCCTCGTTGCGCTCGCCGCCGGGGAGGCGGGTGAGCTGACCGTTGATCCCGCAGCCGACGGTCACGCCGGCGTCCCCACCAGGTGCTTGAGCACCGAGGTGAAGAAGCCGAGGCCGTCGAGGGAGGGGCCGGTGAGCGCCTCCACCGCGTGCTCGGGATGCGGCATGATGCCGACCACGTTGCCGGCGGGGTTGGTGATCGCGGCGATGTCGCGCTGCGACCCGTTCGGGTTGCCGCCGAGGTACCGGGCGACGACCCGGCCTTCGGCCTCCAGCGCGTCCAGCGTCGCCGGGTCGGCGACGTAGCAACCCTCGCCGTTCTTGACCGGGATCAGCACCTCCTGGCCGGGCTGGAATGCGTTCGTCCAGGCCGTGCCGGTCGTCTCGATCCGCAGGACCTGGTCCCGGTTGCGGAAGTGCAGGTGCTGGTTGCGGGTGAGCGCGCCGGGCAGCAGGTGCGCCTCGCAGAGGATCTGAAAGCCGTTGCAGATGCCGAGCACCGGCAGGCCACCGGCCGCCGCGTCGATGATCTTCTCCATCACCGGTGCGAACCGGGCGATGGCACCGCACCGCAGGTAGTCACCGTAGGAGAAGCCGCCGGGCAGGACGACCGCGTCCACCCCGTGCAGCTCCGCGTCCCCGTGCCAGAGGCGGACCGGCTCCGCGCCGGCGATCCGGACGGCCCGGGCCGCGTCCCCGTCGTCGAGCGAGCCGGGGAACGTCACCACACCGACCCGGGCGGTCACGAGCGGGCGTCCGCGGCTTCGTCGGCCTCGACCAGGTGGACGGTGAAGTCCTCGATGACCGGGTTGGCGAGCAACTTGTCGGCGATCTCCCGGGCCCGGTCCAGGTCCGGTTCACCGGTGAAGTCGATCTCGATCCGCCTGCCGATCCGTACCGAGGCGACGTCGTTGACGCCGAGCCGGGGCAGCGCGTTTGCGACGGCCTGGCCCTGAGGATCGAGGATCTCGGGCTTGAGCATGACGTCGACGACGACGCGAGGCACTGGGCACTCCTGACTGTGTACGCAGTTGGGTGCCGACCCACAACGGGCGAGCGCAGCCAGCCTACCTGGCAGATACGGCGCCAGACGCACCGGCCGGACGCGGTCCGGGCGGTGTCCGACCGTACCCGCGTGGGGCCTTCCGGACCGATACGGGTTCGTTGCAGTCTCGATACTGGTTCGTTGCCGGGTGGCCCGGTCCGGGCAGGTTTCACCCCTCCTCGGGCGAGGACCGGGCACCGATCGGCCCGTCCCGGCACCTGTCCTCCTCGACGTCGGGGAACCCGACTGTTACATCCGATTGTTTCGATGAACCTCTTGTGAAACACCTCACCAGGCCCTACGGTACATCGTCAGACGTCGATTCATGGACGTCGCGGTGGCGGTTCACCCCTCCCGCCAGCGCAGATCGACTCGGTCAACCCGGGTCGCCAAACCCCGAAGGAGCCCTACCGATGCGCATCCGATCCCTGATCGTGGCCTTCGCCACAGCCATGGTTGGCGTCGTCGGCGCCAGCTCCGGCGCCGTCGCCTCCCCCGTCAGCCCGTACATCATCGGCGGCAGCACCGTCTCCTCGGCGCCGTGGGCGGCAGCGGTGCTCAGCAACGGCTCGTTCACCTGCTCCGGCACGATCATCGCGCCGCAGTGGGTGCTCACCGCCCAGCACTGCATCGGCAGCAACATGTCCGTCCGCGTGGGCAGCGTGAACCGCTCCTCCGGCGGCGTCACCCGCACGGTCAGCGCCACCTACGGCCGCTACGACCTGGCCCTGATGCGGCTCTCCAGCGCGGTGAGCACCAGCTACGTCACGCTGGCCAACAGCAACCCGCCGGTCAACTCCACCAACTCGATCTTCGGCTGGGGCATGACCTGCTACAGCGGCTGCTCGGCTTCCACCCAGCTCAAGACCGCGTCGGTCCGGGTGACCAGCACCAACGTCTCCGACGCGTACGGCGGGCAGGCGATCCGGAGCACCCGGGTCAACGGCAACGCCTGGCGGGGCGACTCGGGCGGCCCGCAGTTCTACAACGGCGCGCAGGTCGGGGTCGCCTCGACGGCCGACGGCGTGAACATCCAGAACTACGGCAGTGTCGCGTTCAACCGTGCCTGGATCACCTCGGTGGCCGGTGTCTGACGGTTAGCGCCCGGTCGGCGCGGATGGTGGGCTACGCGCCCGCCGTCCGCGCCGCGTCGTTTTGCAGCATCCGACCAGGTGAACAACCCTCACGTTGGCGACCCGCATCGACTGCCAGCATCAGAAACGTGCTGGTCGTGACGACGGACCAACTTCCCGGCTACGAGATCCGCCAGATTCTCGGCGAGGTGGTCTCCTCCATGGCCAGGACCCGCAACCCCTATCGCGAGGGGGTGAAGAACCTGCGCGGTGGCGCGTACGACCCGTCGGCCCCGGACAACCTCACCCGCTGGCGTACCGACTCGGTGGCGCGGCTCGGTGAGGAGGCCCGGCGGCTCGGCGCGAACGCGGTCGTGGGGATGCGGTTCGACAGCCGGGACTGCGGCGAGATGTGGATGGAGATCTGCGCCTACGGCACCGCCGTGATCGTGGCACCGAAGGTGCCCGACGTGATGCCGCCGGACCAGCCCCTCGTGGCGGCCGAGACCGCTCAGGACCCGTCCTTCGCCCAGTCCCCGGGCGGCATCGCCGAACCCGCGAGCGCCCCCAACCTCAGCTCCGCCGCCGAAACCCCCACCCGCGACTAACCCACCCCACCCACCCCACACCAACCCCCCCAACCCCCCACCCCTCCCCACCCCGCCCCGCCCGCTGGCGTTGATCAAGGAGTTTTGGCCCTCTGGAGGCTCCCCGGTGACCAAAACTTCTTGATCAACGCGACGTGGGGGGTGTGGGGGGTTAGAGGATTGGTGGGGGGGTGTAGGTGGCGGCGTGGGGGTGGGACTGGACGATCTTGGAGATGCGGGTGGTCACCGCCTGGATCTGGGCCGGGGCGGCGCCGACGAAGGCGGCCCGGTCGGCGACCAGGGCGTCGATCTCGGCGCGGGTGAGGCCCAGCCGGGGGTCGGCGGCCAGCCGGTCGAAGAGATCGTTCTCGGCGGCACCCTGCTCACGCATGGCCAGCGCCACGGCCACCGCGTGCTCCTTGATCGCCTCGTGGGCGGTCTCCCGGCCCACGCCCCGGCGCACCGCCGCCACCAGGATCTTGGTGGTGGCCAGGAACGGGAGGAACCGCTCCAACTCCCGGTTGATCACCGCCGGGTACGCGCCGAACTCGTCGAGCACGGTGAGGAACGTCTGGAACAGCCCGTCGGCGGCGAAGAAGGCGTCCGGCAGGGCCACCCGGCGGACCACCGAGCAGGAGACGTCCCCCTCGTTCCACTGGTCGCCGGCCAGCTCGCCGACCATCGACAGGTACCCCCGGATGATCACGGCGAAGCCGTTGACCCGCTCCGACGAGCGGGTGTTCATCTTGTGCGGCATCGCGCTGGAACCGACCTGACCGGGCTTGAAGCCCTCGGTGGCCAACTCCTGTCCGACCATCAGCCGAATCGTGGTGGCCAGCGAGGACGGTGCCGCGGCCACCTGCGCCAGCGCAGCGATCACGGCCATGTCGATCGAGCGGGGGTAGACCTGCCCGACGCTGTCCAGCACCCGCTGGAAGCCGAGGTGCTCGGCGACCCGCCGCTCCAGCTCGGCCACCTTCTCGGCGTCGCCGTCGAAGAGGTCCAACTGGTCGGCGGCGGTACCCACCGGCCCCTTGATCCCGCGCAGCGGGTACCAGGAGATCAGATCCTCCAGCCGCTCGTACGCGATGATCAGTTCCTCGGCGGCCGACGCGAAGCGCTTGCCCAGCGTGGTGGCCTGCGCCGCGACGTTGTGCGAACGCCCGGCCATCACCACGTCCGCGTACTCGTGGGCGTGCCAGGCCAACCGGGCCAGCGTCGCCACCACCCGGTCCCGGATCAGCTCCAACGAGCGGCGCACCTGGAGTTGCTCGACGTTCTCGGTGAGGTCCCGCGAGGTCATCCCCTTGTGCACGTGCTCGTGCCCGGCGAGCGCGCTGAACTCCTCGATGCGGGCCTTCACGTCGTGCCGGGTGACCCGCTCCCGGGCCGCGATCGAGTCCAGGTCGACGTCGTCGAGCACCCGCTCGTACGCCTCGACCACCCCGTCGGGCACCGGCACACCGAGATCCCGCTGGGCCTGGAGCACGGCCAGCCAGAGGCGCCGCTCCAGCCGGATCTTCTCCTCCGGCGACCAGAGGGCGACCAGCTCGGGCGAGGCGTACCGGTTGGCGAGCACGTTCGGGATCGTCGTCACCCCGCCATTCTCCCGATGCCGCCGCCGCCCGCCCCGACCGGGTACGGCCGACGACCCGGAGGTCAGCGTTCCAGGATCGCGGTCACGCCCTGGCCGCCGGCCGCGCAGATCGAGATGAGCCCCCGGCCACTGCCCTTGGCGGCGAGGAGCTTGGCCAGCGTGGCGACGATCCGGCCGCCGGTGGCCGCGAACGGGTGCCCGGCGGCCAGCGAGGAGCCGTGCACGTTGAGCTTGTCGGTGTCGATGGCGCCGAGCGGGGCGTCCAGGCCGAGGCGGTCCTTGCAGAACTCCGGCGACTCCCAGGCGGCCAGGGTGGCCAGCACCTGTGAGGCGAACGCCTCGTGGATCTCGTAGTAGTCAAAGTCCTGAAGGGTGAGCCCGGCCCGGGCCAGCATCCGGGGCACCGCGTACGCGGGAGCCATCAGCAGTCCCTCGTCGCCGTGCACGAAGTCCACCGCCGCCGTCTCCGACCAGGTGAACCAGGCCAGTACCGGCAGGTGGTGTGCGGTCGCCCACTCCTCGCTGGCCAGCAGCACGGTGGAGGCGCCGTCGGTGAGCGGCGAGGAGTTGCCGGCGGTCATGGTGGCCCGCTCGGCGTCCGGGCCCTTGGCGCCGAAGACCGGCCGCAGCGTGCCGAGCTTCTCCAGCGTGGTGTCCGGGCGGAGATTCGCGTCGCGGGTGAGCCCCAGGTAGGGGGTCATCAGGTCGTCGAAGAACCCCTGGTCGTACGCGGCGGCGAGCCGCTGGTGCGAGCGCAGCGCGAGGGCGTCCTGGGCCTGCCGGTCGACGTTCCAGCGCAGCGCGGTCTGTGCGGCGTGCTCGCCCATGGACAGCCCGGTACGCGGTTCCGCGTTGCGCGGGACCTCCGGCTTGAAGGGCTGGGCCGGGCGCAGCTTGGCGGCGATCCGCAGCCGCTCGCCCAGCGTCCGGGCCGAGTTGAGCCGGAGCAGGGTGCGGCGCATGTCCTCGTTGACCGCGAGCGGGGCGTCGGAGGTGGTGTCGACCCCGCCGGCGATGCCGACGTCGAGCTGGCCGAGGGCGATCTTGTTGGCGACCAGGATCGCGGCCTCCAGGCCGGTGCCGCAGGCCTGCTGGATGTCGTACGCGGGGGTGCGCGGGTCGAGCTTCGAGCCGAGCACCACCTCGCGGGTGAGGTTGAAGTCCTTGGCGTGCTTGAGCACGGCTCCGGCGACCACCTCGCCGACGCGCTGCCCGGCCAGGCCGAACCGGGCGACCAGCCCGTCCAGGGCGGCGCCGAGCATGTCCGCGTTCGAGGCGTCGGCGTACCGCGAGTTGGAGCGGGCGAAGGGGATCCGGTTGCCGCCGATGACCGCGACCCGTCGAACCTTCTGCACGATCCGCCTCCTCAGGAGTGTTACCGCACCTTACCCGCCAGTAGGCTACGCCTATGACCGACAGGTACGCGAGTTTTGTCCAGTCGGGCGCCGGCCGGGCGCTGGTCAAGCGTCTCGGGCTGCCCGATCCGCCACGACTTCGCCGACACGCGCCGGGAGAGCCGATCCTCCCCGGGCCGGTCCTGCTCGGCACCTCCACCGGGGGCCGGCTCGCCGAGCCGGTCCGCACGATCCTGGCCGCCGCCGGGCTCGCCCTGCGCGACCCGGCCACCGCCACGCCGGATCCCACCTCCGGCCGTACGCCGACCAGCTCCGCCCTGGTCTACGACGCCACCGGCATCACCGACTCGACCGGGCTGCGGCAACTGCACGACTTCTTCCACCCGCAGGCGCGGGCGGTGCAGCCCAGCGGCCGGGTGATCGTGCTGGGCACCCCGCCCGCCGAGTGCGACACGCCGCGCGAGGCGACCGCCCAGCGGGCCCTGGAGGGGCTGACCCGCAGCATCGGCAAGGAGTTCGGCCGAGGCATCACCGCGCAACTGGTCCACGTCACGCGGGAGGCCGACGAGAGCACCTGGACCAGCCTGGAGGCGACCCTGCGGTTCCTGCTCTCCGGCCGTTCGGCGTACGTGTCGGGGCAGGTGATCCGGGTCGGTGCCGGGCGGGCGAGCGCACCGGTGGACTGGGATCGCCCACTGGACGGGCAGGTGGTGCTGGTCACCGGCGCGGCCCGGGGCATCGGCGCGGCACTGGCCCGGGTGCTGGCCCGGGACGGGGCGACGGTGGTGGCCCTGGACGTGCCGGCCGCCGGGGACGCGCTGGCCGGCGTCGCCAACGAGATCGGCGGCAGCGCCGTACAACTCGACCTGACCGCCGCCGACGCACCGGCCCGGCTCGCCGATCACCTGGCCGAGCGGCACGGTCGGGTGGACGTGGTGGTGCACAACGCCGGCATCACCCGGGACAAGACCCTGGGCCGGATGGACGCCGACCGCTGGGACCAGGTCATCGACGTCAACCTGTCCAGCCAGGAACGCATCAACGACGTACTGCTGGACCGGGGCCTGATCCCGGACGGCGGGCGGATCGTCGGCGTCTCCTCGATCGCCGGGATCGCCGGCAACCGGGGCCAGACCAACTACGCCACCAGCAAGGCCGGCGTGATCGGGCTGGTCGACGCCCTGGCTCCGGCGCTGCGCGACCGGGGGATCAGCGTGAACGCCGTCGCGCCCGGCTTCATCGAGACCCGGCTGACCGCCCGGATCCCGCTGGTGCTGCGCGAGGCGGGTCGCCGGATGAACAGCCTCTCCCAGGGCGGGTTGCCGGTGGACGTCGCGGAGACCATCGGCTGGCTGGCCTGGCCCGCTTCCGGCGCGGTCAGCGGCAACGTGGTCCGGGTCTGCGGCCAGAGCCTGCTGGGGGCGTGATGGCCACGCAACGGGAGCGGGTGACGCTGTCCGCGCTGCCGACGGCCGGGCCGTTGTACCGGCGGGCCCTGCTGGGCGCGGTGCCGGGGCGCGGCGGGCGGCGGACGGACGAGGTGCCGGCCGTGGAACTGGCCGTCGACCAGGTGGCCGTGGACCCGGCCCGGCTGGCCGACTACGACCGGGTCTGCGGGTTCCGGCTCGCCGACCGGCTGCCGGCGACCTTCCCGCACGTGGTGGGCTTCCCGCTGGCGCTGCGCCTGATCACGGCGCCGGACTTCCCGATCCCGCTGACCGGGGTGGTGCACGTGGCCAACCGGATCACCGTGCACCGGCCGGTCACCGTGGCCGACCGGCTGGACTTCACCACGTGGGCGGAGAACCTGCGCCCGCACGACCGGGGGCGGCAGGTCGACGTGGTCCTCGTCGGCTCGGTTGACGGGGAGGAGGTCTGGCGCGGCGTCTCGACGTACCTGGGGCGGCAGCGCACCCCGGGCGGTGGCGAGCGGCGCGACCGGGGTGAGCGGCCCGCGCCGCCGGCCGCGTCCGCGCGCTGGCGGGTCGACCCCCGGGTGGGTACGGACTACGCGCGCGTCTCCGGCGACCACAACCCGATCCACACCTCCCGGCTGGGCGCGCGGCTGTTCGGCTTCCCTCGGCCGATCGCGCACGGCATGTGGAGCAAGGCGCGCTGCCTGGCGGCGCTGGAGAACCGGCTGCCCGAGGCGTACACGGTCGACGTCGCGTTCAAGCTGCCGGTGCCGTTGCCGAGCACGGTGGCGTTCAGCGCCACGGCGGCCCAGGCGGGGTGGGAGATCGCCCTGCACGACCAGCGAGGTCGTCCGCACCTGACAGGCACGATCCGCTGAGGTGAGGGTCGGGCACTTGCCCGGCCCTCCTTTTCGCGCTAAGTTGTTCTCACATAGAGATGTTCTCAGAGTGAGAGTGACTGAGCGTGAACGAGCAGGACTTCCTCGCCTCCTACGACCCACGCGCCTACCCGGCCGTCGCGGTCACCGCCGACGTGGTCGCGCTGACCATCCGGGACGACGCGCTGCACCTGCTGCTGATCCGCCGCGCCGAGCCGCCGTACGCCGGGCACTGGGCGCTGCCCGGCGGCTTCGTCCGCCCCGACGAGGACCCGGCCACCGCCGCCCGCCGGGAGCTGGCCGAGGAGACCGGGCTCGGCGGGGAGCGACTTCGGCGCGTACACGTCGAGCAGCTCGCCAGCTACGGCGTGCCCGAGCGCGACCCCCGGATGCGAGTCGTCTCCATCGCCCACCTCGCCTTCGCCCCCGACCTGCCGGACGCCGCCGCCGGCAGCGACGCCGACGAGGCCGACTGGGTGCCGGTCACCGAGCTGCCCGGCCGCGAGCTCGCCTTCGACCACCGCCGGATCGTCGACGACGGGCTGGAGCGGGCCCGCTCCAAGCTGGAGTACACCCCGCTGGCCACCCGCTTCCTCGCCCCCGAGTTCACCATCGGCGAGCTGCGCGCCGTCTACGAGACGGTCTGGGGTCACCCGCTGCACGCCGGCAACTTCCACCGCAAGGTGCTCTCGGTGCCCGGCTTCGTGGAGAGCACCGGCGCCAACACCGAGCGCGGCGGCAGCCGGGGCGGCCCACGCGCCCGGCTCTACCGGGCCGGTGACGCCCGGCTGCTGCACCCGGCGCTGCTGCGGCCCGCCCGGGAGGAGACGGTGCGATGAGGACCGACGAGGCGATCCGCCTGGTCACCGCCGCCCGCGACGACCACGACCTGTTCGGCGCCGACGCGCCGGAACGCCGCTACCGCGAGCTGGTCACCGCCCTGCACCCCGACCGGCTGGACCGGGTCGCCCCGGGCGTACGCGCCGACGCCACCGACGCGTTCGTCCGGGTAACCACCCGCTGGCGCGCCCGCCGGGTGACCGTGCTGCACGGCTACCGCTGCGGCACACCGGCGTACTCGGGGGACCTCGCCGACCTCTACGACGTGGGCGGGGACCGGCTGCTCAAGCTGCCCCGCGAGGCCAGCGACAACGACCTGATGATCCGCGAGCAGCGCGCGTTGCGCCGACTCGCCGAGCACGGCGACCCGCGCTGGCTGCCGTACGTGCCCCGGCTGGTCGACACGTTCGCGCACCAGGATCCGGCCACCGGGGCGGAACGCCAGGTCACCGTGCTCGCCACCGCACCCGGCCTGCGCAGCCTGGTCGACGTGCGGCGGGCGTACCCGGACGGGCTGGACGCCCGCGACGTGGCCTGGATGTGGCGTCGGCTGCTGGTCGCGCTCGGCCTGGCCCACCGGGCCGGTGTGGTGCACGGCGCGGTGCTGCCGCCGCACGTGCTGATCGAGCCGGACGCGCACGGCGTGGTGCTGGTCGACTGGTGCTTCGCCACCGAGCCCGGCGGCGTCGTGCCCGCGTTGGTCCCCGACCACCAGGAGTGGTATCCGGCCGAGGTCACCGCGCGTCGGCCCAGCGGGCCGGGCACCGACATCGACATGGCCACCCGGTGCATGACCTGGCTGATGGGCCACCGGGCCCCGGACGAACTGCTCGCCTTCGCGGCGGGCTGTCGGCAGCGGTCGCTGTCGAGCCGCCCCGACGACGCCTGGCGACTGCTCGGCGAATTCGACGAGGTGCTGCACCGGCTCTACGGGCCGCGCACCTTCCGACCCTTCACCCTCACCCCCTAAGGAGGCTGCCATGGGCAGCGGAATGTGGTCCACCGACGTGTACACCGCCGCCGACCGGTACCGCCGGGCCACCGGCAAGAGCGCGTTCTCGTACAGCGACAGCGGCGCCAAGGTGGTGCACCCGCAGCTGGACCCGCGCGGCGCGACGCGGGAGAGCCGTGACTCGGCCGAGCACCCGCGGTCGACCCCGGTCACGGTGCTGTTCGACGTGACCGGCTCGATGGGGCACGTGCCCCGCACCCTCCAGGCCAAGCTGCCGCAGCTGCTGGGGCTGCTGCTGCGCCAGGGATACGCCCGCGACCCGCAGATCATGTTCGGCGCCATCGGCGACGCCACCTGCGACCGGGTGCCGTTGCAGGTCGGCCAGTTCGAGTCCGACAACCGGATGGACGAGGACCTCGGCCGGATCGTGCTGGAGGGCGGCGGTGGCGGCCAGATGAAGGAGTCCTACGAACTGGCGCTCTACTACATGGCCCGGCGGACGGTCACCGACAGCTGGGAGAAGCGGGGCCGACGCGGCTACCTCTTCATCATCGGTGACGAGCTGGCGTACCCGGCGGTCAAGGCCGCCGAAGTGGCCCGCCTGATCGGCGACGACCCACGCGAGGACGTGCCGGTGCGGCAGATCGTCGACGAGGTGACCCGCCGCTGGGACACGTACTACCTGCTCCCGGCCGGCAGCCACTACTCGGGCAACCGCAAGGTGCTCGACTTCTGGCGCGGCCTGCTCGGCCAGAACGCCCTGGAGCTGGACGATCTCGACGCGGTCTGCGAGACGATCGCGCTCACCGTCGGCCTCGGTGAGCAGGCCATCGACCTCGACACCGGCCTGCGGGACCTGGACCGGAACGGCTCGACGGCCACCCGCACGGTGTCGAAGGCGCTGGCCCGGCTGAACGGGGCACGCCGCACCGAGGTGGCCGATCTGCCCGCCACCCGCACCACCGGCGGCGGAGTCGTCCGGCTGTGAACGAGCAGGTGACCGCTGCGCGCCCGGGTGTCCCGGCACCCGGGCGCGCCCCGGCGGGCGGTGCGGCGGCCGGATTCAGGGGCGACCCGGCGGGCAATGCGGCGGACGGCCCGGCAGACGGGCTCCCGGGCGGATCGGCGGACGGTGCGGCGGGCCGGTTCACGGGGGGCGCGGTCGGCGGGTCGGGTCCGGAGCACGCGATCGTGGTCGACCTCGGGTACGGCGACGCCGGCAAGGGCACGGTCGTGGACTGGCTCTGCGCCACCCGGCCGGTGCACACCGTGGTCCGGTTCAACGGGGGTGCGCAGGCGGCGCACAACGTCGTCCGGCCCGACGGCCGACACCACACGTTCGCGCAGTTCGGTGCCGGCACCTTCCACCCCGACGTACGCACCCACCTGTCCCGGCACGTCGTGGTGGACCCGTTGGCGCTCGCCGCCGAGGCCGACCACCTCGCCGCCGTCGGGGTGCCCGACGCGTTCGACCGGTTGACCGTGGACGGGGCGGCGCTGCTGGCCACCCCGTACCACCGGGCCGCCAACCGGGCCCGGGAGACGGCCCGGGGAGCCGACCGGCACGGTTCCTGCGGGCAGGGGGTGGGCGAGACCGTCGCGTACGGGCTCGCCCACCCCGACGAGGCACCCCGGGTCGCGGACTGCCGCAGCCCGGAGGTGCTGCGCCGCCGCTTGACCGCACTCCGGGACCGGCTCACCGCCGAACTCGGTCCGCTGGACGCCCCACCGGTGTCGGACTGCCTGCCGGCGTACCGGGCCTTCGCCGAGCGGGTGGCGATCGTCGACGGCTCCTGGCTGGCCGGGGCGCTGCGGGCCGGCCCGTGCGTGTTCGAGGGCGCCCAGGGGGTGCTGCTGGACGAGTGGCACGGCTTCCACCCGTACACCACCTGGAGCACCACCACCTTCGCCAACGCCGAATCCCTGCTGGCCGAGGCGGGACTGGGCGGGTCGGCGCTGCGGATCGGGGTGCTGCGTACCGTCACCACCCGGCACGGTCCCGGTCCGCTGGTCACCGAGGACTCGTCGCTGCCGCTGGCCGACCCGCACAACGCGACGAACCCCTGGCAGGGCCGCTTCCGGTTCGGCCACTTCGACGCCGTCGCGCACGCGTACGCCCTGGCGGTGGCGGGCGGGGTGGACGGTCTGGCGCTGACCCACCTGGACCTCACCGAACGCGGCCTCGATCTGCGTATCTGTCGCCGTTACGACGGCCTGGACCGGCTGGTCCCCGGACCGGCCGGCGACCTCGACCGGCAGGCCGCCCTCACCGCCCGCCTGCTGCGGGCGCGCCCGCACTACGACGCCGGTCCGGCCGACTGGCCCGAGGCGGTCGGCGAGGCGCTGGGCGCTCCGGTGCTCCTCACCTCCCACGGCCCCACCTCCGCCGACAAGGAGGTTCGTAAGGAAGGGCACCTTATTAACGCCTGGTGTAGAGGAAGGGCCCCTTCTTAACAGCCCGTGCCCTGAGCATGGAGGCATGGAGGCCGCGCTCGACCTGCTCCGGCAGACACTCACCTCGCCCTGGGTGTATCTGCTGATCTTCGGGCTCACCGCGGTCGACGCGTTCTTCCCGCTGGTGCCCTCGGAGGCGGCGGTCATCAGCGTCACCGTGCTCGCCACCGGTGGCCAGCCGAACCTGGCGCTGATCATCGTGGCGGCCACGCTCGGTGCGACCGCCGGTGACCACATCTCGTACGGGATCGGACGCGGCGGCGGATCGCGCCGGCTGGACCACTCACCGGTGGACAGCCGGCGCCGGGCCGGATCGGAGTGGGCCCGACGGGCGGTCGACCTGCGTGGCGGCGTCATCCTCATGGCCGCCCGTTACGTCCCCGGCGGGCGGACGGCGGTCACCCTGGCCATGGGTGCCGTCCGCTATCCGCTGCGCAGGTTCCTCCTCTTCGACCTGATCGGCTGCGGCTCGTGGGCGCTGTACTGCGTCCTGCTCGGCATCTTCGGCGGGCTCGCCTTCGAGCAGCACCCGCTGCACGGCATCCTGGCCGGCATCGGGCTCTCGATCTCGGTGACGCTGCTGGTCGAGTTGATCCGCTGGCTCCGGCACCGGGCGCACCGGCGGGCTGCGAGCGGTGCGGAGCCGGGTTGTTAGCAGGGGCCCCCTGCTCTACCGCAGGCGTTAGCAGGGGGCCCTTCCTTACACCTCGGGCGGGTGCCAGCTCGCGCCGTGCAGGAGTTGCCCGGCCCCCAGCCACGCGGCGTTCATCATCCGGGTCGCGGTCTTCTCCGGGTCGGCCTCGGGGTGGTCGGCGAGCCAGTCGCCCAGCGACTCGGTCGCCCCGACCAGCGCGTACGCGACCACTTCCCACTCGGTCTCGGCAGCCGTACGTCCCTCGGCACGCAGGGCGTGGTCCAACATCCCGGCGACCACCTCGACCATCCTGGCCCGCATCTGGGCCAGTTCCCGGGCGAACGGCTGCTCGGCGCGGGCCTGCCGATAGAGCACCGACCAGCCGTCGCGGTGTGCGCCGACGAAGCGGAAGAACGCCCGCAGGCCACGCCAGAGTCGCTCGTCGGCGGGCAGGTCGGGGACGGCCGCCCCGGCGATGGCCTCCATCATCCGGGTGCCCTCGCGGTGCAGGCAGGCGACGAAGAGTTCCTCCTTGGTGCCCAGGTACGCGTACACCATGGGTTTGGAGATGCCCGCGACCTCGGCGATCTCGTCCATGCTGGCGCCGTGGTAGCCGCGCCGGGAGAAGACCCGCACGGCGGCGTCGAGCATCTGCTGCTCGCGTACGGCCCGGGGGAGGCGCTTGAAGGCGGGTGTCGCGGACACCTTGCGAGCATACCTACCGGTGCGTAGGGTTACGCCTGAGTAACCACTGTTCGAGAGGTGCGTTCCATGACTGACTTCGACCCGGCCGCCTTCGCCAACATGGGCCCGAAGGAGTTCGCCCAGCTCGTCAAGAGCACCCCGGATAGCAAGCTCGCCGAGATCATGTCCGGTGAACTGCGCGGCAAGATCCTCGGCGAGGTCTTCGGGCGGATGCCCCAGATCTTCCGCGCGGATCGGGCCGGTTCCACCAACGCGGTGATCCACTGGAACATCACCGGCGCCCCCGACGGCGGCACCGACACGTACGAGGTGGTCATCGCCGACGGCACCTGCACGGTCAACGAGACCCCGCAGCACGAGCCGCGGCTGGCCCTGACGCTGGGCCCGGTCGAGTTCCTGAAGATCGTCTCGGGTGGCGCCAACCCGGTCATGATGTTCATGACCGGCAAGCTCAAGGCAAAGGGTGACCTGGGGCTGGCCGCCAACATCGCCAACCTCTTCGACATCCCCAAGGCCTGAGATGGTCGAATTCTCGCTCGACCTGAACGAGGAACAGCGGGATCTGCGCGACTGGGTGCACGGCTTCGCCAGCGAGGTCGTGCGCCCGGCCGCCGCCGAGTGGGACGCCCGGGAGGAGACTCCCTGGCCGATCATCGGCGAGGCGGCCAAGGTCGGCCTGTACGGCTTCGAGTTCCTCGCCACCTGCTGGGCCGACCCCACCGGGCTCTCCCTGCCGATCGCCAGCGAGGAGTTGTTCTGGGGCGACGCCGGGATCGGGCTGAGCATCTTCGGCACCTCGCTCGCGGTCGCCGCCATCTACGGCAGCGGCACGCCCGACCAGCTCGTCGAGTGGGTGCCGCAGTGCTTCGGTGACGTCGACTCACCGGCGGTCGCCGCGTTCTGCTCGTCCGAGCCGGAGGCCGGTTCGGACGTCTCCGCGATGCGTACCCGGGCCACGTACGACGAGGCGACCGACGAGTGGGTGCTGCGTGGCCAGAAGGCGTACGCCACCAACGGTGGGATCGCCGCCGTGCACGTGGTCACCGCCTCGGTCGACCCGGAGCTGGGCTCGCGAGGTCAGGCCGCATTCGTCGTACCCCCTGGCACCGCCGGCCTCTCCGCCACCCGCAAGCTGCGCAAACTCGGCCTGCGAGCGTCGCACACGGCGGACGTCTTCCTCGACGACGTCCGGGTGCCCGGCCGGTGCCTGCTCGGCGGCCGGGAGGCACTGGAGGAGCGGCTGGCCCGGGCCCGGTCCGGGCAGCGCGCCTCCGGCCAGGCCGCGATGCGGACGTTCGAGCTGTCCCGACCCACCGTCGGCGCCCAGGCGCTCGGCGTGGCCCGGGCCGCCTACGAGTACGCCCTGGACTACGCCCGGGACCGGGTCCAGTTCGGCCGCCCGATCATCACCAACCAGGCGGTCGCCTTCGCGCTCGCCGACATGAAGACGGAGATCGACGCCGCCCGGCTGCTGGTCTGGCGGGCCTCCTGGATGGGCCGCAACAACCGGCCGTTCACCGCGGGCGAGGGGTCGATGTCCAAGCTCAAGGCGGGTGAGGTGGCCGTGTCGGTCACCGAGAAGGCGGTCCAGTTGCTCGGCGGGGCCGGCTTCCTCCGCGACCACCCGGTCGAGCGGTGGTATCGGGACGCCAAGATCTACACCATCTTCGAGGGCACCTCCGAGATCCAGCGCCTGGTCATCTCCCGGGCGATCTCTGGGATGCAGATCCGCTGACTTTCGGCCCTTAAGTTCGATAAGCCTGAATGTTCATGGGATTCTCATTCGCTTCATCCCGTTGGCCATCTCCCACCACCCTCTGTCTAATTAGTGACAGACGTGAGTGTGTCCACAGTTGACCGCGCGGGGAGGAACGACGAATGGCATCCATGAGCCGCGACGAGGAGGACGGCCAGAGTGAGAGGGCTCGGGAACACCTACATCCCGTGCACGCCACTTACCTCAGTGCCGCGATGGCGCTCCTGACCGTGGTGCTGTTGACGGTTCTCGGCGGTTGCAGCAAGACCAACGGTACGGCCGTCGCCGGGATCGCGGCGGTCGGAACGATCATGACAGCCGCGTTCGGTGTCGCCGCCGCGTACGCCCGCCGGCCATCCGGCTCTCGTTCCACCCGCCGTCGTACCGGCACGTGGAGGCGATGACCGGCAGCATCCAGGCCGGACGGATGGCAGGACGCTCCGCACCCGATACCCGGAATGTTAGGAGGGGTCCCCTGCTATACCGGAGGCGTTAGCAGGGGACCCCTCCTTACACATCAGACCTCAGCGCTCGCTGGCACGACCTATCGCGGCGGCGACTCCGCTGACCCGGTCGGCGAGCAGGCCGAGCGCGCCCACCGCGCGATCGACCGGATCGTCGCCTCCCCCGCCCAGGGCCTTCGACCGCTGGAAGGCGTCCTTCACCTCGACCCACCGGGCGGCCTGCTCGGGAGTGAGCCGGCCGCGCAGCTCGGCGAGCTTGAGCAGGTTCGCCTCCGCCCCCGCCGCGAGCGTCTGCGCCTCGCCCAGGTAGTGGTCGTCGATCACCGCCTCCAGCTCCTCGTCGGTGAGCACCGGCACGATCCGCTCGGCGAGCTTGTTCATGTTCCGGTACGAACCCTGGAGCTGGAACTGCGGCTCGGTGCGGGCGTCGTCGGACTGGGCCGCCGAGGCGATGTACGCCTGGTTGTTGGCCAGCACCACCTGCTGCACCCGCAGCATCTTGCGCAGCACCGAGACCATCTGTTCCAGCTCCACCGGCTGGTACGGGTGGGAGAGCTGGTCGGCCCGGACCGAGTCGTCCCCGCGTGCCATCCGGACCAGCAGCTCCAGGTCGCCCCGGTCCCGTCCGGAGAGCGGCGCCAGCACCGCGTTGGCGGTGAGCGCGTTCTCGATGTAGCTGAGCGCGAACGCCTCCTCCCGCCCGGAGAGCACGTCACCGAGGTTCCACACGTCGGCCCGGTTGGCGAGCATGTCCGGGATCCGGAACCGCTTCCCCGACTCGGTGTACGGGTTACCGGCCATGCAGACCGCGAACCGCTTGCCGCGCAGGTCGTACGTGCGGGTGCGGCCCTCCCAGACGCCCTCCATCCGGCGCTGCCCGTCACAGAGCGAGATGAACTTCTGCAACAGCTCCGGGTTGGTGTGCTGGATGTCGTCCAGATAGAGCAGCACGTTGTTGCCCAGTTCCAGGGCGAAGGAGATCTTCTCGACCTCCTGCCGGGCGGTGGCGTCGGGCGCCTCGGCCGGGTCCAGCGAGGTGACCTTGGTGCCCAGGGCCGGTCCGTTGACCTTCACGAAGACCAGTCCGAGTCGGCTGGCCACGTACTCCATCAGGGTCGTCTTGCCGTACCCGGGCGGTGAGATCAGCAGCAGCAGGCCGGACTGGTCGACCCGCTTGCCGTCGCCGGTGGCACCGAGCTGCCGGGCCAGGTTGTCGCCGATCAGCGGCAGGTAGACCTCGTCGAGCAGCCGGTTGCGGACGAAGGCGTTCATCACCTTCGGCCGGTACTCCTCCAGCCGCAGGCGGTCCCGCTCGGCGTCCACCAGGGCGTTGCGTCGCCGCTGGTAGTCCCGGTATGCCGGGACCAGGTCGGTGCGGAACGCCCGGGTCCGGGCCAACATCTCGTCCAGCCGTACGTCCAGCGTGGAGCCGTCGATTCGCGGGTGCGCGCCGAGCAGCCCGCCAACCGTCTCGGTCATCGTCGCCGTGCTGTCCTGCCGCGCCGGTTCGGCACCGCACAGCTCGACGGCGACCGCCTCCGGCAGGTCGTACCCGGACAGGTTGCCGTCGTCGGTGGCCAGGAACGCGGTCAGCCACGCCGCCACCAGCTGGTGACGGCCGGCGAGGTCGTCACCGAGGGCCCGCAGGTCGTCGTCGAACTCGCGGGACGAGCGCGACTGCGGGCCGCCGAGTGCCCGGCGGAACCGGTCCAGCAGGGTCCGTGCCCCGCCGCCGGTGACGAACCGCACCGGCGGTGAGGACAGCTCCTCGAACAGGTACTCGCCGGCCACCGCCGTCCCACCGGGCGGCACCGGGAGTCCGGCGGACCGCAGGAACGTCTCGGCCGCCTCGGCGAGCTGCGCGCCGAGCCGGTCGGCGGCGTCCTCGCCCTCGGGGCGTCCGAACCGCTGCCGGGCGCGGGCCAGCGAAGCCGCCCGGGCGGTCCAGACGGACCGGGTCGGCTCGTCGGTGCCGTACCGCCAGAACAACTGCGCGGCGGCACGGTCGGCCGGTGGGTAGCGCAGCAGCCCGGCACCGGCGTGCAGGCGCAGTAGCACCCGCAGGATCTCGGCGGCGTCGTGGTCGTGCACGCCCCGCTCGTACCCCTCGTCGTAGCGGGTCTCGGCGATCCGCCGCACCAGGTCCCGCAGCCCGTTGGCGTCCACCGCCGCGGTGTGCAGCGCGTCCAGGGTGAGCCCGTCACGGCCCGCCTCGGCGGCGGCCAGGATGGCGGTGGCCAGGTACTCGGCCCGGTACACCTGCGCCGACTCGGAGACCAGCAGTTGGTCCCAGAACCGCCGGGTCTGCTGGAACTCCTCGTCACGCACCGGTGCGCGGTAGTCGGTGCCGGTCACCGCCACCACCATGCGGCCCTCGGCCGGCACCACCGCCACGTCGACCGGTTGGGTGTTCACCGCGAAGCGGTGCCGGCCCAGCCGGATCGTCTCGCCACCGTCGGCGTACAGGTCGAGGCGGTCGCGCAGGCCGCGTCCGGACTCCTGGCGCGCGGCCCGGATCCGGCCGTCCAGCTCCTCGGCCCGCACCGCGTCGCCGAGGGTACGCAGCTCCTCCACCACCGAGCGGAGCTTGCCCACCATCGGGTCGGCCGCGAAGTAGGTGTTGATCTCGTCGAGCGAGCCGAGCGTGCCGGCCCGCCGCTGCACGCTGACCAGGATCCGCTCGGCCGACCCGACCAGCCGGTCGGCCCGCCGGGACCGCTCGTCCAGCAACGCCTGCTTGCGTGCCGAGAACGCCTCGTAGATGTCGGTACGCCGGGTCGACAGCTCGGTGAGGAAGTCGTCGAACTCCCCGAACCGGGACTCCAGCTCCTCCACCCGCAGCAGCAGCCGGCCGAGCTGCTCGTCGCAGCGTTCGGCGGTGTCCGCCGCCGCCAGCGCCCCGGTGACCGCCTGCCCGAGCAGCGCGAACTCGGCGGCGAAACCGGCCCGGCCCTCGACTGCGGCCAGCTCCTGGCGCCGCTTGTCGAGCACCGCCCGGGCCCGGTTGACCGCGCCCAGCACCTCGCCGACCCGGCCCAGGATGCCGGTCCGCACGGTCGCGTCGGCGATGTCCAGCCCACCCACCACGTCGGTGATGGTCTGGAGGCCGTCGGTACGGGCGGCCAGCTCGTCGCGGACGGTACCGGCCTCGGCCACCGTGCCGATCTCGGCGGCCCGCGCGGCGAGTCGATCCACCTCCTGCTGGTAGCCGGTGAACGCCTCGTCGCGACGGAGGAACTCCACCGCCCGCCGGCCCGCCACCGACAGTTCCTCGTCCAGCCGGGCGGCCAGCTCGTCGATCCGGTCGTGGTCGACGTACCGCAGTTCGCGCAGCGACTCCAGGTGTCCGCGCGCCCGACGCAACCCACCGAGCTGGGTGACCCAGTCGTCGGCGGTCAGCGGTGCCTCGCCCCGGGCCCGGCGGGCCAGCGAGGCGATCTGCTCGGCGCTCTCGTCCAGCTCCGCGCGGGCCTGCTCGGTGAGCGTACGGACCTTCTCGTGCTCCTCCAGCACGGAGCTGGCGGTACGCCGCAGGCCGCTCAGCGGGGTGGCCAGGTCACCCAGCTCGTCCTCGCCGAGCCAGTGGAAGTGGTCGGTGATCCGGGCACAGGCCGCGATCAGCGCCTCGTACACCCCGGCGGTGGCGCTGTCCTGCACCATCCGCGCCGCCGAGAGGCAGTCCGAGATACCGCGTACCAGGTCGGCGTTGCCGATCCGCTCCAGCGGACCGGTGCCGGCCGGCTGCGCCGCCGCGTACGCGTCGGAGACGTACGGCGTCTGCCAGATCTGCATCGGGTGGACCCGGGTCGGCTCCTCGGAGACGGCCCGGAACACCACGAGCGTGCCGTCGTCGAACAGGGAGAAGCCGTGGCACGGGATCGGCGCGGCCACCTCCTTGCGGATCGCGTTGTACGGCAGCAGCAGCGAGCGCCCCTCGGCCCGGGCGTGGAAGACGTAGAGCACGTCCTCACCGTTCGGCGAGCGCACCACCCGCTCGAACTCCAGGTCGGCGACCTCGGTGTCGAAGGTGCGGGTGACGCCGGTGGCCAGGTGGTAGCCGCCCGGGAAGATGATGCCGTGGTCCTCGGGCAGCCGCTGGCAGGCCACCCCGATGCCGTCGAGGCGGACCACCTCCCGGGTGAGCGTGTTGAAGACCAGGTGCCGCCACTGCGTCTCCTTGTACGGCAGGATCCGCAGCAGGATCAGCGGACCCACCCGGGCCCACTGCACGTCGGCGTCGGCCAGGCTCTGCAACGGCTCGTCCACCGGCTCGCTGTAGATGCCCTCGCCGACCTCGGTGTTGTTCTCCACCTTGACGGTCAGCGTGCCGCCCACCGTCTCGACGAAGACCTCGCCGTCGATGTCGATGTGCGGGTGCCGGCCGAGGACGTGGTCCTGCCGGGTCGTCTCGATCCACTCGAAGTCGTGGCTCGGCGGGAAGACGTGGTCCCGCTCCCCCCGGCTGTCCAGGTACTCCGGGATGCCGTCCACGCCGACCTGCCAGCGCAGCACCCGGATGTCCTCGGTACGCGGCCCGGTCTGGAACACCGCCAGCAGCCGGGCGTCGACCCGGCGCAGTTGCAGCAGACGCGCCTGCCGGTAGTAGCGGTACAGCTCGCTGAAGTCCCGGACGAACTGCGGGTGACGCAGCAGGCCGGGCAACTCGTCCTGACCGGCCTCGTCGAACCGGAAGACGACCTCCTCCGATTCACCCTCGCGCTGTTCGCGGGTGAACCGGTGCAGCGAGAAGACGTCGTCGACGGTCGTCTCCGGCTTCAGGCCGATGAAGACGTTGTAGCCGAACAGCATCAGTCCGCCGACCGAGATGATGTCCCGGGGCACGCAGTTGTGCTCGGTACGGATCCGCTCGGTGCTCAGCAGCCGCAGCTCGGTGCTGCCGAAGACCTCCAACCGGCGGGCGTTGAGCGACTCGGCCCGCCGGGCCAACTCGGCGGCCTGTCCGGCGAGGCGCCTGCGCAGCACCTCGTAGCTGCCGTCGTCCAGCCCGGGCCGGGTACCGCCGTCCGACACGACCTCGGCCGGATCGGGTCCGTCGCCGGACCGGCCCGCCGGGGCCGGCCCGGCGGCACCGGGCATACGCCCGGTGGTCGCCGGACCGGCGGTCGGCTCACTCACCGGCGGGCTGCCGCGAACCGGTGAGGGCGGCGACCGGGGTGTCCGCCACACCCAGGCGCTGCGCGGCCTTCAGCAGCTCCTGGAGCTTGCCCTTGTCGGCACCGCCGGAGCGCATCTGCTGCGCCAGGAACGCCGAGAGCGTGAGGTTCTGCACGTCGGCGGTGTTCAGCGAGCCGATCATCCGGGTCAGGTCGTCGGTGAAGCTGGCTTTGCCGTCCAGCCACGGCTGGGCGAGGTTCTTCGCCACGTCCGAGTGGGCCACGAAGCTGTCCACGCTCTTGCCGAACGAGATCGAGCTGAGCAGCCGATCGAAGAAGACACTGTCCCCACCGACGATGTCGATGTTCGCCTTCTCCAGACCGGTGGAGACCAGGGCGGCCTGTGCCTCGGCGACCTGCCGCTGGGTGTCCAGCCCGGCGAGCCGGACCTCCTTCTCCAGTTCCAGGCGCAGCCGGTACTCCTCGTGCTCGCGGGTCGCGTCGTCCAGCGCGGCCATCGCGGCGGCCTTCTCGGTGAGACCCTCTGCCTCGCCCTTCAGCTTCTCGCGCACCGCGTCGGCGACGAGCAGCGCCTTCTCCCGCTCCACCGCGACCTCGGCCCGACCGACCTTCTCGATCGCCTCGGCACTGCGCTCCTTGACCTGCACCTCGGCCAGGCCCGCCGCTGCGGTCTCGGCCTGGACTCCCTCGGCCAGCCGGATCTTCGCCCGGGCGTCCAGTTCTGCGGCCTGCTGACGGGCCTCGGCCAGCACCAGTTCCTCGCGGGCCTTGTACTTCGCCGCCGCCTCGGCGGCCTCCGCCGCCTTGATGTCCTTGACCAGGCTCTCCTGCGCCTCGGCCTCGGCCTGGATGACCACCGCCTGGCGGGTCCGCTCGGCCTCCTCGACCACGCGCAGCCGCTTGATGTTCTCCTCCTGCTCGGCCACGGTCTTCTCCACCGCGATCCGCTCCCGGACGACCTCGGCGATGGCCCGCTTCTCGGCCTCCACCTCCTTGTCCTTGGCGATCGTGCTCAGCTCGGTCTCCCGCTCCCGGCCGATCACCTCCAGCATGCGGTCCTTCTCGATCCGCTCGGTCTCGATCGCGATGACCCGCTCGCGGTTCTTCTCCGCCACCGCGATCTCCCGCGCCCGGTTCTCGTGCTGGACGCCCAACTGCTCGTCGGTACGGATGTTCGCCGTCTCGGCCCGCAGCCGCTCCTCGGCGCGTACCCGGGTGGTCTCGGCCTGCTCGCGGGCCCGCACGGTCTCGATCTCGCGCTGCTGCTTGGCCTCGGCGTCGGCCTGCCGCCGCTCCAGTTCGAGGATCGCCTCCTTGGCGTCCACGTTCTGGCGGGTGATCTCCTTCTCCTCGCTGCGCCGGAACTCGTTGGTCCGGACGTGCTCCTGCGTGGTCAGCTCGGTGATCTTCCGAATGCCCTGCGCATCGAGGATGTTCTTCGGGTCGAGCTGCGACATCGGCGTCTGCTCGAGGAAGTCGATCGCCGCGTCCTCCAGGCTGTAGCCGTTGAGGTCGGTGCCGATGACCCGGATGATCTGGTCGCGGAACTCGTCACGCTTGGTGTAGAGGTCGACGAAGTCGAGCTGCTTGCCGACGGTCTTCAGCGCCTCGGAGAACTTCGCGTTGAACAGCTCCTGGAGGGTCTCCCGGTCGCTGGCCCGCGCGGTGCCGATCGCCTGCGCCACCTTGATGACGTCCTCGTTCGTCTTGTTCACCCGAACGAAGAAGGTGATCCGGATGTCGGCCCGGATGTTGTCGCGGCAGATCAGACCCTCGTTGCCGGTCCGTTCGATGTCGATCGTCTTGACCGAGATGTCCATGACCTCGGCCTTGTGCAGCACGGGCATCACCACCGCACCGGTGAAGGTCACGTCGACCCGCCGGATCTTGGAGATGATCAGTGCCTTGCCCTGCTCGACCTTGCGGAACAGCCGACTGACCATGAACACCACGCCGAGCGCGACGAGCAGGACGACGGCGAGGAGTACACCGATTCCGGTGGTGATCACTTCCATGGTTGGGCGCGCGGACGGCGGCAGCCGGCGACGGGGCCGGGGCGGGGCGCCGCGCATCCTCCTTTCGAGGGGATACGTCAGGGGCAGCGTGGCGGGCGGGCCGGACGAAGGGGGTTCGCACCGACCGCCTCGGACGAGGTCGGGGTGATCCGCGCGGAAGCGGACTCACCAGGGGCGATTACTCGGGGGCATGTCTCAGGGGGTCGAAGGTGGGCCCGGCGGGCATCACCCAGAAGAACTCACCCTCGGTGTCGTAGTCGTAGATCAACGCGGAACTGCCGGCCGTCATCTTCTCGTCGCCCGGCTGCCGGACCTGCACCACCGCCGACGAGCCGTCCGCCGCCGTCACCTCGGCCTGACCGAAGTCGGCGGTGACCGTACCGGTCCGCACCACGCAGAGGCGGCCGACGAAGGTGTTCCGGCTGGCGTCCGAGTCGGTCGGGAAGAGACGTCCCAACGGCACCGCGATCAGCCGGGTCACCGCGTACGCGCAGAACGCGGCGGCCAGCAGCACGCCGACCGAGACCGCGATCCGGGTACCGGCGCCGAGCCCGATGCCGTCGAGCAGCGCGGTACCGGCCAGGCTGACGAACCAGGCCACCGCGACGAGCAGGGAGAAGATGATCGCACTGGGTACGCCGCCGAGCCCGAGCCCGGCGAGGAACGTACCGGGTCCGCCGTCGACGTCCAGGTCGTCACCCAGATCCAGCACCCCGGTCAGCACCAGCAGCCAGTAGCCGACGACGACCACGAGCAGGAAGCTGAACAGCACGGTGGGGAAACTGAGTGCCGTGGCCAGAAAGCCGGTCACCTTGTCCTCCTCCCCGCACCCGGCGGCCCGACCAGGCCACCGGCACGATGATCGTGACACGGGATGTCAACCGCACGGTCAGGGCCGATCGGCCGGTCCACCCGGTCTGACCGGCCAAGATCAGCCCAGGTTGGCCTCGACGAGCGCATCCAGCGTCGCCGCACGGACCTGCGGCGTGTCCCCGGTCACTGAGACGAACAGGGTACGCCCGTCGGGAAGCCACGCCGACAGGTACGCCGTCGAGGTCGCCACGTCGTCCGTGGCCAACACCTGCGCCACAGTCGCCACCGTTACCTCGCGGGGCACCCCGGGCAGTCCCAGCGCCGCCTCGAAGTCGAAGACCGCGACCACCCGGATCACCGGGCCGGCCCCCTCGTACGCCACCCGGTCGCCGCTCGGCACCGCCTGCGGGCGGGCCATCCGCAGCACCGCCTCGGCGGGATCGGCCGGTCGCAGATAGGCCGGCAGGCCACGCAGTTCGGGCACGGCGGGGCCGGCGGTCGCCGCGACCTGCGGCGCGGGTGCCGGTCGGCCGGCGGTCACCACGGTGAAGACCCCCAGGCCGACCACCGTGCACAAGGCCAGCGCCACGGCGACGGCCTGGAGACGGCGACGACGACGCAGGCGGGCCCGCACCCCCGGCAGCGGATCCGGACCCGACGGGTACCGGTCGGTCTCGTCGTCCCAGACCTCGCGGAGCGCGTCCCGGACGTCGGTCATCCCGCCACCTTCCGACCGGCTTCGGCCCGGACGCCCGACAGACCCGGGCGGATCGCGTCGAGCGCCCGGTGCCGCATCGACCGGACGGTCGCCGGGCGTCGCCCGATCGCCTCGGCGATCGCCGCGTCGTCCAGATCGTCGAGGTACGCCATGACGAGCACCGCCCGTTGCACGGGCGGCAACCCGGCCAGCAGTCGACGCAGCAGATCAGCGTCCTCGACGCCGTCGCCGGACCAGCCGTCCTCGACGCCGTCACCGGACCAGCCGTCCTCGACGCCGTCGCTGGGCCAGGCGTCGTCAACGCGATCGGGCCCACGCCCGGTGACGCGGCCGAGACCGACCTCGGTGCTGCTGCCGGTCCCACCGTCGACGACCAACGGTGACGCTGCCGGAGTGAGCCGGATGCGGCGGACCAGCGTCCGGAGCCGACCGATGTGCAGTCGGATCATCGTGGTCTTCGCGTACTCGAACGGGTTGCCGTCGGCGAACACGCGATGCCACACCCCGGCCACCTGGACGTAGGTCTCCTGGAGGAGATCCTCCGCCTGGTCCGGGTCGGCGGCGACCGCACGTGCGTACCGGCGCAACGCCGGAGTGGACCGGCGGACGAACGTCTCGAACTCGTCGGCTTCCATCCCACCTCCCTCGCCACTAAATACGCTGCGGGGAGGTCGTTGCGTTGCGGCCCGTCGACCAGAACCGCCGACCGTTCGGCCACCGACGTCCGGCGCGGCGGCTCGCCCGACGAACCGGATCAGCACCGTCAGGGCAGCCGGACAGCCGACCGACCGGTCGGACCGCCGATCCCGGTCGGACCGCCGATCCCAGTCGAACGCCGCCGGACTGGGCGAGGCCGCCGGACTGGGCGAGGCCGCCGGACTGGGCGAGGCCGCCGAGCCCGATCAACACACCGCCGGGCGGTTCGACGCCGTCGGGCCGATCGAAGCCGCCGGACCAGCCGACGCCACCGGACCGATCGACACCGCCGTGCCCGGCCGACGCCGCCGGACTGGGCGAAGCCGCCAGGGCCGGTCGACACACCGCCGGGGTGGCCGGGGCGGCCGACGCCGGCTCCGTGGGCTCAGACGGGGAGCGTGATCCTGCCGTCGATCGCGGACGACGCGATGTCACCACGGTGGTGCGACCCGGCCAGCGTGATGCCGCGTACCAGTTGGTAGGCGGCGTCGCGCGCGGCGGCCAGGTCGGGGCCGGTGGCCGTACCGCAGAGGACTCGGCCGCCGGCGGAGAGCAGGGCACCGTCGGTGGCCCGGCGGGCGGTGCCGGCGTGGAGGACGCCCGGACGGTCCGCGCCCGTGATCACGTCACCGGTACGCGGCGGGGCCGGGTAACCCTCGGCGGCGACCACGACGGTGACCGCCGCGCCGTCGCGCCAGACCAGCGGCGGGTGCTCGGCCAGCGTGCCGGTGGCGGCGGCGTGCAGCAGACCGGCCAGTGGAGTCTCCAGCAGGGCGAGCACCACCTGGGTCTCCGGGTCACCGAAGCGGGCGTTGAACTCGATCACCCGGGGGCCGTCGGCGGTGATCGCCAGCCCGACGTAGAGCAGGCCCGCGAAGGGCTTGCCCCGACTCCGCATCTCGGCCAGCGTGGGGTGCACGACGTCGCGCATCACGTCGTCGACCAGGTCGGACGGCGCCCAGGGCAGCGGCGCGTAGGCACCCATGCCGCCGGTGTTCGGGCCGGTGTCACCGTCACCGACCCGCTTGAAGTCCTGCGCGGGCAGCAGCGGCACCGCGGCCTCGCCGTCGGTCACCACGAACAGCGAGACCTCCGGACCGGCCAGGTACTCCTCGACGACCACCCGACCGCACTCGGCGGCGTGCCGCAGCGCGGCGTCGCGGTCCTCGGTCACCACCACGCCCTTGCCGGCGGCGAGCCCGTCGTTCTTCACCACGTACGGCGGCCCGAACTCGTCCAGCGCTGCGGCCGTGCTCGCCGCGTCGGTGCAGGTGTGGGCGCGGGCCGTGGGCACTCCGGCGGCCGTCATCACGTCCTTGGCGAACGTCTTGGAGCCTTCCAACTGCGCCGCCTCAGCCGACGGACCGAACACCGCGATGCCCTTGGCCCGCAGCGCGTCGGCGACTCCGGCGACCAGCGGCGCCTCCGGCCCGATCACGACCAGGTCGGCAGCCACCTCGACCGCCAGCCCCGCCGCGGATTCGGGATCTGTCGCCACGACCTCCCGCAGCTCGGCAACGCCCGCGATCCCGGGATTGCCCGGTGCCGCGATCACCTGCTCGACGGTCGGATCCTCGGCGAGCCGCAGCGCAAGCGCGTGCTCCCGTCCACCACTACCCAGCAACAGAACACGCACAGCCGGCATCCTACCCACCGCCCACCCCGGCACTGTTGATCAAGAAGTTTGCGTCTCAATTTGGGCGTCTCGACGCTCAAACTTCTTGATCAACGCGGCGGGGCGGGGGCCGGCGGGGCGGGGGCGGGCAGTGGGGGTGGGTGGGGTTAGTGGGGGGTGCGGAGGGCTTGTTTGACGGTTTGCGGGATGTAGTCGGGGTGGAGGGTGTCGGACCAGGTGAAGCGGAGGATGCGCCAGCCGGCGTTCACCAGGCGGTTCTGTCGCATCCGATCCGCGTAGACCGCCTGCGGTCCGTCGTGTGGGCCCCTGCCGTCCGCCTCGGCGATCAGGCGAGCCCGGCGCCAGCCCAGGTCACCGACCCCCAGCAGCCAGCCGTCCTCGTCACGCACCTCCACCTGGAGCACGTCCGGCGGGACACCGCCGTCGACGCACCGCAGCCGGGCACGCGTCTCCAGCGGCGACTGGGCTCGGCCGTCCGTCTCGGTGAGGTGCCGCCGGGCGGCGACAGCACCGCGCCGTCCGGCGATCAGAGCGGGGATCGACGCCAGGTCCGCCTCGGTGAGCAGCCGCCGGTTGAGCGCCGAGTCCAGGACGCAGACGGCGGGGTACCGTTCCGCGCGCAGGATGACGTCGGCGACGGTACGCACAGCGTTGGTGACCGGCACACCGGCCAGCACGTCGACATCGTCCGGACCCAACGTCAACTGGTGTACGACGAGTTCCGGATCGGTACGCCGCTGCGGGCGCGGGCACTGCACCGGCACCGAGACGTGGATCTCGGACGCGGCACGCAGCCCGGCGATCCCGTGCAACTCGGCGGCGGTCCCCAGTACGGCCACCGCCCCCGGCCCCAGACTGTCCACCGCTGCCCGGATCCGGGCCCGTCGTAGCGCCAACGGGTCAGGTTCGGTGGACGGCGTGAAGCGGCCTCGGGCCAGCCTGACCCAGCGCCCCGACCGGACCAGGTGGCGGATCTGCCCCCGAGTGAACCCCGCCGACAGCGCCTGTTCCACCGTCACCACACTGCTGCGCGTCCCGAATCCCGTCTCCCCCATCCCCCCACCCCACCGCCAACACCCCCCGTTTCTCCACCCCCTGTGGATAACCCGCCGCCCCCTGTGGACAACCTCCGCCGCCAGCGGGGTTGATCAAGGGATTTGGGTCACCCGGACCCCCTCACCGCGACCAAAACTTCTTGATCAACGCGGAGAGGGGGTGGGTGGGGTGGGAGGGAGGGGTGGGGTGGGGGTGGTTAGGGGAGGAGGGGGTGGCGGGTTACGTTTTCTTCGCGGCCGGGGCCTACGCCTACGACGCTGACGCGGGTGTTGCAGAGTTGCTCGATGCGGGCGATGTAGCGCCGGGCGTTCTCGGGGAGGTCGTCCTCGGTCCGCGCCTTCGTGATGTCCTCCCACCAGCCGTCGTGCTCTTCGTAGATCGGCGTGGCGTGGTGGAAGTCGGTCTGGGTCATCGGCATGTCGTCGACGCGCTTGCCGTTGATCTCGTAGCCGACGCAGATCGGCACGGTGGCCAGGCCGGTGAGCACGTCCAGCTTCGTGACGACCAGGTCGGTGACGCCGTTGAGGCGACAGGCGTACCGGGCCACCACCGCGTCGAACCAGCCGCAGCGGCGCTCCCGGCCGGTGGTGGTGCCGTACTCGTGGCCGACCTTGCGCAGGTGCGCGCCGTTGTCGTCGAACAGCTCGGTCGGGAACGGACCCGAACCGACCCGGGTGGTGTACGCCTTGCTGACCGCGATCACCTTCGTGATCGCGGTCGGCGGGATGCCCGCGCCCACGCAGGCGCCGCCGGCCGTCGGGTTCGACGAGGTGACGAAGGGGTACGTGCCGTGGTCCATGTCGAGCATGGTGGCCTGGGCACCTTCGAGCAGTACGGTGTCGCCCCGGTCCAGCGCGTCCCAGAGCATCGACCGGGTCTCCGCGATGTACGGCCGCAGCCGCTCCGCGTACTCCAGGTACTCCTCGATGGTGGCGTCGACGTCCCCCGCCTTGCGGTTGTAGACCTTGAACAGCACCTGGTTCTTCTCGCGCAGCGCGAGTTCCAGCTTCTTGCGGAAGATGCCCGGGTCGAGCAGGTCCTGCACCCGGATGCCCATCCGGGCGACCTTGTCGCCGTACGCGGGGCCGATGCCCCGGCCGGTGGTGCCGATGCGGGAGCTGCCGAGGTAGCGCTCGACCACCCGGTCCAGCGCCCGGTGGTGCGGCATGATCAGGTGCGCGTCGCCGGAGATGCGCAGCCGGGAGACGTCCACGCCGCGCTCGGCGAGCCCGTCGATCTCGGACAGCAGCACCTTCGGGTCGACCACCACGCCGTTGCCGATGACGATCACGGCGTTCGGGGAGAGCGCGCCCGAGGGCATGAGGTGCAGCGCGTACTTCTGGCCGTCAGGGGTGATCACGGTGTGCCCGGCGTTGTTGCCGCCGGAGTAGCGCACGACGTAGTCGACCCGCTCACCCAGTTGGTCGGTAACCTTGCCCTTGCCCTCGTCACCCCACTGAGCGCCGATGAGCACGATCGCTGGCATCTCTTCGCCTCCAGAAGGCTCGGGTGCCAGATGGCGACCGGTCAGCGAGCCCGGGGTGTCAGGTTAACAAGTAGTGACGGCACGACCGGCAGGGGTCGCGCCGAGAGGCAGGAGGGGCCTACCCGTGTACGACGTGGTGCTGCTCACCCTCGGCTCGGAGCGGGACGCTCCCGGGGCCGGGTGTGGCAGCGGCGGAGCCTGTTGTGGCGGAGCGTCCGAGGCTGCCCCGGACCGCCCGGAACGCTGCGAGACCCCGCGCGTACCGGTGCTGGCCTGCGCGGACGCACTGACCGCCCGAGGCGCACGAGTCGAGACGGTGACCGCCCGCTCGGACGCGGAGATCGACGAGGTGCTGGCCCGACTGGACGCGCCGCCGCGTCCGGACGGGCTCACCTGGCCCGACCCGGACTCCAAGGTCCGTCTCGTGGTGGCAGTCGCCGGTGACGCACAGTTGCGGGCCGTGATACGCCGGTTGGTCCGGCGGTACGCCCCACCGCCGAGTCGTCGTCCGGCCGACCTGGCCGACGGCCGGACCGTGCCGGACCTGCCGCCGGTCGGCGTACTGCCGCTGGACCCGGCCCGCAGCACGACACACCGGGACCTCGCCGCGCAGCTCGGCCTGCCGCGTGATCCGGCGGCGGTGGCCGCCGCCGTGCTCGACGGCACCCCCCGCCGACTGGACCTGCTGCGCAACGACGGCGGTTCGGTCACGCTCGACGGCGCGCTGCTCGGTGCCGCCGCCGAGGACGGACGCCCGTTGCACTGGCGTGGTCGGGTGGAGGTGGACGACGCGGTGCTCTCGCACGGCGACGACCCGCTGCTGGCCTGCGCGATCGGCAACGCCGCCGGTTACGCCCGGCTCGACGACGTCACCCTGCTCGCCGCGCCCGACCCCACGGACGGGCTGGTCGAGGTGGCGGTGGCGGTCCCGGTGGTGACCCGGTCGCGGCTGGGTCGCCGACGGGTACGCCTGGAGGTGCGTCGGGCCCGGGGCCGGGCGGTGTCCGTGTTGCCCCGGGACGAGGGTGCGCTGCCGTATCTGGACGACGGTGTGGAGGGGCAGTTGACCCGTAAGCGGTCCTGGTGGACCGAGTCGGGCGCCTGGGCGGTCTGGACCGTCTGACCCCACCCCGCGTCGGCGGCCGAGGTCGGCCGGTGGGCCTATCCTCGGCAGAGGGAATGGGGGAGGAACCGTGGTGGACGAGAACGCCGACCGGGCGCACGTGCCCGGCCAGCAAGGGGCGCCGGAACGGGACATCGAACCACTCTGGCCGCCGGATCAGGTCGAGGGCTTCGGCACGCCCGCATGGGCGACCCCGCCGACGCCGCCCACCGCGCCGTCCGCTCCTGACCGGTCGGCCTACCCGGTGCCGCCGACCGCCGGTCAGCCGGGTCACCTGCCGTCCACCGGCCAACCGGCCGGGCCGCCCTCGCCCGCCGACTACCCGTCGCTGACCGCCGGTGTCGGCGGCGAGTCGGGTGCGACGCCGGGTCCCGGATGGGCACCCGCGCCGCCGCCCGTCGGTGGCCAGGCGAGTGTGCCGCCGCCCGTGGCCAGCGGGCAGGCGAGTGTGCCACCACCGGTTGTCGGCGGACGGGCGAGTGTGCCGCCGCCCACCGGCTGGGCACCCGTGCCGACGCAGCCGGAGCACGGCCGGGTCGACCTGGACCTGCCGTTCACTCTCGACCGGCCGACCTCGGTCGCGCCTGCGCGCGACGACACGCCCGGCAACGCTGGTGCGACGGCCGTTCCCGGCCCGCGTCCCGCAACCGACGTTGACCCGGCCGCCGCCGGTGGGCCGGACCTGGTCGGCGGACCCGAGGCGGCGACGGCCGAGACCTCGGCGAGCGGTGGCGACCACCTCGACGGCGACGGCGACGGCCCGCCGCCGGTTCGGCCGTCGACGGAGTCGCCCTGGGCGCAACCACCGCAGCGCCCCACCGCCGGCGCGCCGGAGGGCAGCGACCCGTCCGGGACCGTTGACCGTGCGCCACGTCCCGACTGGGCCACCGGCGTGCAGCCGCTCCCGCCGGTGCCGCCGCAGGCCGGGCCCGGTCGGCCGGTGCCGCCGCAGGCCGGGACGTATCCCGTGCCCGCACCGCAGCACGGCACCCCGGTGCCGCCGCCGCACCGGGACGCGATCCCGACGCCGCATGTCGGCCCGCTCCCGGAGCACCAGGGCACGGCGGTGCCGCCCGTGCCGCAACACGGCGTGCCCATGCCGCCGCCCCAGCCCGGCCTGTTCCCGCCCCAGCCCGGCGCGATACCGCCGCAGCCCGGTGCAGTGCCGCCGCAGGCTGGTGCGCTGCCGCCTCAGCCCGGCGCGGTGCCGCCACAGCCGGACGGCTCGGCGTACCCGCCTCCGCACCAGGCGGACGGCTCGGGGTACCCGGCGCCGCACCAGGCGGACTCTCCGCCCGGGCCGTTCCCGCCGCAGCCGGCCTGGAACCCGGCGCCCTGGCAGCAGGGTGCGCCACCCCCGACGGCAGCACCCCCGGCACCGCAACTGCCCCACCCGGCCGCGACCCCGACGCCCGTCGGCTACCCGGATCCGGCCTGGAACCCGGCCGAGCCGGGCGTCCCGCCCACCGCCGAGGACTTCGCCCGGCGGCGGCAGGTCCGTCCTGCCGACCCGGTCGCCACCATGGGCGTACGGGCGGTGGTGAACCGCACCGGTCTGGTGAAACTGCCGCCCGGCCGGCAGGAGCTGGAACTGAAGCGGGACATCGAGACGGTTCGCCGCAACTTCGGCGGCCTCCGGCAGGTGACGGTGGTCAACCCGAAGGGCGGGGCGGGCAAGACCGTCGCCATCCTGCTGCTCGCGATGACGTTCGGTCAGAAGCGCGGCGGGTACGTGCTGGCCTGGGACAACAACGAGACCCAGGGCACCCTCGGCATGCGTGCCCAGCAGGACTTCCACTCGCGTACGGTGCGGGACCTGCTGCGCGACCTGGGGCAGTTCCACGGTGCCCACGGGCGGGTCGGTGACCTGTCGCAGTACGTCCGTTCGCAGGGCGAGGGGATGTTCGACGTCCTCGCCTCCGACGAGTCGGCCACCGGCGGCGAGATGCTCACCGCCTCGGCCTTCGGCGAGATCCGAGAGGTGGTCAGCCGGTTCTACAAGCTGATCTTCGTGGACACCGGCAACAACGTACGGGCGCAGAACTGGCAGGCCGCGATGGACGCCACCGACCAACTGGTGGTCACCATGTCGGCCCGTAACGACTCGGCCGAGACCGCCGCCCGGATGCTCGACCACCTGGAGCAGAGCGGTCGGCAACGGCTGGTCCGGCAGGCGGTCACGGTGGTCTCCATGCCGCCGTCCCGCAAGGAGATCGACCTGCCCGCGATCCAGGAGCACTTCGCCGCGCGTACCCGGGGCGTGCTGCTGGCTCCGTACGAGCGGCTCATCGACACCGGCGAGCCGATCCGGTACGCCCAACTCTCGTCGGCGACCCGGGACGCCTGGCTCAAGATCGCCGCCTCGGTCGCCGAGGGGCTCTAGACCACCGCTCTGACTGCGCAGTCTCGGCGGTGGGCGTCACGTCGAACCGCCGGCCCACGGAGCACATGCTCCGAGCCGGCGGCTCGGCGGACGGTCAGTTACTGGCCAGCGCGTCGGCGGCGGCCGGGTCACAGTCGCGGAGGAACTGGGCACAACGGGCGGCCTCGTCCGCCTCACCGATCGCGTCGGCGGCACGGGACAGCACATAGAGGCAGCGCAGGAAGCCCCGGTTCGGCTCGTGCGACCAGGGCACCGGCCCGTGCCCCTTCCAGCCGCTGCGGCGCAACTGGTCGAGTCCCCGGTGGTAACCGGTGCGGGCGTACGCGTACGCGGCGACGACCTGGCCCTCGGCGAGGGCCCGAGCGGCCAACGCGGCCCAGGCGGCGCTGTGCGTCGGGAACCGGGCGGCCACCGCGGCCAACGCCTCGTCGCCGCCGTCCTGCTCGGCCGTGGCCAGCGTGGAGTCGGCCTCGTCGTGTGCGGGCAGGAGCGTGGCCGGGGGCTCCGGCAAGAGGTTCTGCATCGTCCCATTCAACCCGCTTCCGGCCAGCGCCCGCGAGGGGGTCCGGCGAGCCGGCTGACTGAACGGCCGAGAGGTCCGTCACGCCTGCGGCCCATGCCGCCGCCCGGTCCTTTCCACTACAACTGAATGACCGGAGCCTCCCCAGGAACCGGAGTTGCGGGAGCTCGGCCAGGCCGCCGGGCTCCCGCCCCATCGTCTCGTCGGGCCGGGGCCAGCTCGGGCGCGGTTGCGGCAACCGGGCAGGATGGCCGGGTGCCGACCCCACCCCCTGCGGACGTCATCGAGCCGCACACCTGGTTGAACGAGATCCAGACCCGGGCCGAACTCGACCGGCGGCTCGCCGACGGAACCCTGGTCGGACTGACCGTCCAGGGACTCCGGCTGGACCTGGACCCGGTCCCCGACCTCAGCGACATCGAGGTCGCCGGAACCCTCTTCGTCGGCTGCCGCTTCGCCTCCCGGCAGGTCGGCGCGGACCTGGTCCGGCGGGGCGCGAACGTGGTGCCACCCTTCTCGGGCCTGCCGTACCCGACCCAGCCGCCGCACCTCTACACCCCCGAGGAACTGGCCGCCGGCTTCGCCGAGGGCGGCTTCGAGGCGATGTACGACAGCCGCGTGTACGCGCACTTCCGCGCGCACGGCGGGGCGCAGCCCGACGTACGTGAGGCGCTCGGTCAGCGACTGCACGACCACGGTGTGGACAACGCCCTGGCCGACGCCACCCGGGCCTGGCTGACCACGCACGGGCCGCAGTCCGTGGTCGGGGTGATGGGCGGGCACGCGGTACGCCGGGGCAGCGCGCCGTACCGGACGGCCGCAGTGCTGGGCTGGGAGCTGGCGCGCGCCCACCGCCTGGTGGTGACCGGCGGCGGCCCGGGTGTGATGGAGGCCGCCAACCTGGGCGCGTACCTGTCGACCCGACCGGCCGAGGACCTGACCGCCGCCATCGACCTGCTCGCCACCGCACCCGACTTCACCGACCACGACCGCTACACGGCGGCGGCGCTGCGGGTCCGGGAGCTGTACGGTCGCTCGGTCACGCCACCGGAGGACGGAGCCGAGCCGGCCGTCGCGTACCGGGCCGACTCGGCCGCGCTGACCACCGGCGACCTGGACTGGGCCAACTGCGGCGGGCTGGCCGTGCCGACCTGGCTCTACGGCCACGAACCGGCGAACCTGTTCGCCGGCCGGATCGCCAAGTACTTCTCCAACGCCATCCGCGAGGACACCATCCTGCGGCTGGCGCGGGGCGGGATCGTCTTCGCGCCCGGTCGGGCGGGCACCGTGCAGGAGGTGTTCCAGGCGGCCACCAAGACCTACTACGGCACGGACGGGGCCAGCGGGGCGTACGTGTTCCTGGACCGCGAGTACTGGACGACCGAACTGCCGGTGGAGTCGCTGCTGAAGCCGCTGCTGGCCACGTCACCCTTCGGCGACCTGTCCGGCACCGTCCACCTCACCGACGACGTGCACGAGGCGGTCCGCCTGCTCCTGCGCTCGTCGTCCTGAGCGACCTCGGTGAAAGGAGGGGACCCCTGCTATGCACCAGGCGTTAGTAGGGGTCCCCTCCTTACACACGAAGCCCAGAAACGCGACGGCGGCCGGCTCCGTGGGAGGAACCGGCCGCCGTCGTCGGCGACGTCAGTACGTCACTTGGTCATCGTGGTGCCGGTCGAGCGCAGGTGCTCGCAGGCCTCCGCGACCCGGGCGGCCATGCCGGCCTCGGCGGCCTTGCCCCACACCCGGGGGTCGTACAGCTTCTTGTTGCCGACCTCGCCGTCGACCTTGAGTACGCCGTCGTAGTTGCGGAACATGTGGTCCGCCACCGGACGGGAGAAGGTGTACTGGGTGTCGGTGTCGATGTTCATCTTCACCACGCCGTAGTCCAGCGACTCGCGGATCTCGGAGAGCAGCGAGCCGGATCCACCGTGGAAGACCAGGCTGAGCGGCTTGTCCTTGCCGTACTTGGCACCGACGGCGTCCTGGATCTGCTTCAGCACCTCGGGCCGCAGCTTGACGTTGCCCGGCTTGTAGACGCCGTGCACGTTGCCGAAGGTCAGGGCGGCCATGTAGCGGCCCTTCTCACCCAGGCCCAGCGCCTCGACCATGGCGAGACCGTCCTCGACCGTGGTGTAGAGCTTGTCGTTGATGGCGTTCTCGACGCCGTCCTCTTCACCGCCGACGACGCCGACCTCGATCTCCAGGACGATCTTGCCCTTGGCGGCCTCGGCGAGAAGCTGCTCGGCGATCTCCAGGTTCTCCGCGACCGGCACGGCCGAGCCGTCCCACATGTGCGACTGGAAGAGCGGCTCCTGGCCGTTCTTGACCCGCTCCTGCGAGATGGCCATGAGCGGCCGGACGAACTTGTCCAGCTTGTCCTTCGGACAGTGGTCGGTGTGCAGCGCGATGTTGACCGGGTACTTCTTGGCCACCTCGTGCGCGTACGCGGCGAACGCCACCGCGCCGGTGACCATGTCCTTCACCGACGGACCGGAGAGGTACTCGGCGCCACCGGTGGAGACCTGGATGATGCCGTCGCTCTCCGCGTCGGCGAAGCCCTTGAGCGCCGCGTTGAGCGTCTGCGACGACGTCACGTTGATCGCCGGGTACGCGTACCGGCCGGCCTTGGCGCGGTCCAGCATCTCGGCGTAAGCCTCGGGGGAAGCGATGGGCATGTCGAACGCTCCTTACTTGCCGCTGACGGCCGTGCGGCCGCCGCTCTTCGTGCGCCGGCCGTTCGGCCGCCTGTCGACGGTCGGCCGGGCAGCCGCGCGAAACTCCGTTGGCGGTCGGCCGGATGGCCGCCTGATCTCCATTGGTGCGCCGGACCGCGCTGTCCTACGCGGGAAGTATCCCGTAGCTGGACCGGCCCGGCACAACCGGCCCGGTGCCGGGCGGCTCACCGACGGTCCGCGCGGTCCGGCACCACGACACTGATCAGCCAGGTGGCCACCGCCATCACGATGGCTCCCCAGAAGGCGGGCCAGAAGCCGTCCACGTGGAACGGCAGGCGGAGGGTGCCGGCGATCCAGTCCGTCAGCAGGAACAACAGCGCGTTGACCACCAGCGCGAACAGGCCCAGGGTCAACAGATAGAAGACGCAGCCCACCACCTTGATCAACGGCTTCAGCACCGCGTTGATCACCCCGAAGATCAACGAAACGATCAACAGGGTGAACACGGTGTCGTAGCCGGTCCGCCCGGTCACCTCGACCCCGGGCACGATCAGAGTGGTGATCCACAGCGCGACGGCGGTCGTCACCAGCCGGATGAGGAAGCCCACGGGACCATCCTGGCACCGGGGCGAGCCGCCGGTGGGGCGATTCGCCCGACTGGGCCGTACCTCCCGCGTACCCTTCGCCCCGCCGGGTGACGTGCCGGTTCCCAGCGCAACACCGGCACAGCCCGTACCGTGGAGCGGGTACCGTCCACCGACATCCCGGAGGCACCGATGGGCCAGCCCGGCGAGGACTTCGCCCCCGGCGACCACCTCACCGCTGACGAACGCGACCTGGAGGCCGAGCCGGCCGACGCGGTCGAGCAGGCCACGGTGGTCAACCCCGCGGAGGTCGAGGACGAACCGCACCGCGGCCTGGAGGTCGACGACTGGGACGCCATGGAGCAGGCCCGGGTAGTAGCCCCCGACGAAGACGACTACCGCTGACCCTCCCGCACCACCCCTCCCCCCAGACTCCCCGCTAAGCAGCAACCCACCCCGCAAGCTCCCCCTCCGAGCAGCAGCCCGCCCTGCAAGCTCCCCCTCTGAGCAGCACGACTCCCCCTCGCCCTCCGACGGCGCGTGCGCACGTCAGGTTTCCGGGGAGCCCCACCCGCGCAGGGATCAAGCCTGACCGCCCGGAGCGGGTGGGGCTCCCCGGAAACCCCCACCGCAACCACCCAAAGAAAAACCAAACAGCGCAAGATCGACGAACCTGGCACGATGAGCCGCGTGCTGCTCACCCTGACCACGACGCACCACCCCGCGACCGACCTGGGGCACCTGCTGGTCAAGCACCCCGACCGGACGCACGCCTTCGACGTGCCCGTCGGCACCGCGCACGTCTTCTATCCCGAGGCCGACGAGCGGCGCTGCACCGCCGCGCTGCTGCTCGACGTCGACGCGGCGAAGCTGGCCGCGCAGGGCCGGGGTCGGGGTCGGCACTCGGCCACCGCGCCGGAGACCTTCACCCTCGGGCGGTACGTCAACGACCGGCAGTACGCCGCGTCCAGCCTGCTCGCCTCGGCGCTGTCGCGGGTGTTCCGGTCGGCGCTGCGCGGCGAGTCGCGGGACCGCCCGGAGTTGGCCGGTACGGCCATCCCGCTGGAGGTACGGGTGCCGGTGCTGCGCTGCCGGGGCGGCGCCGACGTGGCCGTACGCCTCTTCGCTCCGCTCGGTTGGGCCGTCACCGCCACCGCCGTCCCGCTCGACGAGGAGTTCCCGGAGTGGGGCGACAGCCGGTACGTCGACCTGACCCTCACCGGCACGCTGCGGGTGGCCGACGCGCTCCACCACCTGTACGTCCTGCTGCCCGTGCTGGACGACGCGAAGCACTACTGGGTGGCCCCGGACGAGGTCGACAAGCTGCTGCGGGCGGGTGCGGGCTGGCTCGGTGAGCACCCGGAGCGGGCGCTGATCGTCCGCCGCTATCTGGCGCACCAGCGGGCGCTGGCCGGTGCGGCGTTGGAGCGGCTGGCCGCCCAGCGGCCCGCCGACGAGCCGGCGGTGGACGACGACGCGGACGACGTGTCTGCCCACCGGGCCGGGAACCGGGCGTCGTTGGCCGCGCGACGCCGGACGGCGGTGCACGCCGCGCTGGTGGAGTCCGGGGCGCATCGGGTGCTGGACCTGGGCTGCGGCGGCGGCGTGTTGCTGGCCACGTTGATCGGGGACCGCCGGTTCACCGAGATCGTCGGCACCGACGTCTCCGCCCAGGCGCTCGCGTCGGCCGCCCGACGGCTGCGGCTGGACCGGCTGCCGGAGCGTCAGCGTGACCGGGTGACGTTGCGGCAGTCCGCGTTGACCTACCGGGACGACCGGCTACGCGGGTACGACGCGGCGGTGCTGATGGAGGTGGTCGAGCACGTCGATCCGCCTCGGTTGCCGGCGCTGGAGGACAGCGTGTTCGGGTACGCCCGACCGGGGACGGTCGTGGTGACCACGCCGAACGTCGAGCACAACGTGCGGTACGAGGGGCTGCCGCCGGGTGCCTTCCGGCATCCCGACCACCGCTTCGAGTGGTCCCGCGCCGAGTTCGCCGACTGGGTACGCCGAGTCTGCGCGACGTACGGCTACACGGCTGCCTCGTCCGGCGTCGGCGACGACGACCCGGAGGTGGGTGCACCCACTCAACTCGCCGTGTTCACCCGGATCTGACTGTTAACAAGGGGCCCTTGCTCTACCGGAGGTGTTAACAAGGTGCCCTTCCTTACCACCGAGCAGGAGTGGTGATGAGCGTCCTGGACATTCCCGAGCTGGCCCTGGTGGCGCTCGTCGGAGTCTCCGGCTCCGGCAAGTCCACGTTCGCCGGCCGGCACTTCGCGCCCAGCCAGGTGCTCTCCTCCGACGCGTTCCGGGCGATGGTCGCCGACGACGAGAACGACCAGTCGGCCTCCGCCGACGCCTTCGACGCGCTGCACTACGTGGCTGCCAAGCGACTGCGCGCCGGTCGGCTCACCGTGGTCGACGCCACCAACCTCCAGCCGCACGCCCGAGCCGCCCTGGTCCGGGTCGCCCGGGAACACGACGTGCTGCCGGTGGCGATCGTGCTGGACGTGCCCGAGGCACTGGCCTGGGAGCGTACCGAGGCGCGCAGCGACCGCACCTTCGGTCGGCAGGTGCTCGCCCGGATGTCCCGCGACCTGCGTCGCAGCTACGGCCAGTTGGCCCGGGAGGGCTTCCGTAAGGTGCACGTCCTGCGCGGGACCGACGAGATCGACCGCGCCGAGATCCGGTACGAACGGATGTTCAACGACCGGCGCGAGCTGACCGGGCCGTTCGACATCGTCGGTGACGTGCACGGCTGTCGGGCCGAACTGGAGACGCTGCTGCTCCGGCTGGGCTGGCGACTGCACCACGACGAGGCGGGCCGCGCGGTGGACGCGACCCACCCGTCGGGGCGTACCGCCGTGTTCGTCGGTGACCTGGTGGACCGCGGCCCGGACTCGCCCGGGGTGCTCCGTCTGGTGATGGGGATGGTCGCGGCCGGGCACGCGCTCTGCGTACCCGGCAACCACGAGCAGAAGCTGCTGCGCAAGCTGCGCGGACGCAACGTGAAGGTGGCGCACGGGCTGGCCGAGACGCTGGACCAGTTGGCGGCCGAGCCGGCCGAGTTCACCGCCGAGGTGGCCACCTTCGTCGACGGGCTGGTCAGCCACTACCTGCTCGACGGCGGCCGGCTGGTGGTCGCGCACGCCGGGCTCAAGGAGGAGTACCAGGGCCGGGCCTCCGGCCGGGTACGCGCCTTCGCGCTCTACGGCGAGACCACCGGCGAGACCGACGAGTACGGCCTGCCGGTGCGCTACCCGTGGGCCCGCGAGTACCGGGGTGCCGCCACGGTCGTCTACGGTCACACCCCCAACCCCGAGCCGGAGTGGGTCAACAACACCATCTGCGTCGACACCGGGTGCGTCTTCGGCGGGCGGCTGACCGCGCTGCGCTACCCGGAGCGCGAGCTGGTCTCGGTGCCGGCGGAACGCGAGTGGTACGCGCCGGTACGCCCGCTCGTCGCCGCCCCGTCCCGCCCGGACGCGGTGCTGGAGCTGACCGACGTGGCCGGGCGGCGGCACGTGGAGCACAGCTACGGCTCGTTAACGGTGCCGGCGGAGAACGCCGCCGCCGCGTTGGAGGTGATGAGCCGCTTCGCCGTCGACCCGCGCTGGCTGGTCTGGTTGCCGCCGACCATGGCGCCCTGCTCGACGTCCCGTCTGGACGGCTACCTGGAACACCCGACGGAGGCGTTCGCCGACTACCGGGCGGCCGGGGTGGACCGGGTGGTCTGCGAGGAGAAGCACATGGGCTCCCGCGCGGTGGTGCTGGTCTGCCGGGAGCCGGACGGCGGCCCGTTCGGGCCGGGCGGCGGGGTGGTGCACACGCGCACCGGACGGCCGTTCTTCGGCGGTCCGCTGGACACCGAACTGCTCGACCGGGTCCGCGCGGCGGTGACCGCCGCCGGGCTGTGGGCGGAGTTGGAGACCGACTGGCTGTTGCTCGACTGTGAGCTGCTGCCCTGGTCGGCCAAGGCAGGTGGCCTGATCCGGGAGCAGTACGCCGGGGTGGGTGCCGCCGGCCGGGCCGCCCTGCCGGCGACACTGGCCGCGGTGGACGCCGCCGTCGCGCGCGGGCTGGACGTGACCGCGCTGCGCGAACGGACCGCCCGTCGCCTGGACGACGTGCTCGCCTACACCTCCGCCTACCGGGCGTACGTGGGACCGACCGACGGACTGCGCGGGGTGACGCTGGCCCCGTTCGCGGTGCTGGCCGGCGGTTCTGCCGGGTACGCCGACCGCGACCACGGCTGGCACCTGGCCCAGGCCGACCGGCTCTGCGCGGCGGACCCGGAGTTCTTCACCCCGAACCGACGCCAGGTGGTCGACCTCGGCGACGCGGACGCGGTCCAGGCCGCGACCCGCTGGTGGCGGGAACTGACCGAGGCCGGCGGCGAGGGCATGGTGGTCAAGCCGTACGCCGGTCCGGCGGCCCGCAGCGAGCGGGGCTCGCTGCTCCAGCCGGGCATCAAGTGCCGGGGACGGGAGTACCTGCGGATCATCTACGGTCCCGGCTACACCGAGCCGGAGGAGTTGGCCGCGCTGCGCAAGCGGTCCCTGGGACGCAAGCGCGGGATGGCGCTGCGGGAGCACGGGCTCGGACTGGCCGCGTTGGACGCGTTGGTCGACGGCGCTCCGCTGTGGCGTCGGCACGAGTTGGTGTTCGCGATCCTGGCGTGCGAGTCCGAGCCGGTGGACCCCCGCCTCTGACGCCACCAGGGCGTGGCTCGCGACCCCGGTAACCTGGGCGGCCGTGGCGGGCGCCATCCAGGCGACCGGGCGAGCGAGGCAGGAGACCGATTCTTAATGGCATTGGGCGAACGGGTAGGCCATGTCCTGCGCGGTGGGGCCATCGGCGTGGCGGAGGCCGTGCCGGGGGTCAGCGGTGGCACCATCGCGCTGGTCACCGGGGTGTACGAACGGCTGATCGTGTCCGCCGGCCACGTGGTGAACGCCGTCCGGTACGCCGCGTCGGACGTACCTCGGGGGCGTGGCTGGACGCGGGCGGGACACCAGATGCGGCAGGCCCACTGGGACGTGGTGATCCCGTTGATGATCGGGATGGTGCCCGGCCTGCTGCTCGCCGCGAAGCTGCTGGAGCCGTTACTGACCGGCTACCCCGAACACACCCGTGGCCTCTTCCTCGGCCTGGTGCTCGCCTCGGTGCTGGTGCCGGTCTCGATGGTCGGCAAGCCGTGGCGGCGGCGCGAGGTGGTCGGCCTGGTGATCGCCGCGGCGGTCGCGTTCGCGCTCACCGGCCTGCCACAGGCCACCCTCGAACCACGCCCGATGATCCTGCTGGTCGCGGCGGCGGTGGCGGTCTGCGCGCTGGTGATGCCCGGCGTCTCCGGATCGTTCCTGCTGCTGACCGTCGGTCTCTATGAACCGACCATCGCCGCCCTCAACGACCGGGACTGGGGCTACCTGGCGATCTTCGCCACCGGCATGGTCATCGGCCTGTCGCTCTTCGTCAAGCTGCTCCAGTGGCTGCTGGACAAGCATCGCCGGATGACTCTGGCGGTGATGTCCGGCGCGCTGATCGGCAGCCTGCGCTCGCTGTGGCCATGGCAGTCCGAGGACCGGACCCTGCAGGCACCGGGTGACGGCATCCTGGCCATCACCGCGCTGTTCCTGCTGGGCTTCGCCGTGGTCCTGGCCATGGTGATCGCCGAGCGGCGCCGGGTGAACCGGGCCGCCCAGGCGCTCACCGAGGCGTACGAGCCGACGCAGGTGCGCTGACGTCCACCGCTTGGTGGCTGCCCGGCTGGGCGGCCACCAAGCGGTTTCGGTTCAGCGAGCCTTCTTGGTGGCCCGCTTCCGCGGCGGAGTCAGCAGGTCGGCGATCGTCGCGATCGCGCTCGGGACCAGCCGGTAGTAGGCCCACACACCGCGCTTCTCCCGCTCCAGCAAGCCGGCCTCGGTGAGGATACGCAGGTGGTGGCTGACGGTCGGCTGGGAGAGTCCGAGCGGTGCGGTCAAGTCGCACACGCACGCCTCACCCTCGGGCGCCGACTGGATCAGGCTGAGCAGCCGCAGCCGGGCGGGGTCGGCAAGGGCCTTGAGGACCCCTGCCAGCCGCTCGGCGTCGGCGCGTTCGATCGGCTCGCCGGCAAGCGGCGAGATCTGAGGCATAGTCATTTCGGCCAACGCAGTTCCCACGTATTCCATCCTTCCACCAGCAGCATCGATCCGGCTGCATATCAGCAGATCCGAATCGGCAGACTTTTACGCCACAAGGCCGAGGTCAGCCAACGTATAGGCCGCCCGATAGGGCAATCCGGCGGCTCGCACCGCGTCGCCGGCACCACGATCAACGATAACCGCCACCCCCACCACGTCGGCCCCGGCCTCGCGAAGGGCCTCGACGGCGGTCATCACACTTCCGCCGGTGGTGGAGGTGTCCTCCACCGCCAGCACCCGACGTCCGGTCACGTCGGGGCCTTCGATTCGGCGTTGCAACCCGTGCGCCTTGCCCGCTTTCCGCACCACGAACGCGTCCAACGGACGGCCGGTCGCGTGCAGCATCGACATGGCGATCGGGTCGGCGCCCAATGTCAGGCCACCGACCGCGTCGTACGACCAGTCGGCGGTCAACTCCCGCATCACCCGACCGACCAAGGGGGCCGCCCGGTTATGGAGCGTGATGCGACGCAGATCGACGTACCAGTCAGCCTCCTGCCCGGAGGAGAGCACTACCCGGCCGTGGACCACAGCCAGGTCGGAGATGAATTTACGCAGGTCGTCGTGGTCCCCCATGGCGATAGAGGGTACTGCGCAAGTCTGTGTGCCGGGTGGACGGGCCACCCCGGGCAACCCTTCCGGGGGACAGATGAGTGGCGATGTCCGACTACGCTACGTCGATCGGCGGTTCGGATCGAGTGATCTCGCGCTCGCCGCCGCTGCACCGGACGACGACGTGTCGCCGTCAACCGCGATCGCGGCCGATGCGCCCACGGGTGTCCCGGGCCACCCGGTCGAGCAATCCGCGTGGGGCGTGCCGCAGACCGGCGACGGCCAGTTTGTATTTCCACGATGGAACGCTGACCAACTTGCCTTTTCGCAGGTCACGTAAGGCTTCCGCGACCACGTCGGGCGCGGCGAGCCACAACCACTCGGGAGTTTTCGACATGTCGATGCCGGCTCGCTGGTGGAATTCGGTCCGGGTGTAGCCGGGACAGAGCGCCATCACGCGTACGCCGAAGGGGCGGGCGGACTGGCCGACGGACTCGCTGAAGTTCGTGACCCACGCCTTGCTGGCGGAGTACGTCGATCCCGGCATGATCGCACCGAAACCAGCGACGGAAGAGACATTTATCACTGCCCCATCTCGCCGTTCAGTCATCGTGCGCAGCGCAGCGAGTGTCAATCGCATCACCGCGTGCACGTTGAGCCGGAGCAGTCGGGTCTCGTCCTCAAGGCTCGACCTGAGGAACGGCTTGTTCAGACTGATCCCCGCGTTGTTGACCAGAAGCCCCACCGGCGGGGCGGCGGCGAGCCGTCGCTCCACCTCGGCACAGCCGTCGTCGGTGGACAGGTCGGCCGGCACCGTCTCGGTCTCGACGCCGTACCGGCCGGTCAGCTCGGCGGCCTGCGCGGCGAGTCGCTCAGCGTCCCGGGCGACCAGCACCAGGTGCCATCCGTCGGAGGCGAGCCGATCGGCGAAGGCCGCTCCGATCCCCGCCGTCGCCCCGGTGATCAACGCCCATCGCTCGCTACTCGGCTGGTCGGGCGTCACTGGTCTGCTCACCTCGGCGGATACGGGGACGACGGCGGCGCCCCGGGCGGCGGATAGGTCTGGTGCGGCGCGACCGGCGGCGGATACGCGGACGGCTGGTGGTGCACGGGTGGGTACGACGGTGGCTGGGGGTGGTGCGGGGGCACCGGGCGGCGACGGAACCAGGCGTTGGCGGACGGCATCGCCAGCAGTACGGCTACCACAAGGTAACCGAGCACCTGCGCGACCGAAAGAGTCGTGGTGATCGGAATCCACCACGACGGGTAGGCGTCCGCCACCAGGGCGACGAGTTCGGCAGCGGCCTGGTCGTCGCCGAAGTCCAGGGGGGTGGCGCGTTGGACCAGGAGGGTTCCGATGCCGCAGCAACCGAGGAGCATCCCGAGCCCGGCGACCGCCCAGGTGGAGACCCGGGCGGCGGGCCGACCGCCGATCAGGCCGACCGCGAGACCGGCGAGAAGCAGGGCCGCGAGCACGCTCAGCACGGCGGCCCCGACCACCACCCCCCGCAGCAGGGTCACCATCGCGTCGACCTGGGCGGAGTCGGCCGACGTACCCACGGCCGCCGCGCGGAACCGGGACCCGGTGCCGCCGACGATGCTCAGGCCGGCCACGGCGTACCCGAGCGCACCCACCGCCATCACCGCCAGCACCACCACGGCCGTCACGACCACGGCCGGCCGGCGCGGCGGCGCCTGTTCGGGGTACGACACGACGAGTCCCTCCGGTAGGTGTTCGGGTTGCAACCTACTCGGAGGGACCGTCGCAGTCGCGCCTAACTCACCGGCGGTCAGTTGGGCCGGTCGGTCGGCGGCTGATCGCCGGGCTGTCCCGGACCTCCGAACTGCGGAGGCTGCGCACCAGGGCCACCGGCGGGCGGCTGACCGGGAGTGGGCGGGTAGCCCGGATCGGCCGACTGCGGCGCGGCACCCGGGTAACCGGGCGTCTGCGGGTAACCGGGCTGGTTCGGGTAGTTGCCGCCGGGCATGGGCGGCTCCCACTGCTGGGTCGGCTTGCGGAAGAACTCGTTCGCCTTCGGCAGCGCCAGCAGGATCAGCGCGGCCAGCAGCGCGAGCAGGCTGATCACACCGAGCAGGAGGCTGACCGGGGTGACCCAGCCGGGCAGTGCCTCCTCCATCCGGCGCTGGACCTCGTCGGCGCTCGGCATGTCGCCGCTGGTCTCGCCACCGGGCATGCTCATACCGCCGGCCAGCCCGCTGATCAGGCTGAAACCGGTGCAGCAGAGCATGATGCCGCCGACGACCCAGGTGGCGATCCGGGCACCGTTCTTTCCGCGCAGGTTCAGCAAGCCGAGGCCGAACAACGCGAGCGCCACGACGAGCAGGAAGATGGCGGTGGCGACGCCGAAGACGACGGCGACGTCGGCGAGGTTCTCCGCTCCTTCGACACTGGTGCCGCGGTACGCCTCGTCCATCACGTCACGGACCGTGCCGATCGTGGCCAGCGTGACGACCACACTGATCAGTTGGCAGATCGCGAAGAGCAACAGCAAGTAGGTGGATATCGTCACCACACCCGGCCGCTGCCGGACCGGGGTGTTCTGCGGGTCGACCATCTTTCTCCCTCCGTGGAACGCGACTCACCGTATCGGCTGCTGGCCAACCCGGCACGGCACGACGCCGTCTGGGCGGGCGCGTCGGCTCAGGAGCGGTGTACCCAGATCCGTCCTCGGTGATGTCGTCGTAGGCCGCTGTCGAGCTGAACCGGATCTGCTCTCACGAGCCGCGCCCCTGCGGGTACACGGTCACGTCGCCCGGATCCAACCGGTGGCCGAGGGCCACCTCCCAGCCCGACTCGCCGTACGCCTCGAAGGTGAGCCGCGCTCCGCCCGGTGCCCGATAGTCGTGGTAGCGCACGGTCCCGCTCGGGGCGAGTCCGGTCACACCGGTCGCGGTGTACCGGGCCTGGCCGGACTCGTGCCAGACGTACCGTCGCCCGGCGGCGTCGACCGCCGGGGCTCCGACGGTCCGCACCCTCCCCGGCTGGGGCTCCCAGAGCACCAGCTCGAACTCCGGGTTCTCGGCCACCGACAGCCGGTACCGCCCGCTGTCGTCGTCGAGCAGGTGCTCGGCCCAGCTCCACTCGCCCTCGACCAATCGGATCGATCCGCGCACCACGTACGACAGGTCACCGATCTCGACGATGTCGCCGACCTCGATGCGACGCGGATCGGTCCTCGGCCCGCCGGTGGCACGCCGGCCGGGCCCGGCCGCCGGCCGACGCCGGCCCCGCCGCCGCGCCACGAGCGCGACGACGGCCAGCGCGGCCAGCAGACACCCGAGCGCGATCACCAGGTACGCCGTCACCTCGTCCACCCGTCACCTCCCCAGGTACGTCGGTGACGACGGTAACCGCGACCGGCGCGGGTGAAGTCGTCGCCGGCCGACTATCGCCCGTTCCCGCCCGAATCCGGAGCCGATCGGTCGCCCCGGTCAACGGCGCCCGGGTCAACGGCGCCCGGGTCAACGGCGCCCGGGTCAACGGCCGAGGGTGCGGCCTGCTCACCCGACGGCGCAGGTTGCCCGTCCGTCAACGCCGACTGCTCGCCCACCGGTGCGGGCTGCTCGGCCTGCGGCCCTGACTCTGCTGACAGGTCGGACGAGGCCGGCGGACTGGCATGCGTGTCCGGTTCGTGGGAGCCCACCTGACCGGGTGCGACGGGATGGCCGGGCACGAGCTGACCGGGCTGACCGGACGGCGACGGGTAGCCCGGCGGGACCGGATGGCCAGTGGGCACGGGATAGCCCGGCGGGACCGGATAGCCCGGAGGTACGGGATATCCGGGGGGCACGGGAAAGCCCGGGGGCACCGGATAGCCGGGGGGCACGACGTAGCCGGTCGGGACGGGACCGCCGAACGGCGCGGGCTGGCCGGGCGGGACCGGGAAGCCGGGCGGCACCGGATAGCCAGGCACGGGATAACCAGGTGCCGGATAGCCGGGTGCGGGATAGCCGGGTGCGGGATAGCCGGGTGCGGGGTAGGGCGTCGGGAGGGGGTAGGTGGCGAGGTAGGCGTTCGGAATGTCTCCTCCGGCGGTCAGTGGCACGGCCGCCTCGGGCTTCGGCACGAACCAACGGTTGGCCGGCGGAATCGTCAACAGCAGCACGACCACCACGGTGAGAGCCAGCACCGTCAGCACACCGAGACCGGCCAGCGGGAAGAACACCATCTCGAAGGTGCGCGGCTCGCCGTACAGCACCTCGAAGAACTCCGACTCCTGCCAGAACTCGTCGTCCGGCGGTGGGGCCTCCCCGACATCGACCGCCCCGGTGGCGGCGATCGCGATGAACGGGATGAAGAAGACGCCGGCGCACGCCTGGAAGAAGCAGAGCAGCAGCTCGGCACCGCTGGCCGCGAAGACCATGACCCGGGCGACGTTGCTGCCCCGCCGTACGCCGACGGCGGTCAGCGCCATCCAGAGCCCCAGGGCGAGGGCGGGGAGGCCGAAGACCAGCGACATGCTGACGCTGCTGACCCGCTCGGCGCGTACCTCGCCGGGGTCGGCATCGGGCACCTGGCGTGCCGCCCGGTCGATCGCGGCATCCCACTGGAACGCCTCGACGACGATCAGCGCGACGAGTCCGAAGAGGATCAGCGCGATGGTGAGCTGCAACCAGAAGGCCGCGGTGACGGTCCCGGGGCGGGGTGGGCGAGGCGGAGGTACGGCGGCCGAATCCTCGGCGGTCGCGGTCATGGCACGGAGCGTAGGAGGACCGGACAAGATCCGGCAGCACCGATCGGACGGAGCCGACCGGCCGTCAGATCACGAATCGTCGAGTCGTCGGGCGGCGTACTCGCCGACCGTGGTGCGGTCCAGCACGCAACCGACGGCGGTGTCCACCTCCGCCGCGTCGGAACGCAGCCTGGTCCAGGCCGTCCGTCCGGCCGTCGGGTCGAGCTGTTCGAGCAGCGTGGCGGCGTACACCCGGGCCGCCGGGGAGCCGGTGGTGAGCAGGCGGTCGAGCTGCTCGCGTACCTCGTCGGGACGGTCGGCCGCGATCGCCGCGACGCGCTCGTAGGCCTCGGTCTCCGGCAGCGTCGCGCCCGCGATCCCGACCCCGCCGAACGCGACGCGGCCGGCCTCGGCGAGCGCCGTGACGGCAGCGGTCAGCTCCGGGTCCTTCTTGCGCCCGATCCCGAACATGTCTCCATCCTCACCCGGACGGCCCGCCGCCGCCCGCTGAGGCGGGGCGGCGGCGGAGGTCCGACGTCGTGGGTACGGGTCAGGCGGCGCTCACCGACAGGCCGTCCTTGGCGTCGGCGAGTTCCACCCGCACCGTGTCGCCGTCCCGGATCTGGCCGGCGAGCAGCGCCTTCGCGAGCTGGTCGCCGATCGCCGACTGGACCAGTCGACGCAGCGGCCGGGCACCGTAGATCGGGTCGTACCCGTGCTCGGCGAGCCAGCCCCGCGCCGCGTCGGTGACGTCCAGCGAGAGCCGGCGGTCGGCCAGTCGCTTGCGCAGGCGGGCCAACTGGATGTCCACGATGGAGCGCAGATCGTCGCCCTGGAGTGCGGCGAAGACCACGATGTCGTCGAGCCGGTTGAGGAACTCCGGCTTGAAGTGCGACCGGACCACCGCGAGGACGCCCTCCCGGCGCTGCTCCTCGGCGAGCGTCAGGTCGCTGATCACCGCCGACCCGAGGTTCGAGGTAAGGATCAGGATCGCGTTGCGGAAGTCGACGGTACGACCCTGGCCGTCGGTGAGCCGACCGTCGTCGAGCACCTGGAGCAGGATGTCGAAGACGTCCGGGTGGGCCTTCTCCACCTCGTCGAGCAGGATCACCGAGTACGGCCGGCGACGCACCGCCTCGGTGAGCTGGCCGCCCTCCTCGTAGCCGACGTAGCCGGGCGGAGCGCCGACCAGACGGGCCACCGAGTGCTTCTCGCCGTACTCGCTCATGTCGATGCGGACCATCGCCCGCTCGTCGTCGAAGAGGAACTCGGCGAGCGCCTTGGCCAGCTCGGTCTTGCCCACACCCGTCGGGCCGAGGAAGAGGAAGCTGCCGGTGGGGCGGTCCGGGTCGGCGACACCGGCACGGGCCCGGCGTACCGCGTCGGAGACGGCGCCGACCGCCTCGGGCTGGCCGACGACACGCTCGCGCAGCGACTCCTCCATCCGGAGCAGCTTGGCGGTCTCCCCCTCCAGCAGCCGGCCGGCGGGGATGCCGGTCCAGGAGGCGACGACCGCCGCGATGTCGTCCGCGCCGACCTCCTCCTTGAGCATCGCGCCTGCGGACTGCAACCGGGCGAGTTCCTCCTCGGCCTTCGTCAACTCGGCCTGGAGGGAAGGGATGCGCCCGTAACGCAGCTCGGCGGCGCGTTCCAGCTCGCCGTCACGCTCGGCCCGCTCGGCCTCGCCACCCAACCGCTCCAGCTCCTCCTTGGCGGTGGAGAGCTTGGTGATGTGGCTCTTCTCCAGGTGCCACCGCTCGGAGAGCGCGGTGAGCTGCTCGCGCTTGTCGGCCAGCTCCTTGCGCAGCCGTTCCAGGCGCTCGGCGGAGGCGGCATCCGGCTCCTTGGCCAGCGCCATCTCCTCGATCTCCAGCCGGCGGACCGCCCGCTCGATCTCGTCCACCTCGACCGGCCGGGAGTCGATCTCCATCCGGAGCCGGGACGCGGACTCGTCGACCAGGTCGATCGCCTTGTCCGGCAGGAAGCGGTCGGTGATGTACCGGTCGGAGAGCGCGGCGGCGGCGACCAGGGCGGCGTCGGTGATGCGTACGCCGTGGTGCACCTCGTAGCGCTCCTTGAGCCCGCGCAGGATGCCGATGGTGTCCTCGACGGTGGGCTCACCGACCAGCACCGGCTGGAAGCGCCGCTCCAGGGCCGGGTCCTTCTCGATGTGCTCGCGGTACTCGTCCAGCGTGGTCGCGCCGACCATGCGCAGCTCGCCCCGGGCCAGCATCGGCTTGAGCATGTTGCCGGCGTCCATCGAGCCCTCGCCCTTGCCCGCGCCGACCACCGTGTGCAGCTCGTCGAGGAACGTGATGACCTGCCCGTCGGAGTTCTTGATCTCCTCTAGGACGGACTTGAGTCGCTCCTCGAACTGGCCCCGGTACTGCGCACCGGCGACCATCGCGCCGAGGTCCAGCGAGACGAGCTTCTTGTCCCGCAGCGACTCGGGTACGTCACCGGCGACGATCCGCTGGGCCAGGCCCTCGACGATGGCGGTCTTGCCGACACCGGGTTCGCCGATCAACACCGGGTTGTTCTTGGTACGCCGGGACAGCACCTGGATCACCCGGCGGATCTCGGAGTCCCGCCCGATCACCGGGTCGATCTTGCCGTCCCGCGCGCTCGCGGTCAGGTCGACGCCGTACTTGGCCAGCGCCTGGTAGGTCTGCTCCGGGTCGGCGGTGGTGACCCGACGGTCCCCGCCGCGCACCGTCGGGAACGCGGCGACCAGCGTCTCCTCGGTGGCACCGGCGGACTTGAGCGCACCGGAGACGGCACCACCGACCCGGGCCAGCCCGGCCAGCAGGTGCTCGGTGGAGGTGTACTCGTCGCCGAGCGGCCGGGCGATCTGCTCGGCGGCCCCGATGGCGTTGACGAACTCGCGGGCCAGGGTCGGCTCCGCGATGCTGGAGCCGCGCGCGGCGGGCAGCGCGTCGACCGCCCGCTGGGCGGCCCGGCGCAGCTCGGCGGGGTCGGCCCCGACGGCGCGCAGCAGGCCGGCAGCGGTCGAGCCCTCGGTGTCCAGCAGCGACAGCAGCAGGTGCCACGGCTCCACGGTGGCGTGGCCGCGCTGATTGGCCAGGGCGACGGCACCGGTGATGGTCTCGCGGCTCTTGGTGGTGAGGCGTTCGGTGTTCATGGGCTCCCCTGGATCGGTGTGTCCACTGGTACCGACAGAACCAGAGTTGAGCCTATTCCACTCAACCTCAGAGGTGTGACATCCGCCACTCCACCCCATTCGCGAGCCCTGCAGAACTACCCAAAGAAACTACTAATCTGCATGTCGGGTCAGAACTTTATGTAGTTTGCCGGGCCTCCTCAGCCAGTTGGCCGACCGGGCACGTGTCGCCAGCATCACCGCCTCGTCCGCCATCGAGGGGTGTCGTGGTCCCCGACGGCGCACGGGCCGACCGCATCCTCGCCGGCCGTGTCGCCAACCTCCGCACTCGCAGCGAGCAGGAACTCGCCGGCTACCGGGACGCCCAGGACTACCTGTTCCAACGGTCGCGGCAGCCACTGAACTCGGGACTTCTGCTGCACCTGCACAGGCTGCTGTTCGCGCACACCCCCGCAGAGGAAGGCCAGTTCAAACGCCTGGCGTCCTGAACCTCCGCCGCTGGTCAACGCGCGTGCCGGGCCCTGTCGAGCTGAACCGTCTGTGCTGTCAACGCGGCAGTCGGGTCGTGCAGGGGCTCCGATGGTCCGTGTGCAGGACGCAGCGCCGCCCACCGTCGAGCGGACGGTCGCAGAAGACCCCCGCGTGATCGAATGGGCATGCCATCCGGGGAGTGTGTATGCCCAAGCAGCAGTATCAGGTGCTCGCAGACGAACTGCGGAACAAGATCGAATCAGGTGAGTGGCCGCCCGGCACGAAGCTGCCGAGCAGAGCCCAGCTCTGCAAGGAGTACGGCGTCTCGGACACCGTGGTCGGCAAGGCCATGATGATCCTGCGCGCGACCGGACTCACCGAGACGCTGGAGGGTGTCGGCGTCTTCGTGGCCGACAAACAGTAGGTCCTGGGACGGGATGCCCTTGGAGGGATCGGCGCCTACCAGGAGTTGCTGCCATGCCCCGAGTTTCCGACCGCCAACGCATCGCACAGGACATCCGCGACAAGATCCGCTCCGGGGACTACTCGCCCGGAGCCAAGCTGCCGTCCCTGCGTGAGATGACCGCGCACTACGGCGTCTCGGCAGAACCCGTACGGTCCGCCCTCCTGATTTTGCAGGCCGAGGGCCTGATCGAAGGTCACCAGGGCAAGGGCACGTACGTCCGAAAGCCATCCGAGTAGGACCCGAGCGATTCCTCGACGCGGGTCACTCCGTCTCGATGATCACCGCTGTCCAGGTGCGGTCGCCGGCATGGCCGGTGCCGAGCAGGACGGACTGCGGCCCAGTGGCGACGAGAGTGTTGTCGGGGAGCATCCGCAGGTGATGTTCGTCGGTCAGCGGCCAGGGCAGGTCGACGTACCCGCTGCCGATCAGCGCACCGGCGCCCCGTGGACCGACGACCGCAGCCACTCCGAAACCCAACGGGACGACCTGCCCCGTCTCCGGGTGTCCCTCGGCAGGCACCCTCTCCCAGGCGGGACCATGCCGCCACACTGCCGGAAACCCGGTGCGATCGGGCCGCTCGCCGACCAGCCACAGATCACTCTGTGTGCGCACCACTCGGAGCACACCGACTGCACCGTCGAACTCCACCGAGGTCGGCCGCCAACTCCGTCCCTCGTCAACGGAGATCGCGACGTACGGCCGGCCGTCATCGTCGGCTCCGGCTGCCACCAACGGCCCTGAGTTTTCCTTACTGTTGAACTGCCAGTCAGTTTCCACCACCGATTGCACCACGGGCAGCTTCGGCTGGACAGGCAGCGGGCGGAGTGTGCGTCCCGTCCAGCGGCCCACCTTTCCCGAACTCTCGATGAGCTGGAAGCGTCCCTGGGCCGCCTGCCATGCCCGGGGCGGTGCCTCGCCCGGAGTGCGCCGGAAGGTGTCCCCGCGACCGGTGGACGTCCACCATCCCACCTGCGGGGCGTACAGGGCCAGGATGCCTTCGGCGGTGTAGAGCTGCTGGACGTCGCCGTCCCGCTGCGGGGTGGTATCCGGCTGTGGGTGGCGCAGTTGCTGCCAGGAGCGGCCGCCGTCCCGGGTCGACCAGAGCAGGGCCGGGCAGTCCGAAGCGGGCGTCTGGTCGTCGCAGGCGGCGAAGAGGGCATATCCGTTCTCGGCGTCGACGAACTCGACGAACGGCGGCGCGTACCGCTGCGGCACGGCCAGGCGGGCGGTGCGGGTCTCCGCGACCGGCGTGGTGGTCGGCGCGGGGGTGGCCGTGACCTGCGGTGGTTCGGGGGCCGGGGCGCTGCGCCGGATGTCCCCGATCGAGCATCCCGCGAGCAGCGTGAACAGCGGGAGAACTGCCAGGCAACGAGTTCGTCGGGCGGTCATGCGGCCTCCGTCGCGAGAGTAGCCTGAGCCCGTGCGAGCACGCGTCGAGCAGACCGCTCAACCGAGCAGCGGCGTACGCCACGACATGATGACGGAATTCGGCCACCCGCCGGGGACACTCTCCCGCCGGGACGTCCCCGGCGCGTCCCGGTCGTCCGCCGTGCGCTCACCGGTCGGCTGAGCCTCGGATGCACGACTTCACCAACCTGCTCATCCAGGTCGGCGCGCTGTTGTTCCTGCTCGGGTTGCTCGGCCGGCTCGGCCGGCGGATCGGGCTCTCGCCGATCCCGCTCTACCTGTTGGCCGGTCTGGTCCTCGGCCACGGCGGCGTGCTGGAGCTGCACGCCAGCGAGGACTTCTTCGCGATCGGCGCGGAGATCGGCGTGATCCTGCTGCTGCTGATGCTCGGCCTGGAGTACTCGGCCGACGAGCTGGTCGGCAACCTGCGGTCGGCCGCACCGGCAGGGGTGCTCGACGCGGTGCTCAACGCGCTGCCGGGTGCGGCGTTCGCGCTGCTGCTCGGCTGGGGCTGGGTGGCCGCGGTGGTGCTCGGCGGGATCACCTGGATCTCGTCCTCCGGGGTGATCGCCAAGATCCTGTCGGACCTGGGTCGGCTCGGTAACCGGGAGACGCCGGTGGTCCTGTCGGTGCTGGTGGTCGAGGACCTCGCGATGGCGTTCTACCTGCCACTGGTGACCGCGCTGCTGGCCGGGGTCGGGCTGGTCAAGGGTGGGGTCGCGCTCGGCGTCGCGGTGCTGACGGTGGTCGTCGTGCTGGTGGTGGCGCTCCGCTACGGCGATCTCGTCTCCCGGGCCATGTCCGCCGACCATCCCGAGGCGCTGCTGCTGGGTGTGCTCGGCCTGACCCTGCTGGTCGCCGGGGTCGCCGCGAAGCTCCAGGTGTCGGCGGCGGTCGGTGCCTTCCTGGTCGGTATCGCGCTCTCCGGGCCGGTGGCCCATCACGCCACCGAGCTGCTGACGCCGTTGCGCGACCTGTTCGCCGCCGTCTTCTTCGTCTTCTTCGGGCTCGCCACCGACCCTCGGCACATTCCGCCGGTGCTGCTGCCCGCAGTACTGCTCGCCCTGGTCACCATCGCCACCAAGACGCTGACCGGCTACCTGGCCGCGAGGCGGGTCGGCATCACCGAACCGGGACGCTGGCGGGCCGGGTTGACCCTGGTGCCCCGAGGGGAGTTCTCCATCGTCATCGCCGGCCTCGCGGTGAGCGCCGGCACCGTTTCGCCGAAACTTGCCGCCCTGGCCGCCACGTACGTATTGATCACGGTGGTGACCGGGCCGGTGCTGGCCCGACTGCCCGATGCCGCCTGGTTCAAACGCTGGTCGCGGCGGCGGGCGGCGGTGCAGGCAGCCGGGGCGGCAGCCCCGGATAGACCATGACCGGTGATCACGACCTGACTGAAAGTGATCGTCGGCCGTCCGGACCACCCCGGCCAGGCAACCGATGCCGAATTGCTTTCTGTAGGGGCTACCCGTACTCACGGGTACCGCGTTACCGTTTCGCCCCAGCAGCCGGGGTTCGCGGGGGGCGGACGCCTCGGCGCCGACGCGAACGGAAGGTTGGCCGGTGAGCGTGCAGGAATCAACGTTCCACGGCTTCGCCAACCCCGTCGACCCGAGTCCGGCGGAGTTGCGATCGTGGGCGTACCAGCCCGACTCGGTGCCGTTGACGTCCATGCCACCCGACTGGGACCTGCTGGTCTCCGGCGACCGGCTGATCATGACGCTGTTCGACCTGGCGATGGACGCGCACTGCCCGGCCCGCCGGTTCGCGCTGCACTGCCTCTACATCTATGCCGCCGACGGAATCCGGACGAACTTCCGGGCACACCCGAAGCGACGCTTCCGCAAGCTGGTCGACCAGGCCGAGCGCAACGGCGACGAGATGATGCGCACCTGGGCGCACAACAGCCGGGTGCTGCTGTCCCGGCCGGAGCTGTTCGTGTATCGCGAGTGGTGCGAAGGTGGGTTGGTTCGCGAGGGTCGGCGGCTCTAGTGGTTGCTGTGGGGGGTGTGGCCCTACCGTGCCCGGCTCCGGGCGGTCAGGCTTGATCCCTGCGCCGGGCACGGTAGGGCCACACCCAGCCGGCGGACGTGTCGTCGCCTGCCGACCTCGTGGGGGTTGACGTCTGTTGAGGGCGGGGCATGTCGGGGAGCAGCCGGGGGTGTGACTTGGGGGGTGTGGACGGGCCGGGAACCCCCGTGGCTCCCGGCCCGTACGTCTGTGGCCCCTCTGTGGTCTTCAGCGGGGTGGGCCGCCGTGTTCTCGGCGGTGCTGGTCGGTCCGCACCCGGCCGGCGCCGTGACCGGCTCGGCCCTGGTCCGGGCCGGCGGACCGGCCGCCCGACGGGGCGGGGCCGGTGGACCGGCCGCCCTGGCCGCTGAAACGACCGCTGCGGACCTGGTCGGCGAACCGCCCCTTGGTGATCCGGTCGAATCGCCGCTGGACGTTCTCGGACAACCTGTCGAGCCGGCGTTCCGCCTGCTCGGCCACCTTCTTCGCCGCGTCCGTCATGGCTCCCCCTGCCAGCGCCGAAGTCCGAATTGAGTTGTTTGGACCTGATTTTCAGCGTAACGGAGACGGGCTGGGGACGGGGTGGATTCGGCCCGGTCGTGGCCGCCAACACGATCCCGCCCCGAGCGCAGACACGAGACGGCCCCGGCGCGGTTGTCACCGCACCGGGGCCGGATATCGATCGTCAGCGGCCGGGGCTGCGTCGGGGACGCCAGACCACCAGGGCCGTGGAGGTCTGGTTCGTCGGCACCAGGTCACGCCCGGGGAAGCGGGCCAGCGACTCCAGCTCGGCGATCCGGCGGTACGCGGCCTCCAGCTCGGCCTCCAGGTGGGCGACCCGCTGCTGTGCCTGCTCGAACAGCCGCTCCAGGCCGATGATCCGCTTGATCCCGGCCAGGTTGACACCATCGTCCTGGCTGAGCCGCTGCACCTCGCGCAGCAGGACCACGTCCCGCACGCTGTAGCGGCGACCCCCACCGGCCGCCCGGCCGGCCTGCACCAGGCCGAGCCGGTCGTACTGGCGCAACGTCTGCGGGTGCATCCCCGCCATCCGCGCCGCGACCGAGATCATCAGCACCTTGGCCTCGTAGGTGGGGTCATCCGAACCGACGAACCCGTCCATCCCGTTCACCTCCGCACCGCTACACCCATCATCCGCTCCGACGCACCCGCGCGTCGAGATGTTCTCGCGCCGCCGGCGGGGTCTGCGCGGCGAACGTCTCCAGGGCCGCGCGTGCCTCGTCGGAGACCCGGGCCGGCACTACCACGTCGAGCGTGACGAGCAGGTCCCCGGTCTGGCCGTCCCGACGGCTGACCCCCTTGCCCCGGGCACGCAGGATCCGCCCGCTCGGCGTACCCGCCGGCACCCGCAGGGTCACCGCGCCGTCGAGCGTCGGCACCCGCAGGTCGGTGCCGAGCACCGCCTCGGTGAAGGTGATCGGCACGGTCAGCGTGAGGTCGTCACCGGAGCGCCCGAACAGCTCGTCCGGCCGCACCTTGACGTGCACGAACAGGTCTCCCGCCGGGCCGCCGCGCTCGCCCGGCTCGCCCCGGCCCGCCAGCCGGATCCGCTGTCCGTCGGCCACCCCGGCCGGGAAACGGACGTTGAGCGTACGGGCCTTGGTGACGCCGCCCGTGCCCTGGCACTCCGGGCACTTCTCGTCGACCACGGTCCCGGCGCCCTGGCAGTTGCGGCAGGGCTCGGCGAGGCTGAACGCACCCTGGTTGCGGTGGTTCACCCCGGCACCGTGGCAGACCTGGCAGGTCCTCGGCACGGTGCCCGGCTTCGCACCGTTGCCGTGGCAGGTGTCGCAGACCCCGGGTGCCCGCAGGGTCAGCGGCAGGGTCACCCCCCGGACCGCGTCGTCGAAGTCGAGCGCCACCTCGGTCTCGATGTCGCGTCCCCGGGCCGGGCCGGTAGCGCCTGCGCCACCCGCGCCGCCCGAGAAGATCGAGCTGAACAGGTCCGAGATGCCGCCACCGGCGAACCGGCCACCGCCGGCCGACTGCGCGTTGCCGAACAGGTCGGAGACGTCGAACGGCATGCCGCCGGGCTGGCCACCCGGGCGGGCACCGCGCCGGTACGCGCCCGAGCCGAACAGCGAGCGCATCTCGTCGTACTCGCGGCGTTTGGCGTCGTCACCGAGCACCGCGTACGCCTCGGAGACCGACTTGAAGCGCTCCTCGGCCTTGGGGTCGCCGGGGTTGTGATCCGGGTGCGACTCGCGGGCGAGCTTGCGGTACACCTTCTTGATCTCGTCAGCGGAGGCGGTCTTCGCCACGCCCAGGACCGCGTAGTAGTCCTTCTCGATCCAGTCCTTGGAACTCAACCGTCCACCTCCTCCCCACCTCCGGCTCCGGGCCGTCCCGCCCGCCGGAGTTCGGCGGGCGGGACGGCCCGGTCACCGTCGTGCACTATTCCGGGTCGGCGACCGCGACCATCGCGGGCCGCAACAACCGCTCACCGATCTGGTAGCCCCGACGCATCACCTGCACGCAGGTGGGCTCGGTGACGTCGGCCGAGGTCTGGTGCGCCACGGCCTCGTGCAGCGTCGGGTCGAACGGGTCGCCCTGCTCGCCGAACGGGGTCAGCCCGAACTTGCCCAGCGCGGTGGTGAGTTGCTCGGCCACCGAACCGAACGGACCGACCAGATCGCCGTGTTCCCGGGCCCGGTCCAGGTCGTCCAGGATCGGCAGCAGCGCGGCCAGCACCGAGCCGGTCGCCTGCTCGGTGACCAGGCCACGGTCCCGCTCGACCCGCTTGCGGTAGTTGGCGTACTCGGCGGTGACCCGTTGCAGGTCCCGAGTGCGCTCCTCCAGGTCGGCGCGGAGCGCCCCCACCTCGGCACCGAGCCCACGACCGGCCGCCTCGGACGGCTCCCCGACCGGCTTGGCCGGGGAGTCCACCACCGGCGGGCCGTCGGTGGTCGGTTCGCTCAGCGCCTCGGCCTCGACCTCGATCGCGTCGACCACGACCTCGGCGTCCTCGACCAGCCCCTCGGCAGGTACGTCGGAGCCGGCGTCGGCCGCCGTCCCCTCCGGCTCGCGGGTCTGGCTGATCTTGCGGTTGTTGCGGATGACGACGCGCGGCGTCTCACCGGCGGCCGGCTCGGACGCCGAGCCACCCGGCGCCGACCCGGTGTCGCCCGGGTCAGCGGCTCGTGGCTTCTCCGTCATACGACTACCTCATCCCTCTGCCCGTGAAGATCGCCTCGACCAGGACCGTCACTTCTTGTCCTCGTCCACGATCTCCGCGTCGACCACGTCGTCCGCGCCGGGCCGCGCGCCGCCGGCCGGACCGCCGGTGGCACCGGCACCAGCCGCACCAGCACCGGCGGCACCAGCACCGGCCGCGCCGCCCGCCTCGCCGCCCGGAGCCTGCTCGGCCTGCTGCGCGTAGAGCAGCGAGCCCGCCTCCTGGGAGACCTGCGCCAGCCGCTCGTGTGCCGACTTGATTTTATCGATGTCGCTACCACCGAGCGCGCCGCGCAGCTCACCGAGCGCCTCGTTCAGCTTGTCGCGGTTCTCGGCGGGCAGCTTGTCGCCGTTCTCGGCGAGGAACTTCTCGGTCTGCCACTGGAGGGCCTCGGCGACGTTGCGGCTCTCGGCCTCGTCGCGACGACGCTTGTCCTCCTCGGCGTGCTCCTCGGCGTCCCGGCGCATCCGCTCGATGTCATCCTTCGGCAGCGAGGAGCCGCCGGTGATGGTCATCTTCTGCTCCTTGCCGGTGCCCAGGTCCTTCGCGTGCACGTTGACGATGCCGTTGGCGTCGATGTCGAAGGTGACCTCGATCTGCGGCACGCCACGCGGGGCCGGCGGGAGACCGGTCAGCTCGAAGGTGCCGAGCTTCTTGTTGTACGCGGCGATCTCGCGCTCACCCTGGAAGACCTGGATCAGCACCGACGGCTGGTTGTCGTCGGCGGTGGTAAACACCTCGGACCGCTTGGTCGGGATGGTGGTGTTGCGCTCGATCAGCTTGGTGAAGATGCCGCCCTTGGTCTCGATGCCCAGGCTCAGCGGGGTCACGTCGAGCAGCAGGACGTCCTTGACCTCGCCCTTGAGCACACCGGCCTGGAGGGCGGCGCCGACGGCGACGACCTCGTCCGGGTTGACGCCCTTGTTCGGGTCGCGGCCGGTGAGCTGCTTCACCAGCTCGGTCACGGCCGGCATCCGGGTCGAACCACCGACCAGGATCACGTGCTCGACGTCCGAGACCTTGATCCCGGCGTCCTTGACCGCCTGCTCGAACGGGCCCTTGCAGCGGTCCAGCAGGTCCTGCGTCATCCGCTGGAACTCGGCCCGGCTGAGCGTCACGTCCAGGTGCAGCGGGCCGGCGGAGCCGGCGGTGATGTACGGCAGGTTGATGTTGCTGGTGGTGGCGGCGGACAGCTCGATCTTGGCCTTCTCGGCGGCCTCCTTGAGCCGCTGCAGCGCCATCTTGTCCTGCGACAGGTCGATGCCGTGCTCGCCCCGGAAGGTCTTGACCAGGTGGTCGATGATGCGCTGGTCCCAGTCGTCACCGCCGAGCAGGTTGTCACCGCTGGTCGACTTGACCTCGATGACGCCCTCGGCCAGCTCCAGCAGCGACACGTCGAAGGTGCCGCCACCGAGGTCGAAGACCAGGACGGTCTGCTCCTTGGAGCCCTTGTCCAGGCCGTACGCCAGGGCGGCCGCGGTCGGCTCGTTCACGATCCGCAGCACGTTGAAGCCGGCGATCTCGCCGGCCTCCTTGGTGGCCTGACGCTGGCCGTCGTTGAAGTACGCCGGGACGGTGATCACCGCGTCGGTGATCTGCTCGCCCAGGTACGCCTCGGCGTCCCGCTTGAGCTTCATCAGCGTCCGGGCCGAGATCTCCTGCGGGGTGTACTTCTTGCCGTCGATGTCGACGGACCAGTTGGTGCCGATCTCCCGCTTGACCGAGCGGATCGTCCGGTCCGGGTTCGTCACCGCCTGGCGCTTGGCCACCTCGCCGACGAGCACCTCGCCGTTGCGGGCGAACGCGACGATCGACGGGGTCGTCCGCGAGCCCTCGGCATTGGCGATGACGGTGGGCTCACCGCCCTCCAGGACGCTGACGCAGGAGTTCGTCGTGCCGAGGTCGATACCGACCGCACGTGCCATCTTCGCTTCCTCGCTTCGTAACGTTGTGCAGGTGACGGGCCCCCCGTCGCCCTGACCGGCGGCGCCGCCCACAGCGACCCCACCTCAAGTTGAGTGAACTTGACTCAATACTGCCACGCCTCCCGGAATCGTCAAGTCAGGGTTGAGTCGGGTTGGCGCAAGTCACCGTTCGATACCGACTGGTTGTCTTACCTTGTGTCGGTCGGGCACGCTTTAGCGGTGACGACGAACGGCGATTCCGCCTCACCTTTCGGCACGCCCGCCGTCGCAGCCCGCACCGGCTCCACCGGCGGGGAGGACCGGCCCGCGGCATTCGGGGACGACGCCCTGCCCGACGCGCTGACCAGCCTGCGGGCCGCGATCGGAGCGGCGCGTTTCCCGCTGGTCCTGCCCTCGGCGGAGCCTGCCGGCCGGACCGCCGCCGCTCTCGCCGACCAGCTCGACGACTACCTGATACCCCGGCTCTCCCGCCTCGACGCGCCGCTGCTGGTGGTGGTCGGCGGATCGACCGGCGCCGGCAAGTCGACCCTGGTCAACAGCCTGGTCCAGGCGCGGGTCAGCGCCGCCGGGGTGCTGCGGCCGACCACCCGCTCCCCGGTCCTGGTCTGCAATCCGGCCGACTCGCCCTGGTTCCGTCGCGGGGAGCTCCTCCCCGGCCTGACCCGCACCAACCAGCCCAGCGACGACCCCCGCTCGCTGCATCTGGTCACCGCCCCGGCCCTGGCCCCCGGGCTGGCGTTCCTGGACGCCCCCGACATCGACTCGGTGGTCGACGCCAACCGCGCGCTGGCCAACCAACTGCTCGCCGCCGCCGACCTCTGGCTCTTCGTCACCACCGCCGCCCGGTACGCCGACGCCGTGCCCTGGGAGCTGCTGCACGGGGCGCGGGCCCGGGGCGCGGTCATCGCGCTGGTGCTCGACCGGGTGCCCGCCGAGGCCACCGACGAGGTCGCCGCCCATCTCGCCGAGATGCTGGCCGAGCAGAACCTCGGCGCGGCACCGCTGTTCGTCCTGCCGGAGACCTGGGTCGATGGCCAGGGGCTGCTGCCGGACCGGGTCACCGCGCCGCTGGCGGACTGGTTCGCCCGGCTGGCCGCCGACGCGGACGCCCGCGCGGCGGTGGTCCGGCAGACCTTGGGTGGCGCGCTGGCCGCGCTGGCGCCGTCGGTCGAGAGTCTGGCCGTCGCCGCCGACGAGCAGGTGACCGCCGCCGACGCCCTCGACGAACGGGTGCTGGCCGCCTACCGGGCCGCGAACCGGATGGTCGAGCAGGGCCTGCGCGACGGGCGGCTGCTCCGGGGCGAGGTCCTGGCCCGGTGGCAGGAGTTCATCGGCACCAGCGACTTCTTCCGCAGCCTGGAGGCGCGGATCGGGCGGCTGCGCGACCGCCTCACGGCGACGTTCAGCCGACGTCCGGCTCCCGCCGTGGAGTTGCGCGACGCCATCGAGTCCCAGTTGACGACGTTGCTGCGGGGCGTGGCGGCCGAGGCGGCCGAGCACGCGCACACCGGGTGGAAGGCGCATCCGGCGGGTGCCGCACTGCTCACCCCGGATCTGGCGCACCACTCGGCCGACCTGCCCGAGCGGGCCGAGCGGCTGGTCCGGGACTGGCAACGCGGGGTGCTGGAGCTGGTCCGGGCCGAGGGCGGTGACCGGCGTTTCGTGGCCCGCACGGCGGCGTACGCGGTCAACGCCACCGGGTTGGCCGTCATGATCGCGGTGTTCGCCTCGACGGCGTTCATCCCGACCGGCCTGGAGGTCGCCACCGGGGCCGGGACCACCGTCGCCGGCCAGGCCGTACTTCAGGCGATCTTCGGTGACCAGGCCGTGCGTACGCTGGCCGCGAAGGCTCGGGAGGACCTGCTGGACCGGGTATGCGCGCTGCTCGACGAGGAGGCCGCCCGGTATCTGGGCCGGACCGACCAGGCCCGGCCGGCGGCCCGGCACGCGACGGCGCTGCGCGAGGCGGCCGCCCAGGTGGAGGCGGCCCGGACGCGCAGCGGTTTCGCCACGGACGATCGCAGTGGGGCGGCGGCGTGATGGGCATGGGGGGACGCCTCCGCGAGGCGTTGCGGATCAGCGACGGACGGGTGGACGCGGACCAGTTGGCCGCCCGATTGGAGGCGGTGCACCGCTTCCTCGGCCTCGTCGACGGATACCTTCCCGACACCCCGCTGAGCCCGGCGCGCACCCTGGTGGAACGGGCAGGCACCCGGTTGTCGCTCTCCCGTGACCACACCGTGGTCGCGCTGGCCGGCGCCACCGGCAGCGGCAAGTCGAGCCTGTTCAACGCGATGGCCGGCAGGAACCTGTCGCCGGTCGGAGTACGCCGCCCGACCACCGGCGTGACCCACGCCTGCGTGTGGGGCCCGCTCGACGGCGGCGCCCGGTTGCTCGACTGGCTCGGCGTGCTGCCCAAGCACCGGTTCGTCCGGGAGAGCCTGCTCGACGGCGATGACGAGTCCACCCTGCACGGGCTGATCCTGCTCGACCTGCCGGACTTCGACTCGGTGCAGCACGCGCACCGTCTGGAGGTGGACCGGCTACTCGGCCTGGTCGACCTGGTGATCTGGGTGGTCGACCCGGAGAAGTACGCCGACCGGGTGGTGCACGCCGCCTACCTGCGCGAGTTCCAGCGGCACCGGGACGTCACCCTGGTCGTGCTCAACCAGGCCGACCGGTTGCCCCCGGCCGAGGTGCCCCGGGTGCTGGCCGACCTGCGCCGGCTGCTCGACGCGGACGGGCTGGACGGCGTGCCGCTGCTGGCCACCACGATCGTCGAACCGAGCGGCCACGAGGTGCTCCGGACGGAGTTGGAACGCACGGTCGCCGAGCGGCAGGCGGCACTGCGCCGCCTCACCGGTGACCTGGACGCGGTCGTGGACACGTTGGACGACATGGTCGGGGCACCCCGGACGGCCCTCGCCGCCGACGACCCTGCGGTGGCCAAGCTGAACCGGGCGTTGAGCGCGGTGGCCGGGGTGCCGACCGTGCTCAGTGCGGTCGAGCAGGCGTACCGGCACCGGGCCGCGTCGCGTACCGGCTGGCCGTTGGTCCGGTTCTGGCGGCGGCTGCGCCCCGATCCGCTGCGCCGACTGCACCTGACCGGTCCGCAGCCCGGCGCCGACGACCCCGAGCAGGCCCTGGCCGCCGCGACGTCCGTACCCGAGCCCGGTGCGGCCGACAAGTCGGCGCTGGCCCTGGCGCTGCGTACGGTGGCGGAGCGGGCCGGTGAGGGACTGCCGAGCGCCTGGCCGGCGGCGGTGAGCGCGGCGGCCCGATCGCGCCTCGCCGACCTGCCGGACGCGCTGGACCGCGCGCTCGCCGGCACCGACCTGGGACTACACCGTCCCCGCACCTGGTGGCGCCTGGTCGGCGGGTTGCAGTGGGTGGTGACCGTCGCTGCGGTGGCCGGGTTGGGCTGGCTGTTCCTGGGCTACGCGCTGCGGATCCTGGGGTTGCCCGAGTTGGAGCATCCGATGGTCGGCGCGGTGCCGGCGCCGACGCTGCTGCTGCTCGGCGGGTTGCTGTCCGGGCTGCTGCTGGCCGCCCTGACCCGGCCGATCAGCCGGTGGGCCGCCCGCCGCGTACGCCGTCGGGCCGAGGACCGGCTGACCAGGGCGATGGGCCAGGTCGGCGAGGAGTACGTGCTGTCACCGGTGCGAGCCGTGATCGCCGCGCACGCCGACGCCCGGACCGTGCTGGAGGTCGCCCGGCACCGCTGAGCCTCGGTCGGGGGCCACGCCGGTCGGTTGGCTCGGCAACCGACTGCGTGACCGGCGGCGTAGTGTCGGGTCATGGCCACGCCACAGACCCCTTACGACGCGGTGCTGCACGCCGCTCGCGACGTGACCAAGCTCGATACGGCGCTGGACGCGGAGATGCTCGGCGCGGCGCTGCTGGGCAGCGTCTACGAGGTGGCGGAGACCGACCGGGAGACGGCGATCCGCGATTTCGTGGGCGGCTTCCTCGCCGCCACCTCGCGACGGCGGACCGCCGCGGCGACCACCGTCCGCGCGGTCTTCGCCGCTCTGGTCCCGGACGCCACCGGCGCCGACCGGGTACGTCCCGGCGCCACCGCACCCGCCTGGTCCGGGCAGCTCGGCAAGGTGCACCTCACCGGCGCCTGGGCGTACGGCGACGTGTACGGCGACCAGACCTCCTACCTGGCCACCTTCGCCTACGACGACGCCACCGGCGGGCCGGAGCACGCGCTGGTGGCCCTGGTCGACCACAACATCGGCATCACCAAGGACGTCTTCGTCGGCGGGCCGGCCGCCCGGATCCTCGACCAGGTCCGGCAGCTCTGCGCCGACGACGAGCTGACGTGGTTCCGGGAGGAGGAACCGGCCCGGATGCGTGACGAGGTGGGCCGCCACCTGGCGGTGACCGACCGCCTGGGGCAGTTGCCGGGCGCGGGCTCGCTCGCCACCGACCGCGCCCTGGTCGGGGCCCGGCTGGCGTTGCTACCGGCCACACCGTCGGCATCGGACCGGCCGGACGACGAACCGCTCACGGAGACCGAGCGCTCCGACCTGATCCGACGTTTCCTGGCCTCGCCGGAGGCGGCGCGGGCCGGGCTGGACAGCATCGACGGCGGGGACCTCGCTTCCCTGCACTTCTGCCTGGGCCTGCTGCTCGACCACGCGGCCACCTTCCCGGACACCGACCCGCTGCGGTGGAGCCCCACCGTGGCCGGGTTGTTCCTGCTCGACTGGGTGCACCGGCGGGCCGTACTCGACATGGACGACGCGGCGATGCTGCCCCGGGTGTTGCGCGCCTTCACCGCGTACGCGGCCCGCAAGCGGGGACTGCCGGCGTCGGCGGTGTCCGCGACGGACACCGGGATCGAGGAGATGGTGCCGGAGTTCGTCCGGCTCTACGCCACCGGTGAGCGGCGCAGCCCGGCGACCGCCGCCGTCGCCCAGTTGATGGCCGACGGCGTCGACCCGGACGACCCGGCTGCCCTGGACGCCTGGATCGAGGCCAACCGGCACCGCCTCGCCGACGACGGCTGACCGCGTCACGGCTCGACCAGGGTGAGTCGGCGGGGTGCGACGTCGACGGTGAGGCGCTGCCCCCAGTCGAGCGTGAGCCGGTCGGCCTCCAGCCCATCGGCGAAGACCACCAGGCCGTCGGACTCGGCGGTCAACTCCAGCCGGTCGCCGTCGTCGAGGCGGCCGGCGGTGAGGCTCACCCCGGTCACCGGGGACGGCCACGCCTCCCGGACGAACCAGCACAGGGCCGCCTCCTCCGGCGCGGGTGGGCGCGGCGCCCCCGGACGGTCCCGCGCGATGGACGCGCACCAGCCGGTCGCCCCCGTACCGCTGCCCACCACCACGCCCGAGGAGGAGTGCCGTTCCCGGCGCTCCCGCCCGTCGACCGGCACCGAGAGCAGATAGCGGGCGGACTGGTGGGAGGCGTGGCCGACGTACACCTCGTTGAGGCCGAGGAGTTCCTGCCCGTCGTCCAGGGCGGCGCGGACCATCGCCCGGGACCGGGTCGTCGCCCGCTGCGCCGCCACCGCCGGCAGCAGCGCGGCCAGCCCGTCCGCCCGGTGCCGGACCAGCACTCCGGCGTTGCGGCCCGGCTCCGGGTCGACCCCGATCACCGGCTGCCCGGTCAGGTACTTCGCCACGTTGGCGACCAGACCGTCCGGCCCGACGGCGACCACGACGTCCTCCGGCGCGAACAGGAAGCGCGGCAGGTCGTCGCGGTCCACCGCGCCGCGTCGCCAGTCGGCCGGCACGGCGGCGCCGACCGTCGTCAGCGCCGCTGCCAGTGCCTCGTGCCGGTCGATCACCTCGGTCAGCGACCGTCCCCGGGCGGCCAGGTACCACTCGGCGGCGGCCCGGGTGCCGTGCCGGGCCAGCAGCTCGTCCAGCTCACTGCGCCGGCTGACCACCACCACCCGGGGGGCCAGCCCCGGCCCGGCCCACCCGTCGGGGCCCCGGTCGGCGCTCATCGGCCGGGTGCCAGCCGACCGAGCAGGTCGGTCAGCATGTCCGGCGTGACGGTGAGCTGGCCGATCTGCGGCAACTGACCGGCGAGTTCCCGGACGGTCAGGGCCCGCAGCACCTCCGGCGGCAGCTCCGCGTACGCGGCCAGGCGGGCCGCCTCCGCCTCGGCCTCGGCGTGCCCGACGGCGCGTACGCCCTCGGCCTTCGCGGCGGCCAGCATCCGGTCCTTCTCGGCCTCGGCGGCGGCGAGCACCCGAGCCCGGTCGGCGGCAGCGGCGTCGGTCACCTTGTCCCGCTCGGCCCGTCCCTGGGCGGCGGCCAGTTCGGCGGCGGCCTCCAGCTCGGCCCGGCGGTGGGTGTTCGCCCCGTGCTGCTCGACGAGCTGCTGCTCGCGCCGGGCCAGTTCGATCTTGTTCTGGAGTTCGTTCTCGGCGATCGCGCGTTCCTGCTCGACGGCCTGCGCCCGACGGGCGTACGTGGCCCGGTCGGCCTGGACCTGCACCGCCTCCCGGGTGGGGGTCTGCAGGGCGCGTTCCAGCTCCGGCTCGGGCCGGATCGCCACCACCCGGGCGCTGACCACGGCCACCCCGATGTCGGCCAGCCGGGCCTCGGTGGCCAGCGCGTCGGAGACCGCCTCGCGGACCGGCGCGACGGTGGTCAGCGCCTCGGCCAGCGGCACCCGGGCGAGCAGGTCGAGCGCGGGTTGCTGGGCCAGCTCGGCCAGCAGGGTGGCCACCTGGTCCAGCGGGCGGGCCCGCGCCTTGCCGGTGCGCGGGTCGACCGAGAAGTCGAGCCGTCCGGCGGCCAGCGCCGGGTCGGCGACGCGGTAGGTGACGGTGGCCTGCACGGTGATGTCGGCGAAGTCGCCGGTGCGGGCGTGGAAGAGCAGCGGCAGCTCGCGGTCGTCCACCGGCACCTCGCTGAGCACGGCGCGCAGTGGGCGGTACCAGAACGACTGGCCCACTCCCTCGCGACGGATCCGGCCGCCCACGTGCAGGCGCACCCAACTGGTCGGGGTGCCACGCAGGTGGCGCAGGAACAGTCGCCTCGTCACGTCGGCCATGACTCTCGCCTCCCTTTGTCGTCTCCATGACGATAAAGGGTCTGCTACTTTGTCGTCAAGGTGGTGATAAAGAGATGAGCGAGTACCCGCCGTTCGCGGTGACCGTCGACCTGGTCGTGCTGACCGTGCGCGCGGAGCAGCTCTGCGTCCTGCTGGTCCGGCGCGGCATCGAGCCGTACCTGGACAGGTGGGCGCTGCCCGGCGGGTTCGTCGGGATCGACGAGGACCTGGCCGCCGCCGCCACCCGGGAGTTGGCCGAGGAGACCGGCCTGGCCGAGCCGGCCGGGCACCTGGAGCAACTCGGCACGTACGGCCGTCCCGACCGGGACCCGCGCGGCCGGGTCGTCACCGTGGCCTGGCTGGCGCTGCTGCCCGACCAGGCCAACCCGGTGGCCGGTACGGACGCCGCCTCGGCCGACTGGCTCCCGCTGGCGCGGCTGGTCCCCGGCCAGCTCGCCTTCGACCACGAGCGGATCCTGGCCGACGGCCTGGAACGGGCCCGGGCCAAGCTGGAGTACACCCCGTTGGCGGCCGCGTTCTGCCCGCCCGAGTTCACGGTGGCCCAGCTCCGGGCGGTCTACGAGACGGTCTGGGGGACGACCCTCGACCCGCGCAACTTCCATCGCAAGGTGACCGGCACGCCGGGCTTCCTGGACCCGGTCGGCCGCTCCACCGAGGGCGAGCGAGGTCGACCGGCACAACTGTTCCGGCGTGGACCGGCCGCGATCCTGCACCCACCGATGCTGCGACCCGACCCGCCGCGCCCGAGCTAGGGCTGAAGCACCGGAACCGCAGCGCTTGTGCGCGGGTGGCTCCGGCCGTTCAGGCGGCCCTCAACGCTCGGACGCGGGCCCGGTGGACTCCGACGCACACCCCCGCTTCCGAAGCCGGAACCGGGCGCGCGACCGGGCGTGGCCGTTACCGTCGGACGGCGGCAGCACCGGCCCGGGCAGCAGGCTGGACGGCGGGTCGGTCGGATCGGTCGGGTCACCCGAGATGGTCGGGCCGCCCGACGGCGGGTCACCCGTCTCCGTCGGTCCGTCCGAGGCGGTCGGATCGGTCGAGGCGGTCGGGCCGGTGGACTCCGACGGGTCCGGGGTGGTCCCCGGGTCGGTGGAGATGCTCGGGTCGACCGACGCCGTCGGGGAGGAGGGCGGATCGGTCGGCGAGGGCGAGGGCGAGGCGGTCGGCGGCGACGGACTCGGCGAGGGGATGGGCCTCGGCGTACGGCTCGGCGTCGGGATGGGCACCGGGGCCGGCGTGGTGGCGGGCGGCCGGGGCGCGGGCAGCGGGTCCGGCGGCTCCGGGCGGTGGCCCGGCGGCGGCGCGTACGGCAGGGCAGCCGGCATCGGACGCCGCTCCGGCCGGGGGTCGGTGGGCGGCGCGGCCGGGCCGACCGACGGCGGCGCGGGCGCCACGGTCGTCGGGATACCGCCGGGCGGCGGCGGGATCACCACCGGGCCGACCGAGGGCGTCGGGATGAACGGCGGCGTACTGCTGCCCGGCAGGGCGGTGCTGCCGACCGTCGCCGACCCGGTGCTGATCGCGGCCAGCACCGGCATCGAGGCCGTACCGGCGAGCAGCGCCACGGTCAGCAGGTAGCCCCGTGACGGCGTGGCGGCACGCGCGGCACGGTGGGCGCCCACCACCCGGCGATAGCCGCCGGGTGCCCGGTGCCGGCCGAGGAACGGCCCCCCGGGACCCTCACCTGGTTCGGACACCGCGCACTCCTCGTCGTCGACCCTGGCCGGGGCCGTCGACGCGGCCCCGGCGGACCGCCTGAGCTGGTTCGGGGGTCCGCCCGACCAGCGTGATTCAGTGACTCTGCGTCGGCCAACCCCACACCGCGTGTCGACACGCTTATCTGGCCGAATGGTGGCAAACCATCACCGGATCGGTCGCGCGTCGCATGACCCGGCACTCCGGTATTTCAGGTAACGAACCGGGCCCATCCTGGGACGCGGGGCAGGTGGAGTGTGGGGCGGCTCACCTCTGATGCGAATATGGAGTCACGACGGCAGCGCAGCCGGGACCTCCGCGCACCCACGCGGTAGGCGCGACTGGGCGTCGGCGCTCCCGAACCGGGTTCGGCCAAGAATCCGGCTCACGCCGCGCGGCAACCCCCACCGGGGCTATGCGTGGCCGCCAGGAACCGATCCCGGCACCAGCCGGGGCGGGCGCACGAGTCGCGCGGCCGGGTGACCCCCCGGTGCCGACGCAGACACGACAGGGAGAGACGGATGGCAAAGGGCGACCCCGGGGCCGGCCCCCGCGGCCGGCGAGCCGCACCCCGATCCAGGAAAGCCGCGACCGGCGACCCGGAACTCGTACAACTGCTCACCCCCGAGGGTGCGCGCGTCGACAGCGTGACCGGCCCGGACGGCGTCGAGTACCGCGTCGACTTCACCGACGAGGAGTACCGCGGCCTCTATCGCGACCTCGTGCTGGTGCGGAAGCTGGACGCCGAGGCGACCGCCCTGCAACGGCAGGGCGAGCTGGGCATCTGGGCGAGCCTGCTCGGCCAGGAGGCGGCCCAGGTCGGTTCCGGCCGGGCGCTGCGGACCCAGGACATGGCGTTCCCCACCTACCGCGAGCACGGCGTGCTCTATTGCCGGGGCATCGACCCGATCATGCCGCTGGGCCTGTTCCGCGGGGTCGACCAGGGCGGTTGGGACCCGAACGAGTTCAAGTTCAACATGTACACGATCGTCATCGGGGCGCAGACCCTGCACGCGACCGGGTACGCCATGGGCGTCGCGATGGACGGCAAGACCGGCACCGACGACGGCGAGGCGGTCATCGCGTACTTCGGTGACGGCGCCACCAGCCAGGGCGACGTCAACGAGTCGTTCGTCTGGGCCGGCGTGTTCAACGCCCCACTGGTCTTCTTCTGCCAGAACAACCAGTACGCCATCTCCGAGCCGCTGGAGCGGCAGACCCGCATCCCCCTCTACCGCCGCGCCGCCGGCTTCGGCTTCCCCGGCATCCGGGTGGACGGCAACGACGTGCTGGCCACGTACGCGGTGACCCGGCACGCGCTGGACAACGCCCGACACGGGCAGGGCCCGAGCCTGATCGAGGCGTACACGTACCGGATGGGGGCGCACACCACCTCCGACGACCCGACCCGCTACCGGATCGCCAGCGAGGTCGAGGCCTGGCAGGCCAAGGACCCCATCGCCCGGGTGAAGGCGTTCCTGGAGCGCGAGAAGATCGCCGACGCCGGCTTCTTCACCGAGGTCGACGAGCAGGCCCGCCGCGAGGCCGTGGACCTGCGAGAGCGGGTGCTGGCCATGCCGAACCCGGAGCCCACCACGCTCTTCGACCACGTCTACCCCAACGGGTCGCCGCTGCTGGACGAGCAGCGAGCGGAGTTCAGCCGGTACCTGGAGTCGTTCGAGGGGAGCGCGCACTGATGGCCACGGAGACGCTCACCCTCGGCAAGGCCCTCAACACCGGTCTGCGTCGCGCCCTGGAGAACGACCCGAAGGTCGTCATCATGGGCGAGGACGTCGGCAAGCTCGGCGGCGTCTTCCGGATCACCGACGGGTTGCAAAAGGACTTCGGCGACCAGCGGGTGATCGACACCCCGTTGGCCGAGTCGGGCATCATCGGCACCGCGGTCGGTCTGGCCATCCGCGGCTACCGCCCGGTCTGCGAGATCCAGTTCGACGGCTTCGTCTACCCCGCGTACGACCAGATCGTGTCGCAGGTGGCGAAGATGCACTACCGCTCGCGCGGCAAGCTGAACATCCCGATGGTGATCCGGATCCCGTTCGGCGGCGGCATCGGCGCGGTGGAGCACCACTCGGAGTCCCCCGAGGCGTACTTCGCGCACACCGCCGGGCTGAAGGTCGTCTCCTGCGCCAGCCCGCAGGACGCGTACGTGATGATCCAGCAGGCGGTCGCCTCGGACGATCCGATCGTGTTCCTGGAGCCGAAACGGCGCTACTGGGAGAAGGGCCAGGTCGACCTGGACGCCCCGCTCTCCGAGGCGTACCCGCTGCACTCGGCGCGGGTGGTGCGGGCCGGCACCGACGTCACCCTGCTCGCGTACGGCCCGATGGTCCGGACCTGCCTGGACGCGGCGACCGCCGCCGCCGAGGACGGCCGTGAGCTGGAGGTCATCGACCTGCGCACGCTCTCCCCGCTGGACCTCGGCGTGGTCTACGAGTCGGTGCGGCGCACCGGCCGCGCGGTGGTGGTGCACGAGGCACCGTCCAACGTGGGCCTCGGCGCGGAGATCGCGGCGCGGATCACCGAGGAGTGCTTCTACTCACTGGAGTCTCCGGTGCTGCGGGTGACCGGCTTCGACACCCCCTACCCGGCGGCCCGGGTCGAGGAGGAGTTCCTGCCCGACCTCGACCGGGTGCTCGACGCCGTCGACCGCTCCTTCGGCTGGTGAGCGGCATGTCCCGGATCAAGGAGTTCAACCTGCCCGACCTGGGCGAGGGCCTGACCGAGGGCGAGATCCTCGGCTGGCTGGTCAAGGTCGGCGACACCATCGAGCTGAACCAGCCGATCGTCGAGGTGGAAACCGCCAAGGCGGCGGTGGAGATCCCGGCGAAGTGGGCCGGTCAGGTGCACGCGATCTTCCACCCGGAGGGCACCACGGTCGAGGTCGGTACGCCGATCATCGCGATCGACACCGACCCGGGCGCCGGGCCGATCGGGTCCTCGACGACCGGCGCGCCCGCCGGTGACCTGCCCACTCCCTCGGCGGCCTCGTTGGCCGCCGTCGAGGTGGCGCCGGCCGAGGGTGCCGTGGAGCCGGGCCTGATCGGCGGCCCGGCACCGGGTGGCCGGACCGCTGTCCTGGTCGGCTACGGCCCACGGACCACCACGGCGAAGCGCCGTCCCCGCAAGGGCGCCGTCCCGGCCCAGGCCACCGCCGCTCCGGTCGCGCCCGCCCCGGTCACGCCCGCTGCGGCTCCGGTCGCGCCCGCCCCGGCGGTCAACGGCAACGGTCGACTCGCGGGCCTGGTGCTGGCCAAGCCGCCGGTGCGCAAGCTCGCCAAGGATCTCGGCGTGGACCTGAGCACGCTGACCGGGTCCGGGCCGTCGGGCTCGATCACCCGGGAGGACGTGCAGCGGGCGGCGACCCCGGCGGCGGAGCCGCTCACGGTCACCGCCTCGGCCCCGGCGGCGGCGAGCTTCGGCGCCGACCGCGAGCAGCGCATCCCGGTCAAGGGGGTACGCAAGCTCACCGCCGAGAACATGTCCCGGTCCGCTTTCACCGCCCCGCACGTCACGGAGTTCCTGACCGTGGACGTGACCCGGGCGATGAAGGCGCTGGACCGGCTGCGCGGTCGGCGGGAGTGGCGGGACGTACGCGTCTCGCCGTTGCTGCTGGTCGCCAAGGCGGTGCTGCTCGCGGTCAAGCGTCACCCGATGGTCAACTCGACGTGGGCCGGTGACGAGATCGTCGTCAAGGAGTACGTCAACCTCGGCATCGCGGCGGCCACCGAGCGGGGCCTGATCGTGCCGAACGTCAAGGACGCCGGTCGACTCACGCTGCGCGAGCTGGCCGACGCGTTGACCGACCTGGTGCAGACCGCCAAGGCCGGGAAGACCTCGCCGGCCGACATGTCCGGCGGCACCCTGACCATCACCAACGTCGGAGTGTTCGGGGTGGACACCGGTACGCCGATCCTGCCGCCGGGCGAGTCGGCGATCCTGGCCTTTGGCGCGGTCCGGGAGATGCCCTGGGTGCACAAGGGCAAGGTCAAGCCGCGCCTGGTCACCACGCTCGGCCTCTCCTTCGACCACCGCATCATCGACGGTGAGCTGGGCTCGAAGTTCCTGCGCGACATCGGCGACTTCCTCGCCGACCCGGAGGCGGCGCTGCTCGCCTGGACCTGATCCGCTCCACGACGGCCGGTGTGCCACGGGTGAACGCCCGGCACACCGGCCGTTGCCGCTGGTTGACGAAACACTCTTCACAGAAGGCAGTCGACCTAAGATTCGTAGGCTGGTGGCTCAGCTCACCTAATAATCGCTGGATGTTCCGCCCTGCTTGCGGTTGAATAGAGACATCGAGGGGCCGACAACCGAATAGCAGGAGGAGAACCCCCATGAGCATGATCGAGCGAATCCGTAGCCGCCGCGACGCCAGCCGCCGCGCCCGCGCCATCGAGCGGGCCCTGCGCTCCGCCAACTCGCCGGCGGTCCGTGACGAGATCCTCGTGATCGCCCAGCGTCACATGCACTGACGCCACACGACGTTAATCACCTCCTCCAGATCGACGCCCCGCCCGGGCACCCCGGGCGGGGCGTCGGCGTTCCACCGGCCATTGACACCGGGATACCGCCCCGCCGCAGCGCCCGGTACGGTGGGGCACGGTCGTCGTCCACGGCCGAGAGTGGTCGAGGCGATAGAAGCACCTCGACACCGATCGACGACGGACGGTGACGACGGACGCTCCCCGGGAGCCCATCGGCGGCCACCGGGATACGGTGCGGGGAGCCGGCACGGCCGGTGCGCCGGCACCGCCGGCTGCCCTGCCGAGACCATCGGCGACGGCGGCCGACATGTGATGGAGGAGGCGTACACATGACGTCCGAGGGCCCGCACCGCCCCGGCCAGGAGCCGGACGAGGTGCCGCCGGGCGGCGGACCGGCGCCATACGGCGACCGATCGGCTCAGCCGGACGGCGGGTACACCGCAACCGCCCCCGACCTCGGCTGGGCTCCCCCACCGCCCGCGCGACCCGACACACCCGCACCCTCCTGGGCGAACCAGCAGGGTGCCCAGTGGGGCAGCGCGCAGGCCACCCGACAGGCGGACGCCCCGCCCCCCGGCAACTGGGACCAGTCTCCTGCGCAGCAGTGGCCGGGCCAGGCCGACCAGGCCCCACCAGCCTGGGCGACGCCCGCCGCGCAGTCCACTCCGGACCAGCCCGCCTGGGCCACCGGCGGACAGCAGAGCCCGGCCTGGGGCGCCCCCACCACATCGGACGCTCCGCAGCAGCCGGAGTGGACGCCCCACCAGCCCACGTCCGGGCAGCCCGACTGGGCCACCGCGCAACCGACCTCCGGCCAGCCGACCTCCGGCCCGACCAACGGCTGGGGCGGCGGCCAGCAGCCGGAGTGGGCCACCGCACCACGAGACGACGATCACACCCCCGGCTGGGCCGCCCCGGCGTCCCCGCCCGAGCCGGCCCAGCCCGAGTGGGCACCGGCCGACCCGCCGGCACCGGTACGCGCCGAGCCGCCGGCACGGGCCACCGCGCAGGTCCCGCCGCCCAACCCGGCACCGCACCAGCCCGGCGTCGACGAGCCGGGCCGACCCGGCGCGTGGCAGCCCGAGCAGCAGGACCAGCCCGCCTGGGCCACCGGCCAGCAGCGCGAGCCCGCCCCCGGCTGGCCCGGCGACCAGCAGGCCGAGAGCTGGCAGCAGAGCGGTGACCGCCCGCCGCAGCCCGACTGGGCCACCCCGCAGCCGGACGCACCGGCCGACTGGGCGAGCGCCCGTGCGGCGGCCGAGGAGCGGCCGCAGTGGTCGACGCCGTCCCAGGAGCAGTCCGCCCCGGCGTGGGCCCCGTCCGAGCCCGCCACCGGATCGGCCCGCCCCACCGACGCCGGTCCGCCCCCGACCTGGGCGCCCGGCGGAGAGCCGCTGCCCTCGCGTACCGCCGCCGACCGGCCCGGAATGACCGATGTGGAACCGTGGGCGCCCGGCGAGGCGTGGGGCAGCAGCGGCGCTGCGGACTCCGGTCGGGCCGACGTCGACCCCGCAGCGGGTCGGTCCGGGGACACTCCGATCTACCAGCCCGCGCCGGCCCCCGGCATCTCGCCGAGCAACAAGGTGCCGTTGCCGCCGCAGGAGCAGCGGGTGCCCGGTGCCAGCCTGGCCGCCGTGCCGCCCGCCGACTACGGCCAACCGCCGGCGTACGGCACCGACCAGTCCGGGCCCGCCAACCACCCCGGCGACCAGGCGGGCGGCGGCATGGCCTGGGGACAGCCCGAGCCACGGCACGACGACCCGCAGGTCTCGGCCGCCCCGGTCATCCCCGCGCCCCGCACCAGCCCCGAGGCCGGCCGGGCCGTCCCGCCGACGGCCGCCGCCGGTGGGGTCTCCGCGAGCGCGTCGGTGCCGCTGGCCAGCCGGGTGACGCCGCCCGCCGACCACTCGGCACACCCCGCCGGGCCGCCCGCTGCGCAGTCGCGGGTGTACGGCCGCCCCGCCCGCCCCGAGTCCGGCGAGTCGACTCCGGAGCGGGACGAGCCGCCGGCACCCCGGTTCGACCAGAGCCCGGAGCCGCACTTCACCGACCGCGAGCCGCCGATCGGCGGGCCGGGCGTCTACTCCGGGTCGGCTGCTCCCGGCTCCCCGGTGGCACCACCGGCCTTCCCGGCCGGGATGCCTTCCTTCGCCGACTCGCCGCCGACCAGCCGCCCGGTCAACGGCACCAAGCCGCACCCGGAGCCGGAGCGTCCCGCCGACCCGTTCGGCGGCCCGCACGGCGGCGACGGCTTCGGCGGCCCGCCCGGTGGCGACCGCTTCGGCGGGCACCCCGGTGGCGACCCGTTCGGTGGTCCGGGTGCCGCACCCTCCTTCGGTGGCGCACCCGGTGACCGCTTCGGTGGTCCCGGCAACGACCACTTCGGCGCTCCGCCCAGCAACGACCACTTCGGCGCTCCGCCCGGCGGTGACCGCTTCGGGGCTCCGGGCGGTGAGCCCTTCGGTGGGCCGTCCGAGCGTCCGGGCGGCACCTACGGTGCCAAGCGTCCCGAGCCGGGCGCCGACCACACTGCGGCGTTCCCGCCGCCGGGGCAGTCGCCGCCGCAGTGGGGCGCGAACGTCGGCACCGGCTCCGGGCCGTCCGATCCGGAGCAGGGTCGCTTCGACTCCTTCAAGCCGGTGGCCGAACCGGCTCCGGAGACCCCGGCGCCGAAGGTCCGCAACGGTCGGGTCCTCGCCGCGGTGCTGGTCGCCGCAGTGCTCATCCTGGCCATCCCGCTCGGTCTGCTGCTGCTCCTCGGCAAGATCGGCGGATCGAACGAGGCAGGTGCCTTCGACCCGGCGGTCGGCTCCTGCGTCAAGCGGTCCGGCAACAGCGCGGTGTCCGCCAACTGTGACGAGACCGACGCCTTCACCGTGGTGTCCAAGGTCGAGACCCGGGACAGCTGCCCCGACCCGGCGATGCCGCTGGTGGAGCTCCGGGGCGTCTCGTCGAACCCGTTCCTCTGCCTGAAGCCGGCAACCGAGAGCTGATCACGTCACACCGAGGGCGGGGCACGGTCACCGTGTCCCGCCCTCGGTGTTCGTACCCGCAGCGCACGGGCACCGAGGTCCGGCCGGTAGGGCACGATGGGGTGCATGAGTGCACGCGTACGAGCACCCGAGCTCCGGGGTCGGGCCTGGTTGAACACCGGTGGCAAGGACCTGCGTCTGGCGGATCTGCGGGGTCGCATCACCGTCCTGGACTTCTGGACCTTCTGCTGCATCAACTGCCTGCACGTGCTGGACGAGCTGCGACCGCTCGAAGAGAAGTATGCCGACGTCCTCGTCGTGATCGGTGTGCACTCACCCAAGTTCGAGCACGAGAAGGACCCGGACGCCCTGGCCGCCGCCGTCGAGCGGTACGGCGTGCACCACCCGGTGCTCGACGACCCCGAGCTGGACATGTGGCAGCAGTACGCGGCCCGTGCCTGGCCGACCCTTGCCGTGGTCGACCCGGAGGGTTACGTGGTGGCCACGATGGCCGGTGAGGGTCACGCCGAAGGGCTGGCCCGACTGATCGACGAGCTGATCGCCACCCACGAGGCCAAGGGCACCCTGCGGCGGGGCGACGGCCCGTACGTGCCGCCGGCCGAGCCACGGACGACACTGCGCTTCCCCGGCAAGGCGGTGGCCCTGCCCGACGGCGGCCTGCTGGTGTCGGACTCGGCCCGGCACCGGGTGGTCGAGCTGGCCGACGACGGCGAGACGGTGGTCCGCACCATCGGCACCGGCAGCCGGGGCCGGGGCGACGGACCGGCCGAGGCCGCCACCTTCTCCGAGCCGCAGGGCCTGTGCCTGCTGCCCGAGCACGTCGCCGAGGTCGCCGGTTACGACCTGGTGGTCGCCGACACCGTCAACCACCTGCTGCGCGGCGTACGGCTGGCCACCGGCGAGGTGGTCACCGTGGCCGGCACCGGCCGTCAGTGGCGTTCCACGGTCGACGACCACGCGCACGACGCGCTCTCGATCGACCTCTCCTCTCCGTGGGACCTCGCCTGGTACGACGACCGCATCGTCATCGCGATGGCCGGCATCCACCAGCTCTGGTGGTTCGACCCGATCAAGCGCACCGCCGGGATGTACGCCGGCACCACCGTGGAGGCGCTGCGGGACGGCCCGTTGGCCGAGGCGTGGCTGGCCCAGCCGTCCGGGCTCTCGGTCTCCGCCGACGGCACCCGCCTCTGGGTGGCCGACAGCGAGACCAGCGCCGTCCGGTACGTCGAGAACGGTGTCCTGCGTACCGCCGTGGGCCAGGGGTTGTTCGACTTCGGTCACGTGGACGGGCCGGCGGCGCAGGCGCTGCTCCAGCACCCGCTCGGCGTCTGCGCGCTGCCCGACGGGTCGGTGCTGATCGCGGACACCTACAACGGCGCGGTACGCCGCTACGACCCCGCGACCGAGCGGGTCTCCACGGTGGCCACCGAACTCGGCGAACCGAGCGACCTGGTGCTCACGCCCGACGGCGCGGTGCTGGTGGTGGAGTCGTCCGCGCACCGGATCACCCGGTTGGCCCCGGGTGCGCTCTCGGCGGCCGGGGCGGACACCGTCGACGGCCCCCGGCACCGCACCGAACGCAAGCCGACCGACCTGGCCGCCGGGGAGGTCATGCTGGACGTCGTCTTCACGCCGGCGCCGGGGCAGAAGCTGGACGAGACGTACGGCCCGTCGACCCGCCTGGTGGTCTCCGCGTCGCCGCCGGAGCTGCTGTTGGAGGGGACGGGCACCGGCACCGACCTGTCCCGCCGACTGGTGATCGACGGTTCGGTGACCGACGGCGTGCTCCAGGTGACCGCCCAGGCGGCCACCTGTGACGCGGACGTCGAGCACGCGGCCTGTCACCTGACCCGGCAGGACTGGGGCGTGCCGCTGCGGGTGGTCCCCGACGGTGGCACCCGCCTCCCGCTGGTGCTGCGCGGCATGGACGCCGGCTGAAAGTGAAAGGAGGGGTCCCCTGCTAACGCCTGCGGTATAGCAGGGGACCCCTCCTAACATCTACTCAGCTGAACGCGGTCGGCGTCACTCCGGCGTCGATCAGGGCGGCGCGGACGAGTTCCGCGGCGGCCACCGCGCCGGGGCTGTCGCCGTGCAGGCAGATCGACTCGACGACACACGGGATCACGCTCCCGTCGACGGCCGTCACCGCGCGCTCGGTGGCCATCCGCACCGCCCGGTTCGCCACCTTCTGAGCGTCGCTGACCAGCGCGTCGGGCGAGGTGCGCGGCACCAGCCGGCCGTTGGGCAGATAGTTGCGGTCGGCGAACCCCTCGGCCACCACGCGCATCCCGGCACCCTGGGCGAGCTGGGCCAGCACCGAGCCGGGCGGGCAGAGCAGCGGCAGGTCCCGGTCGAAGTCGTCGACCGCCGCGACGATCGCCGCCGCCGGCATCTCCTCGCACGCCGCCGCGTGATAGAGCGCCCCGTGCGGCTTGAGGTAGCGGACCCGGGTGCGGTACGCCCGGCAGAACGCGTGGAGCGCGCCGAGCTGATAGAGCACCTCGTCCCGCAGCTCGGCGAACTCGTACGCGATGGCCCGCCGGCCGAATCCGGCGAGGTCCCGGTAGCCGACCTGCGCACCGATCGCCACCCCCCGCTGCGCCGCCGTGGCACAGACCCGACGCATCGTGGGCGCGTCCCCGGCGTGGAAGCCGCAGGCGACGTTGGCGGAGGTGATCAGATCAAGCAGGGCCTCGTCGTCGCCGAGCGGCCAGATACCGAATCCCTCACCGAGGTCAGCGTTCAGGTCCATGAAATCTGACCGTAGTGCCTGGACGGGCCTGCGCGAGCGGGGTCACGTCGTCCACCACCGCGATGACCGGATAGCCGCCGGTGGTGGGATGGTCGGCGAGGAAGACCAGCGGTTGGCCGTCCGCCGGCACCTGCACCGCGCCGAGAACGATGCCCTCGCTGGGCAGTTCACCGGCCACCGCGCGGGGCAGCGGCGCGCCGGACAGCCGCGCACCGACCCGGTTGCTCAACGGACTCACCTGGTACGCCGTGCCGAGCAGCCGGTCCAGCGCGGCCGGGGTGAACCAGTCCTGCCGTGGACCGAGCCGCACCGTCAGGTGCACCTCCGCCGGGAACGGCGGCGGCACGGTGAGGTCGACGGGCGCGGGCGGACCGGGCACGACACCGAGCGGCAGCAGATCGCCGTCGCGCAGCGGTGCCGGTCCGAGCCCGGCGAGTGTGTCCGTGGACCGGCTGCCCAGCACCGGGTCCACCGCGATGCCCCCGGCTACCGCCAACCAGCAGCGCAGACCCCGTCGGGCGGGACCTATCCGGAGCACCGCCCCGCCCGGCACGGCCAGCGGGCGACCGGTGTCGCCGGGCCGCGTACCGATCCACACGTCGGCCTCGGCGCCCACCACCGCGACCGTGGCGGCCCGGTTCATCCGCAGGTCGCAGCCGGTCAAAGTGATCTCCAGTCCAGCCGCCGACTCCGGATTGCCGACCAGGCGGTTGGCCAGCCGCAACGCCGCCGGGTCGAGCGCACCGGCACGCGGCACCCCGAGATGCGCCCAGCCGACGCGTCCCTGATCCTGCACCGTGGTCAACGCCCCAGCCCGCAGCACCTCGACGGTCGCCGCCTCGGCGCGCTGCGGACCACGGGCCGTTCCGCCGGTCACGCCGGCACCAGCCGGACGCGGGTACCGGGCGTGAGCAGCGCAGGCGGCTCCGCCGTCACGTCGAACAGGGTCAGCCCGGTCCGTCCGACCAGCAGCCAGCCGCCGGGCGAGGCGGTCGGATAGATCCCGGCGTACGGCCCGGCCAGCCCGACCGAACCGGCCGGCACCCGGGGACGGGGGGTGGCCAGCCGGGGCACCGCCAGTTCGGCGGGCAACCCGGTCAGGTACCCGAAGCCGGGCGCGAAGCCGCAGAACGCCACCCGGAACTCGGTGTCCCGCAGCCGACGCACCACCGCCGGTACGTCCACCCGCCAGAGTTCGGCGACTCGTGGCAGATCCTCCCCGTCGAAGCTGACCGGCACCTCGACCAGCCCACCGCCACCGCCCCACCCCGCCCTTTCCCCTGTCCCGGCCCCCACCGAGGCCCCCAACGCCGCAGCCTCCATCGCGGGCTCACGCTCCGTCGCGGGCTCACGCTCCGTCGCGGGCTCACGCTCCGTCGCGGGCTCACGCTCCGTCGCGGGCTCTCCGCGTCGATCATCGAGTTGTGGTCGAGAATTTGTCTCGTTGTGTGGCTCTTTGTCGCAGCCACAACTCCATGATCGACGGGGTGAAGTGGGGCAGTTCGCGCTTGGGTCGGACGCGGGCGCGGGGTCGGACGCGGGCGCGGGGTCGGACGCGGGCGCGGGGTCGGACGCGGGCGCGGGGTCGGACGCGGGCGCGGTCGCGGGGTCAGGGTCAGTGTCGGGCGCGGGCGCAGGCGCAGGCGCGGGGTTGGACGCGAGTCGGAGGGTGGGGGTCCAGTCGGCTATGCGGGTGGCGGTTGCCTCCAGGTCCGGCACGCCGTCGAGCAGGACGGTCGTGGCGGCCGGCACGATCTCGTCGGCGACCAGGTCACCCTCCTCGCGGCGACGCCACAGCTCGGCTCGCCACGCCTCGACCAGCCCGGCGACCGTCCCGCCACTGGTCGGAGAGCCGCCCGTCGGGGAACCGCCCGTCGGAGAGCCCTCCGTCGGGGAACCGTCCGTCGGGGAACCGTCTCTCGGAGAGCCGTCGGTCGGGGAACCGCCGGAAGGCAAGCCAACGGTCGGGAAACCCTTGTCGGCATCGCTGCTCGGGGCCGGGGTGACGTCGGGTCGGGGTGTCGGCGGTGGGGTGAGGTCGAGCAGGAGGGCGTGCGCGCCGACCAGTCTGATCCGCATGTCGCCATCCTGGCCGACGGTCGCCCACCGGCGCGTCGACTGCTGGTCGGACGGCGTGACGCGTTGCACTACCCGAAGGTAACCTACGGTGTCGTAACCTGATTCCGTGACCACCTCAGCACGGCCCCGGCTCAAGCCGGTCGACATCGGGAAACCCCGGATGCGCGGCTGGCTGCACACGTACGCGTTCTTCGTCGCACTGATCTGCGGCATCGTGCTCTGCTCGATCGCCGCCGCCCGCCCCGGCTGGACACCCCTGATCAGCACCGCCGTCTACAGCCTCACCATCTGCGGCCTCTTCGGCACCAGCGCGCTCTATCACCGTCGAGTGTGGTCGACACGCGGGTACCAGGTGATGCGCCGGATGGACCACTCGATGATCTTCTTGTTCATCGCCGGTACGTACACACCGTTCTGCGTTCTGTTGCTGGAGACCCGCGCCTCCGTGATCATGCTCTCGCTGGTCTGGGGCGGGGCCCTGGGCGGGGTGGCGCTGAAGCTGATCTGGCCGCACGCGTCACGGTGGCTCTCCGCTCCGCTCTATCTGGCACTCGGCTGGGTGTCCGTGGGAATGCTGCCGGACATCCTGCGCCACGGCGGGGTCACCGCCCTGGTGCTGCTGGCCGTGGGCGGTGGCATCTACACCGTCGGCGCGGTCTTCTACGCGCTGCGCCGGCCGAACCCGTGGCCCACGGTCTTCGGTCATCACGAGTTCTTCCACGCCTGCACGCTGGTCGCGGCGATCTGCCACCACATCGCGATCTACTTCGCGCTGTTCGCCTGAGCGGACGCGGGCGGTACGACGGACGCGGCTGGCACGACGAACGCAGACAGCAGAGCGGACGCGGGTGGCACGACAACGGGGTGGCGGATCGTTCCCGCCACCCCGGTTGCGTCTCGGAGGGGTCAGACCATCGGGTCGGGTCGGCGCACCTCGCGGTACTCCTGCACCACCCGGTTGTCCTGCACGGGAACGGCGCGCTCGGCGACCACCCGCTCCTCGCGCACCGGCGCGACGACCGGACGACGCCGCGAGTTCCAGAAGTAGAGGGTGACGAGCAGCCCGGCCACACCGGCGAGCATCAGCACCCAGCCGACGACGCTCAGGTTGAGCCAACCGAGGTCCGCCTCCACGGCGAATGCGAAGATCGCGCCCAGCGCGATCAGGAAGATACTGCCACCGATGCCCATGTCGTCGTCTCCTTGGCTCGAAGCTGCATTCCACTCCGCCGCGGCCATGGATGAGGTTGCGGCATCGAGGGACATACCCCGGCACGGAGATCGCCAATCGGGCAAGCTGGTGGCATGACGGACGCCTCGGGACAGCCACGCACGCTCGTGCTGCTACGGCACGCCAAGGCCGAACAGCCCACGGCGGACGGCCCGGACATCGAGCGGCCGCTGAGTGCGCGAGGACGTGCCGACGCGGCGGCCGCCGGCTTCTGGCTCGCCCGGCACGGGCTGCTGCCGGAGTTGGTGATCTGCTCCGCCGCGCTGCGGACGCGGCAGACCTGGCACCACGTCGAGATGGGCATGACCGGCTCGCCGCCGGAGGGCGGACCGGCCGGACCGTTCCCGATCGTCCGCTACGAACCGGACGCGTACGAGGCACACCCGGAGGACCTGCTGACGCTGCTGCGCCGGGTCGAGCCGGCCATCGGCACCGTCCTGCTGATCGCCCACAACCCCGGCATCTCGCTGCTGTCCGAGTCGCTCGACCCACAGGGTGCCGACCCGGACGGGCTGCGCACCAGTGACCTGGTGCGACACCGGCCCACGGTGCCCTGGGCGGAGCTGGGACGCGGTACGGCCCCGATCGACGTCCGGCACACCGCACGCGGCTGACCGGGCCGGGGCGACACCGGCCCCATCACTACCGAGGTGCCACCGACCGTCCGGATCAGCGCGGCGACACCGCCCTGGACCGGATCGGGCGCAACGACACCGCCCTGGACCGGATCGGGCGCAACGACACCGCCCTGGACCAGATCGGGCACAACGACACCACCACGGACCGGATCGGGCGCAACGACACCAGCCCGGGTGCCGGATCGGGCACAACGACATTGCCCGGGCCGAACCAGCGCGTCGACACCGCCCCGGAGCAGATCAGCGCGGCGACGTCGACGGCGGGCGAACCGGTCGGCGGCGGGCGGATCAGCTCGGCGGCGCGGTCGGCGGCGGCGGATCGGGAGGCGGCGGCATCATCGCGGTCGGATGGGAGAGCCGGTTCTCCTCCACGATCAGGGTCCGGGCCCGCTTGCGGCGGTCCTGCCAGAACCAGAGCGTGGTGAGCAGTACGGTCAGCCCGGCCAGGATGAAGACCCAGCCGACCGCCCGCAGGTCGACCCACCAGACGTTGGCCCTGATGGCGAACGTCAGGATCGCGCCGATCGCGATCAGGAAGATTCCACTACCAATGCCCATGTGCGCGGCACTCCCCCGTGCGGTTGCTCTGGGCGTACTCGGACTGGTGAGCGACGGATACCCGTCCGGCGCGGGGTTACCCGCGGCGTCGACCGGCGAACACGACCCGGCACACGACGCGGTGGTCTGGTGATCCCGGACGCGAGGCCCCGCCGAAGCGTCCGTTGTGCGAGGTGGGTGGAGTTGTTGTCGCTCTAGCGACAACAACTCCACCCACCTCCCCGTTAAGCCCGCCGAACCCATGTCGTCCACCGAACATATGAGGCTTTTATCCGCTACAACCCAAGGCATCGGCTCGGGACACCTGGACCTCACACCGCGAAGGTCCCCGGCCCGCCGCACCACGGGAAGGGCGCGCGCCACGAACGGGAACAGCCGGTGGGGCAATTGCCCCACCGGCTGCACCAGACAGCGCGGACGACGTCACCGCGCGGTGTCGACCAGGCCGATCAGAACGCCTCCTCCGGGATGTCCATGATGTCCAGGTCGGTGCCCTCGACGATGCGCCGGTCCGCGCCGACGCGGGGCAGCACCTCTCGGGCGAAGAACCGGGCGGCGGCCACCTTTCCGGTGTAGAACGCCTTGTCGGTCGCGGAGACCTCGCCGGCCAGCGCCTTCAGCGCCACATCCGCCTGCTTCTGCAGCAGCCAGCCGACCACCACGTCGCCGAGCGCCAGCAGGAACCGGCGGCTGCTCAGCCCCACCTTGTAGAGGGACCGGGCGTCGCCGCCCTGCGCCTCGCCCAGCCAGCCGGTCATCACACCGATCATGTTCTGGATCTCGGCGAGCGCCTTGCCGAGCGCCTGCCGCTCCTCCTTGAGCTGACCGTTGCCGGCCTCGGTGGTGATGAACTCCTGGATCTCCCCGGCGACCGCCATGAGCGCCTTGCCGTTGTCCCGGACGATCTTCCGGAAGATCAGGTCGAGGCTCTGGATGGCGGTGGTGCCCTCGTACAGGGTGTCGATCTTGGCGTCCCGGACGTACTGCTCCAGCGGGTAGTCCTGGAGGAAGCCGGAGCCGCCGAAGGTCTGCAACGACTCGTGCCCGAGCATCTCGTACGCCCGCTCCGAGCCGACGCCCTTGACCAGCGGCAGCAGCAGGTCGTTGACCCGCTTCGCCAGCTTGGTGGCCTTCTCGTCACCGGCCGCCTCGGCGAGGGCGATCTTGTCCTGCCAGGACGCGGTGTAGAGCACCAGGGCGCGCAGGCCCTCGGCGTACGACTTCTGCAGCAGCAGCGACCGGCGGACGTCCGGGTGGTGGGTGATGGTGACGCGGGGAGCGCTCTTGTCGGCCTGCTGGACCAGGTCGGCGCCCTGCACTCGGTTCTTGGCGTACTCCAGGGCGTTCAGGTAGCCGGTGGAGAGGGTGGCGATCGCCTTGGTGCCGACCAGCATCCGGGCGTACTCGATGATCATGAACATCTGCCGGATGCCGTCGTGCTTCTCGCCCAGCAGCCAGCCCTTGGCCGGTACGCCGTGCTCGCCGAAGGTCAGCTCGCAGGTGTTGGAGACCTTCAGGCCCATCTTGTGCTCGACGTTGGTGGCGTAGACGCCGTTGCGCTCGCCCAGCTCGCCGCTGTCCTCGTCGAAGAAATAGTTCGGCACCACGAACAGCGACAGGCCCTTGGTGCCGGGGCCACCGACGCCCTCCACGCCGACCGGACGGGCCAGGACGTAGTGGACGATGTTGTCGCTCAGGTCGTGTTCGCCGGAGGTGATGAAGCGCTTGACGCCCTCGATGTGCCACGAGCCGTCCGGCTGGGGGATCGCCCGCGCGCGGCCGGCGCCCACGTCCGAGCCGGCGTCCGGCTCGGTGAGCACCATCGTGGAGCCCCACTGCTGGTCGATGAAGAGCTTGGCCCACTTCTTCTGCTGCTCGGTGCCCTCGACGTGCAGCACGTGCGCGAAGGACGGGCCGGAGGCGTACATCCAGACCGGGGCGTTCGAGCCGAGCACCAGTTCGGCGAGCGCCCACCACAGCGCCCGGGGGGCGTTGGTGCCGCCCAGCTCCGGGGGAAGGTCGAGCCGCCAGAACTCGGAGTCCATGAACGCCTGGTACGACTTCTTGAACGACTCCGGCAGCGGCGCGGTGTGGCTGGCCGGGTCGAAGACCGGCGGGTTGCGGTCACCGTCGGTGTAGCTGGCGGCAAGGTCTTCGCGGGCCAGGCGGTCCATCTCGGCGAGGAAGCTCCGCGCCGTGTCGACGTCGAGCTCGGAGTACGGCTCCTGGCCGAACGACCGGTCCGCCCCGAACACCTCGAACAGGTTGAACTCGAGGTCCCGAAGGTTGCTCTTGTAGTGGGTCATGTCGCTGGCCCCGCTTCCGGACAGGTGTTACCGATCAGTAACCACAGACTCTATTACTGACGGGTAGGCAGCGACAACCCACATACCTAAGTGACAGGGATTACACACTTACCGTTCAGGTTCCGGTCAGCCGCCATCGACCGATCTCCGGGTCAGCTCGGGTCAGCCCTCGGCCGCCCCGACCTCCCAGCTCGGCACCGCCGCAGTCGCCCCACCCGGCGAGCCCGTGTACTCCATCAGAACCAGCGCGATGTCGTCGTCCAGCCGGCCGTGCACCCACTCCACCAGGGCGGTCTCCAGCGAGGCCAGACCGTCGCCGACCGTGCCGTGCCCGAGCAGCCGCCAGGCCCGGTCGGCGGTCGGGAAGAACTCCCCGTCCCGGCGGGCCTCGCCGAGCCCGTCGGTGAACAGCAGCAGGCGGTCACCCGGCTCCAACCGTTCCACCCGAGGCCGGACCACCGGCATGAAGCCCAGCGGCGGTGCCGGCGCGGGCGGTTCGAGCGGGATCACCGCACCCCGGCGCAGCAGCAGCGGTGCTGGGTGTCCACAGTTGACGATGGTGAGCGTGCCGCCCCGCTCCTCGACCAGCGCGGCGGTGACGAAATCCTCGTCGCCCACGCTGCGGGCCACCGCCCGGTCCAGGTCCGCGACCACCCCGCGCAGGTCCGACCGCTCGTACGCCACGTGCCGGTAGGAGCCCAGCACGATGCTGGCCAGCCGGACCGCCTCCAGGCCCTTGCCGCGTACGTCACCGATGATCATGCGTACGCCGTACGGGGTGTCGATCGCCTCGTAGAGGTCGCCGCCGATCTCCGCCTTGGCCGTGGAGGAGATGTACCGTCCGGCCACCGCGAGCGTGCCCACCCGGGGACCGAGCGGACGTAGCACCGCCTGCTGGGCCACCGCGGCGAGCTTGGACAACTCGGCGATCTGCTCGGCCTGTCGTTGACGTACCGCCGCCACCGCCGCCGCGATCCCGGTGCCCAGCGCGATGCCCGCCACCGCGACGGCGGTGGAGAGCGAGACGTTCTCCTCGGCCAACGCGAACGAGGCGCCGAGCACGGAGGCGGCGGCACCGACACCGAGCACGATCCGCCAGGACGCCAGCGCGGCGGCCAGGAACGGAGCGGCCACCATCAGCGCGATGTAGTTCGCCGACCGGCCGTCGGCCAACTCCACGGCGGAGACGAGCGCGAGCAGGACAAGGGCCGCGCCGAGACCGGCGCGGGATCCGGGACTCAGCCGGCCACGGCCCGGCTGGAGGAGTTGCGTACGTACACCCGACAGCATGCCCGATGGACGTGAACGAAAAAATGAACCTGACCCGTCGGACGAGAATGATCTGGCCGCGAGGATCATCCCGCGCACCGATCGCCGCCCGGACGTGCTCAGCCCAGCACCTCGTAGCGCACCTGGATGTGACCGAGGTCGTGCGAGGCGATCTCGCCGAACGCGGCCCGGGACAGGTCCAGGCAGCGCCCCTCGATGAACGGTCCACGGTCGTTGATGCGTACGGTGATCGACTTGCCGTTGGCGGGGTTGGTCACGCGGACCCGGGTGTCGAACGGCAGGGTCTTGTGCGCGGCGGTCATCGCCTCCGGGTTGAACGTCTCGCCGTTGGCGGTCATCTGGCCCTGCCAGTAGAACGAGGCGCCGCACGAGCCGGTGTCCACCACCGGACGGGAGGTCGTCTTCGTGGCCGTCGGCTTCGGCGTCGGGCTGGCCGTACGCGTCTTGCTCCGCGACGGTGCCTGCGTGGTCCGGACCGGCGTCGGGCTCACCGTGGCGCTCGGTGAGGCGCTGGCGCTCGGGCTCGGGCTGGCGCTCGGCGACGCGCTCGGCGAGCCGGTCGCCGGGTCGGTGGCGTCCGGGATGGTCGGCAGGTCGATCGCGGTCGGGCGGGCCGGCTCCGAGTCACCGGCCAGGCGCACCGCACCGACCGTCCCGCCGACGGCGAGCGCGACGGCGAGCACCGCCGTGGCCGTCAACCCGGCCGGCGAGGTGATCCTGCGGGTACGGGAGTGCCTACCAGTCACCGGCCCGGTCCTTTCCTTGTCAGATCAAATCGGGTCGGACCATAACGAGAGAAGCACATCCGACGTCAACGTGATCATGATGGTATGACCGTAATTGCGGCGATACGTGAAGCCGATCATCCGATCCGAGGTGGGCCAGCCGGCCCCCGCAGCCGTGAGCTGCCGCTGGCCCCGCGCAACCAGTGGAGCTGTCGTCGGCCCGCCCGCGATGGGCTGCCACCGGCACCGCCACGGGCTCTCGCTGCCTGCGCAGGAATGGCGTGCCGCAGGATGAGGGAATGTCCGCCGAGTTGAGAGCCCGTCTGGTCGAGCTGTTCCGCTGGATCGACCCCGGTCCCGGGGCGAGCCACCTGGTCAGCGACGTCTCCGGCTGGTGGCGCGATCCCGACGTACTCGCCGCTCTCGGTCCCGCGCTCGTCGCGCCGTTCCGGGCCGCCCGGCCCACCGTGGTCGTCTCCCCGGCCGTCACCGGCTTCCTGCTCGGCCCGCTGGCCGCCACCGCCCTCGGCGTCGGGTTCGTGGCGGCACACAAGCCCGGCGACGGCCGACTGCCCGCCGGGCCGCTCACCTGGGCGCAGAGCCCACCTGACTTCCGGGGCCGGCAGGTCGACCTGGCCGTCCGGGACCGGCACCTCGGCCCCGGCGACCGGGTGCTGGTCGTGGACGACTGGGTGGCGACCGCCGCCCAGGTCCGCGCGCTCTATGACATCTGCGCCGCCCGGGGTGCCGAGGCACTCGGCACCTCCGCCGTGGTGGTCGACTGCGCACCGGCGCTGAGCGCCGAACTCCGCATAAGCGGCTTGCTCACGAGCGCCGACTTGTGAAAGGAAGGGCACCTTATTAACGCCTCGTGCATAGCAGGGGTCCCCTGCTAACAACCGAACCCCGCCGCGCCGCCGCCGGGAACCCGCCGCTGTAAGACGGCACCAGCCGCCGAACAGCCGCCATCGCCGAGCACCAGCCGCCGCCGGAAGCCGGCACCCACCACCGGCCCGGGAGGGTCAGCGGACGAAGTCCTCCACCACCGTGCAGACCTTGCCGAGCACCTCGGCGGACCGGGCCAACGGCCCCGGCACCATCAGCGCGTGGTCGGCGGCCGTGATCTCCAGTACGTGCGGGGTCAACCGACGGGCGATCCCACCGTCCCAGGACGAGTCGGCCGTACCCCCGACCAGCAGGAACGGCGCGGTCGACCGGCGCAGCGCGTCGACCACCTCGCCCCGGTGCAGCAGCGGCGTCAGCCAGACGGCGGGCAGCCGCCGCTCGACGGCCAGCGGCGCGGCCAGCGAGCCGAGCGACTTGCCGACCAGCAGGTCGGTGCGCTCGGTCAGCGTCGGCGCGACCTCGTCGCAGACCCACCGGCCGATGGTGTTCGGGTCGAAGTCCTCCGGCACCTGCCAGGCGATGCCGTGCAGCCCGAAACCGAGCCGACGCAGCGCCTCGCCCAGATAGAGGAAGAGCGGATACCGGGTGTCGTAGCCGCGTCCGGGAATGAGCACCGCGCGTCGGTCCGCCATCGACATCTCCTCGTTCGTCGGGCATCGACCGTAACGCTCCCACGCGGACTCTCCACCCGTCGAGAACCCACCGGAACCCGACGCCCCGGCCGGTAACCTCGCGTCATGTGGCCACGCGTCGGCGGACTACGCACCCTCGCCCTCGGCACGCCCGGCGAGCTTCGCGCGAGGCTCAACACCCTGGTCCTGGGCGGGGTGAAGACCGCCACCGCCGGCTTGCTCACCGAGTACGCCGAGGAGCGCGAAGACCTGGAGCATGTCGGCGAACGCCTGGTCGTGGTCGACGACCAGGACTCCCTGGTGGCCGTGGTCCAGGTGACCGGTGTCGAGGTGACCCGCTTCGCCGAGGTGAGCTGGGACTTCGCCCGCTCCGAGGGGGAGGGCGACCGCTCGATCGAGGAGTGGCGGGCCGGGCACGCCGCCTACTGGGCCCGGCTCGGCACGCCGGTCACCGACGACACCGAGATCGTCTGCGTACGCTTCCGGCTGGCCAGCCGAGGCGACGAGGGCGCGTACGGGACGTAGGACGCCTCAGCCGCGCAGCTCGGGCAGCAGCCGGGTGGCCACGTCGACAAGCACCGCCTCGTCGCCCGCGTACCAACTACTCTCTCGGGGCCAATGCGTGATCACGTCGGTGAAGCCCAGCTCCGCCGCGCGGCCCACCTGGTCGGCGAAGAACTGCGCGCTGCTCAGCGAGAAGACCGGTGCCGAGTCCAGCGAGAGGTAGCGGCCCAGGCTGGCCGGGTCACGCCCGTCGGCGGCGAGTCGGGCATCCATCCGGGCCACCAGCTCGGCCACGCCGTCCCACCACTCGCTCACGTCGTCGACGTCCGGTCCGGTGGTCACCCAGCCCTGCCCGAACCGGCTGACCAGCCGCATCGACCGGGGACCGTTGGCGGCCATCACGAACGGCACCCGAGGCGTCTGTACGCAGCCCGGGTTGTTCCGCGCGTCCACCGCCGCGAACCACTCGCCCCGCCAGGTCGTACCGTCGGTGACCAGGATCGTGTCGAGCAGCTCGGTGAACTCGGCGAACCGCTCCACCCGCTGTCGCGGCGGCAGCGTCTCGCCACCGAGCACCGCCGAGTCGAAGCCGATGCCACCCGCCCCGAGCCCGAGCAGCACCCGCCCGTCGGACACGTCGTCGAGCGAGGTCACCTGCCGGGCGAAGGCCGCCGGATGCCGGAAGTTCGGGGACGCGACGAGCGTGCCGAGCCGGATCCGCGAGGTCACCGTCGCGGCGGCGGTCAGCGTACCCATCGAGTCGAACCACGGGCCGTCCACCAGATCCCGCCAACCCAGGTGGTCGTACGTCCAGGCGTGGTCGAAGCCCCACTCCTCCGCCTGCTGCCACCGGTGGCGGGCGACCGACCACCGCTGGTCGGGCAGGATCACGATGCCGAATCTCATGATCGCCAGAGTACGGCGACCGGCCTGCGGCCTCAGCCGAGCCGGCCTGCCTGAGGGCTCAGCCCAGCCGGTCGAGGAAGTCCAGCGTGCGACCGATCAGCAGCTCGGCGGCGGACTCGTCGTAGTCGACGCTGCCCGCATCGGCGAAGAGGTGCCCGGCACCGGGGTAGAGATACAGCTCCGCGCCGTCGATCTCGTCCGCCATCGCCCGCATCGCCGGCACCTCGGCCCACTCGTCGTCGGCCATCGCGTGCATCTGCACCGGCGTACCGTCCGGCCACGGGCCGAAGTTCTCCGGCGGCACCACGCCGTAGAGCAGCAGCGCGCCCAGGGCACCCGGCCGGGTCTGGGCGAGCGACTGCGCCGGCAGGTTCCCGAGCGAGCAGCCCGCGTAGACGATCCGTTCGGGCAACCCCTCGGCCGCCGCCGTCCCGCGCCGAATGATCTCCCCGAACCCGATCGACTCGGCGTGCGCGACCCCCTCGTCGACCGTGCCGAAGGTGGCACCGTCGTACAGGTCAGGGGTGTGCACGGTGTGCCCGGCAGCCCGCCACCGGTCGGCCAGCGCCAGGAACCCCGGCGTCTGCCCCTGCGCATGGTGGAACAGCAGAATCTCGACCATGCGCCCACCGTACGACCGCCGTCCGACATGAGCCGGGAGGTACGTCTACTCGTCCGTGACAGGCTCGTCCAACCAGCGGAATCCGGCCTCGTCGTCCTCGACGCTCAACAGGAACTCGGCGACCCGGCTGCCATTCGGGCGGGCCAGGGTGAGGGCAGCCCCGATCTCGTCGTCGATCCGCATCATGGCCTCGTCGTCGTCCGCGTCGAGAGCGGCGTTCCGCGCCACGAAGAGCGGACGGAACTGCTCATGGACGGCAGCGTAGAAGTCCGCCACATCCCATGATCGTCACTGCTCTCCCGGCCCGGCGTCGCGCATCAGGCCTCGGTCTCCACATAGTTCGCCAGGTCCGCTTCGATGCCGGCCGCCGTGAAGAAGGCAGCCGGCTCGAACCCCTCCGCGCGATGCGCCGCCTGCACGGCAGCACGCGCCGAGGGCAGATCGTCCGCAGACGACCACCGCACGATGGTGACGGCGTTGAAGCGACCCGGGCCGGAGTGCTGTTCCAGCAGGGCATCGTCGAGGAATCCCGGTTGATCCCGCAGGATCGCGTGAGTTCGCCGTACGTGTCGCCAGAACTCCGCGCGTGCAGGTTCCGGGACGTCGAACTTGTCCACTCGGTAGACGACGGTCATGCCGCCCTCCTTCGTGCCGGGAATCGGTCAGACCGAGGCTAGAACCTCAACCCGACTTCAGATCAACAGCTCGGAGCGACAACCTTCACCACGATGAAATGCTCACGCTGGTTCTGTCTCCCAGTTCTTACACCCGGACATGCCGGACGGCCCGGCCCGCTTGCGGGCCGCCTTGCCGTGTCGCTGGCCCTCCGCGTGAGTGAGGGTGGTGTCGGCGCTGACCGTGCGACAATGAGTGGCGGTGTGTGGCGGAGGAGGTGAGTCGTGATGTCGAGCAATGCGGAGCGGATGCCCGAGTGGCCGACCGCTGAGCATGTGCCGGTGGAGGAGTTGGCCCGTCGGCAGGGTGTGCGACCGGTCGCCTCCGTCGATGACCTGGCTCGGCCGGAACTGTTCGAGTCCGACGACGAGTTGGACGAGTTCCTGGCCGACCTGTATGCCTCTCGGCGGGCCAGCGCGGCGTGAGCCCGGTCGTCCTGGACACCGACATGGCGTCGGCGATCCTGCGGGGTCGACTGCATGACCGGCTTCGTGCCCGGTTAGCGGGCAAGACCCTGTGCATCTCACGTTTGTCACGCTCGGGGAGCTGACCAAGTGGACCGCGCTGCGGTGCTGGGGGCCACGCACTGGCCGACCTTGCACAGTGGCGATCCGGCGTGGTGATGCTGCCCTTCGATGAGTCGGTGGCGACGACCTGGGGGCATCTCCAGGCGCGGGCGCAGCATCGAGGGCGTCCCCGCCCGACGAATGACTCCTGGATCGCGGCCTGCTGCCTGGTCGACCGGCTGCCGCTGGCGACCTTCAACAGCAAGGACTACGCCGACTTCGCCGAGTACGACGGCCTACGCCTGTTCGACGTCTCGTAGCTCCACCGCTCCCGGCCCGACGTGGCCAAAGAAGATCCGCTGATGATCGAAGGTGGTGCCAGCTCGACAACCCTTCGGGCGGCCTGGAGTGATCTGGATCGGCCAGGCGTAATGGCCCGACCAGCGTGAGAGGAGGGGGCACCTCCTACGCGCAAGCCACCTAAGATCCGGTGACGCTGGAAGGAGGCCAGATGGAGACATGGCGTGTCCTGGCGGGCGTCGCCACGAGCCTGGCTATGAGCCTCGTAGGCGTTGCCCTGGCCACCAACTTTCGCGGCGTGACGGAGTGGCACGTACGGCGGTCGATGTGCACCGCTAGCGCGCTACGGCGAGTTCCGCCGTGGCGCTGGCTCTCAGACGTCCCGCACGAGCAGCGTCTTGCGCGCTTCATCCTGCTGGAACGCGCGATTGGCGTAGCTTTCGCTGCGGTTGGTCTGATGATCTTGGTTGTTCTCGGCTACAGCATCTTGAGCGGCCAGCCGATGCGCATGGTGAACTAGGCAGCTTCATCTCAGCCGCCGGCCAGGTCGTTCAACACTCCGGCCATCGCACCGGTGCAGGCTTTCAAGACCACGATCCCCATGTCGCTGACCTGGTGATACGCAAGGCCCTGCGCGCTTGACGACACCTACACGACACGGACTACTCACTGCCAGCATGCGTGGGAGCCGGGCGGTCCGACGCGAACCACGTTACGTGTCGGAGGCGTGACCTATCGTGGGCGACGGAGGCAGCTCCTGCTGCCTCGCGGTCAGCTACACGTAGGCGGCGAATATGAGTGCCGAGCACAGCTACACGTCGGGCGTCGAGAAAATGCTATTTGTTCTCAGCAGAGGCTTCTGTTACGCACCTACCTGCAAGAATCCGGTCGTTCGATTTGAAGCTGGCGGCGATCCGGAAGTCACGGTATTCATCGCTCACATCCGCGCTGCCCGCCCCAACGGCCCTCGCTGGGTAGCGCATATGAAGCCGGAGGAACGCAAGTCATTCTCGAACTTACTGCTTCTCTGCAAGAAGCATCACACAATGGTCGACAGCAAGAATAATGAGAAGAAGTATCCAATCGAAACGCTAGAAGAATGGAAGAAGCGGAGAGAAGAGTATCTCGGTTCGCGGATCGCAGGTCTCGCGACCCTAACCGAGGACCGACTCATTGAACTTTTAGGAAAAGTGGCCGCAGGATCCCGCCACGAAATCCTCGAAGCGATCGAGCAGGTTCATGGAATAAGCCAGGAAGTAAGAGAAATGCTGAAGACGGTCGTCGACGAGCCGTACCGTCGACCAATCGTGGATCCTGATGCGTTAGCCTCGCTAGAGCATTCAGCAGGAATGCTCTCATTCCTGCAAGACCACACTCCAATCTTGGCTGAATCCGCCGACGCGATAGCCTCACTAGCTGATCACGGCAGCATGCTGATCAAATTTTCGAATGCAATTTCCGCAATGCCCGACCTTACGGCAATGGGAAATTTGGAGGAGGTAGCCGTCCGAGTAGGGCTGGAGGCGGAGAGAGTGCAGACGGCGGCACAGCAAGTCGAGCAAGCCACTGCAAGGCTGTCTAACACGGCGAGTGCTCTCGCAAGCGACGCCAGTCGAGTGGTGCCTTATCAGCGCGAGGAGGCCCCCTCCCCTCCGGCTGCGGCCCACTTTGTCCCGACTATCACGGCAGAAGAGCTGCGCTCGCTCCAACACCAGCAAGCCGAGTCGACTCCTGAAGTTAAGATCAGCCGTAAGCAGCTATTTCTTCGGGGCATGGCGCTTGGGGCCGCGATAATTCTGTTGATCCAACTAACCGGAATACTCTTTTTTAGGTAACTCGACTAATTCGTAAGGTATGAGCTTCCGGCGGTTCGACCAGGTAGGGCTGTTGCCCACTAGTTCCCTACTCGCTCGATTGACGCCTCAGCAACAAGGCCCACGCTCGTGATCACCACATCCGCTCTCGCTGCTTGAAACGCCCACCGCGACGCCCAGACCCACGATCCTGCGATTTTCTATCAGGAACATGACACCCTTCCACCGAAACAGCACGATGTAACGTAGATTGCCCCAATGCATTATTCGATGCCCGACTTATGGATCTTGATAGGCACGGCGCTAGCCGTATTTGGGATCGGCGCATCGGTCTTCTATGGAAGAAGGTCGATGCGCCCTCCGCGACGGGACATCGAGTGGTGGCTTGAAGTAACGCAGATATTGGGCGGAAGACATAGGGAGTGGGCACAGCATGTAGAGGTGAAAATCGACGGTGATCCCGTCTCGGATCCGCATCTCGGGATTCTACACCTCGCAAATGTCGGAAAAATTGATTTGGAAACTGCCGCTTTCGATGAGGGCCGCCCGATATTCTTTAAGATTTGCACAGGTGAAAAGCGGGTTGTTGAGCTTCCGTCCCCAACTAGCGTGCCAATGCTTCACTACGAGTACGGGAACGAGTACAAAAAGGTGGGATTCGGTCCGGAGCTTTTGCGATCCGGACAGGTCTGGAAGTATGCCTTTATAGCGGAAGGGACGCCTGAAGTTTGTCTACACTCCGAACACCTAGTAAATACAAACGTTCGCCAGCGCCCACGCCCTCGCGACGCTGCGGGGAATTCCTGAACAAATGTTGACTAGTCTATCAGAAATCCGGCTATTTCGCCCATACTCGTGATCAATGCGTCTGCACCGGCGGCCTGGAATGCCTCGACTTTGGCCATACGATTCGCATAGCCGATCACTCGCACTCCAGCCGCTCGTGCGCCGTCTATGTCGGAAAGCGAGTCGCCGACAAGAACGCACCGACGCGGCTTACCATTGATAGCACGCACGGCTTGAAGGATTGGTTCTGGATTAGGCTTCATACGTTCCGGCCGAGCGTAGGCTCGACCAATTACCGGCGATAGATGTTTGTTGAGTCGGTGCAGTGTCAGGTAGGTGGCGATCGCGCTGGCTGAGTTGTTGCTGACTGCTGCCACTGGCATCCCAGCCTGCCTCGCCCCCACGACAACCTCACGAGCGTACGGCGTGGGTTCGGCAGCTTCTACGGCGCGACGTTCGGCCGCACAGAGTGCGTCTTCTACTGCCTGGGTGACGGCCTGGTCGCCGGCCGCGCCGGTGCGGCGGAGCACTTCAAGCGGGTCCGGCTCGCTGGCGAGGTCCGGCGGCACGTCGACCCCGAGCCGCCGCAGTACGTCAACCAGCTCGGCGGCAACCTGCGGTGCGGGGTATCCGGCGAAGATGCTGCACACCGGACCATCGAAGTCGAGCAGCAGTGCGTCGACATTGCCGAGTAGTCGGCCGAGGTCGGCGTTCATGCGTCGCACCGGTAGGCGATCGTCGACCACACCGAGTCGAACCATTGGCGGGAGGCTTCCACGAACTGCGTGCCGTGGGAGGTGTCGTCGTCGGTTACGGCGTAGTGGAACAGGGGCACGTCCTTGCCCATCAGGTCGTAGATGGACATCGACTCGCCTTTGATCGAGACGGAGCGCTCGGTGACGGGATAGAAGCCGTAGAAGACTTCTTCGTTGTTGAGGATGTAGAGCTTGAACTGCGGGGATGCCCGGTGTAGCCGCACCTCGACGGTGGCCGACCGGATCAGGCCGAGGTCGCCCAGCTCGGTCACCTGATCGATGATCGCGTCTACTGCTCGGCGGGTGATGCGCTCGGCGCGTTCGCGTACCGCTGGGTCGTCGGTCTGTGTCTCGACCCGCGTGGGCAGTGCCATCGGTGCGGTCATGTCGGAGATCAGGACGCGCACGGCGATGGTCTCGGGCGCGAGTCGACCGACGCGCACCTTGTCGAGGGTCTCGGCGAGCGCGTCGCGCAGCGTCTCGCCGGAGAATCCGGCGAAGTCGATGGTGACGTGGGGCCGCTCGAACGCGGCTTCGACGTGCGGGCGTAGTTCGACGGCCCGCTGCGTCTGCGCTCGGACGAACACACCGCTGCCCTGACGGGACACGATCAGCCGCTCGGCCCGGAGCAGGTCCAAGGCTCGCTTGACCGTCTCTCGGGCCACGCCGTAGCGGGTGGCCAGTTCGGGTTGCGACGGCAGCTTGTCGCCCGGCGCAAGTCGACGCGTGAGGATGGCAGCCCGCAGCTTGTTGGCGATCTGCTGGGACGCCTGTTTCGGGTCGTCGGGATCAAGCTGACCGAGGAAGTCAGGGCTCTCGCTCACCACAACACCCTAACGCTGGCTAGCCAGGCAAGGAAAGTTTACCGCAGAGCCTTGACTTGGCTAGTCAAGCAAATCTACGGTCGACTCGGCCCTCAATGCTTGCCCAGCTTCACCTATGGATCGACGCGCGACCGCCCTTACGAGGACTTCGGACGCGCAAAGCGAAGGCCCCGACGGGATTGCGGCCCGCCGAGGCCAGACGCATCGCCCTAGCGAAAGGAACACGATGCCAATCCAGCCTATCGACCGAGTCGCCACCAGACGCACCCTGGCGCAGGTCACCCGCGCTCCCGCCCATATCGCGGCACCGGCCATCCCTTCATCGTTGACAGCAGCCCGCCTGGGCCGCCTGTCGAACGGTCAACTCGCTGTCGCCATCCACGCCGCCGGAATCCCAACGGACGTCAACGCGCTGTCGATCAGCCAGATCAGGGAACTCGCGGTGACCGGTATCCGTCGCCTCGGCCGGACGGAGGTCCGCCGCATCAACGACGAGACACGGGCGGCGAACACCTCCTACTGCGCGAAGATCCGCCGCGACGCCTCGGCCGACATCCGCGCCGAACTGGCCACCATCAACCGAATCTGGGGCTCACGCAGACGGGAGCAACGCGCCGTCGACCTCGCCTATCGACTGCTCTGCGCCCTGACACGCAGTGGGCACAACACGCCCGAAAAGCGGCCGGCATGAATGAAGCCCAGGTCGGGAGCGCATCCTGACCTGGGCTTCACGCTGGAGCGGGTGACGGGAATCGAACCCGCACTGTCAGCTTGGGAACCGTACAAGATCCGTCGACAACCGGCGTTGCTGCCAACTCGGCAACCCTTCACGTGGCCTGGAGTGACCTAGACCGGCCAGGGGTAATGGCCCGCTAATGGCCCGACCAGCCTCAGAGGAGGGACCGCGTACTAGGCAGTGTGAGCCTTCAAGGGCCTAGCGGCAGCCAGGAGACTACGGGCGCCGACAGGAGCACGGCCGAACCACTCGGCGCCCCGCCGCCAGACGGCTTCGATACCCAACGACACGATGAGATCTATCAGTGCATCACCCACGGGCTCGGAGAACAGCGCCACCAGGGACGGGTCGGTGCGTCCGTTCTCGCGGTAGCAGAAGTGCCGGTAGGAGAAGAGTTGCCCGATCGCGTCTCGGACTGCATGCTCCGCGTTCGCGCCTACCGTCTTCACCTCTACTAGCCAGTGGTCGCTCTGGCCAGTGACGGTGAGGTCGCAGGGGTGAGCGTTGTTTGCCGGTACGAGGCCAGCGGCCTTGGCTTGCTTGGCGAAGTCGTTTAGCAGCGCCTCATGGCGTGGCTTGCGATCCTGGACATACGCCTTCATCTGCGCGCGGTACTCCGCGGGCGTCTTGGGACGGAACGCCGGCGGCTTGGGCTTGAACTTGGGCTTGGCCTTGTCCGAGCCAGCCGTCGTCTTGAGGCCCGGGTCGGTCGCCCGAATCTCGCTCTTGATCTCGACGCACATCGCGTACAGCGCCAGGAAGCGACCGAGGTCAGCTTGCAACGTGTCCTCGTCCGGCAGTCGCGCCGGGTCATACTCGATCGCGGCAACGTTGCCCTCTTCGTAGCCGCATGGCAGGAAGCGATTCCGCGGCGCCCCAAGCTCGATAACCTTCGTCAGACCGGCCAACGCCTCATCGCTGAGGTACTTGCGCAGCAGAGCCGTCTCCGCCCGTAGCTCAGCGAGAGCTGCCCGATCCTGCGCGACGCCGGTTAGACCCGCCTCTCCGGCGATCCGCTGATGCTGCGTTGCACCCTGGTTCATGCTCAAGTAGACCCGCGAGAGATCCTGCCGGTACAGATAGACGACGTAGAGCCCCTCCTGCGCCGTCGTGGTCACATTGCTGTCGAGAACCGCGATCCACGGCACCACGGGCAAGCTCTGACCGGCGCCGCTGGCCAGCACCTTCATGCCCAAAGGCACCAGTGCTGGCAACTCACGCCGGACCGCCTGTAGGTGCTGCTGCGCAGGCTGGTCCCTCCCCTGCGAGTGAACGTAGGCCTTCAACTGAACACCGCGGAGCGCTTCCCCCAGATCCATAACAACGGATTTTAGGGAGGGCTTACGACAATACGGCTCAGCCGCCCGTGCGCCACCTGGGCACGTATGGCTGCATCAGGTCCCCTGCTAGGTCTAGGCAGGGCAGGAGTAGCGCACTGCCGACAACCGCCTACCGCCTACCGCCTACAAGCTTTCAAGACCACGTCGATCAGCGCACTGGCCAGCGCGAACGCTGGCCACTCGGGGCGTAACGACACGGAGACGACATATTAGCGCGAACAACATTGTGGATCTACTCCAGCCGTCCTGGATGGACCCTTGCCGTCACTTGGACCCGTCGTCGCCTCCCATCCGGGCCGGCTTGCGGGGCGCGGCCAATCCTGCGAGCCACACCCCGCCCGCCCGACCATTCCTGCCGAGCCTGCAATGCGGCCACCCCGCCGTCGGCGGCCCGCCACCCCGGCGCCGCCGAAGACCGGCCCGTTACGCTGAGTGGCGCAGGAGTCGCGCTTGCTCCTTCTTCAGCGCGGCGAACGTGCGACGGACATAGGACACGAAGGTTTCCCCGGGGTGGTTGATGAGGATCGCTTCGGGGGCGCCCTCGCTCTCCGCGATACTGACGATATCTTGCGCAGCCACATGCGCGCAGAACTCTTTGAGAGGTTCCGGAATCTCAACTTCCACCAAGAGATCGGCGTGCGCAAAGATCAGGTCTCTCATTCGGCGGTTGGCTGGCTGCAAAGCCTCATCCCGCCATCGACGCCACTTGTCGCCGCCGACTCCGGGCTTCCGCTCCAAAGAGCCGGGCAGTTGAGTAGAACGCAGACCTTTCCATATCCGTTCGTTCGCGTCTACCATTGCGTTCAGCGGTCCGTAGAGATCGCGCAGTTGACTGTTGACCCGGGTGAGGCGAGCCTGTCGGCGCTCCTGCCGTGCCTGCCCGTACTGGTTGAGGATGAATGCGAGCACAGCTACGACAATGCTCGCGCTCGCTGCGGTAATGGCGGCCGTCATCGCCTAAGGATGCCCCATCAGGTTCGCCAGGCTGCTACGGGATCGGTAGCACCACTCCCTGAACAAGGGGATAAAATGGTTCAAAGCGCCACTAATAGTGTCTGATTTTCTGATTCTCACCCAGGCGCCCGCCTCGTACAATGATCGGTCGATCGAGCTATGGCGGATGAGAGAGAGCCGATGGAGCTTTTCCTGAGCTGGTCAAAGCCGCGAAGTCAGAGTCTGGCCTTGATTCTGTATTCCTGGATCCCTGACGTTATCCAGCAGGTTCGACCGTGGATGTCAAGCGAGGACATCGTCAAAGGTCAACGGTGGGCAACGGAGGTGGGGGCTCGGCTGGACAGCGGAAGCCAGGGGCTTATATGCGTCACACGCGAGAACTTTAACGAACCATGGCTCAATTTTGAGGCAGGAGCGCTTGCCAAGTCCTTATCTGAGGGTAGAGTCCGGCCCATCCTTTTCGATCTGCGACCGGCGGAAGTAAAGGGGCCGCTGTCCCAATTCCAAGCAACGGCAGTTAGTGATAAGGCTGATATGCAGAAGCTTATCCGCTCACTCAACGAGCAATGCGCCGAGCCTTTGGACGACGCCCGGCTGGCAAAGGCGTTCGAGAGGGGGTGGAAGGACTTCGAGCAAGAGCTAACGCAAATTCCTCCGGCGGCACCGGATGCAGAAACCCCTCCGACTCGCAGTGTCGATGACATGATGCGCGAGCTCCTTGAGAGGGTGCGTGAGATGCAGCGGTCGATGGTGCCGAGGGGTGCAATATCGATGCCCAAGATAATGAGCAAAGGTGAGGTCGCCTATTCCAAGGGGGTGCAATCGGCTTTTGAAAGACTTGGTTGGGAGTTCTTCCCAGTGCACAGCAGTAGAGGCATTGATGGTGTCGTTGTCATTCAACCCTCAATGGCGGTTAATGTAATAATTGGTTTACGGCTCAGCTCTACCCAGCTTCAGGTGCATTTGAAGCGTCACATCGAGATGCTGAACATTGATCCGACCATCCGTCTAGTGATAGTCATGCACATGCTAGGCAATGATCCGGACATTTCAGAATTTCTTGATGCTACAGATTCTTTTGCTCTTGTGCGGTGGAGTGGCCCTGATGACGATTTGAAGATCTACAATGCAGCTATGTCCTTCTTGCTGGCGGAAGCAGGGGGGAAGAAGGAGTCAGAGGGCATCTAACGAGGCGGCGCCGTATTCGGTCTGTTGTCATCGCAACTTCTCGCGACCACAATTGAAGGTCTTGGTCAGTCTGGGGCTCGCATCTGAGTTTATCCAGCGACTCTAGGGGTGGCGCGTGGGGCGGGGGCGGGGTTTGCGGATCGGCTGACTTTCTGCCCCAGCGCCGTAGGCGGCCGGGGCGGCGGCTCCGTCGGAGCCGGTTGCCGCGCCCCGGCCCGGGCTGCGCATTGATGGCTATGAAGATTGTTTCGGCTTCGTAGTAACGTGAGGTCCGGACAATGTCTCCCGCCATGCCCCCCACGCGTCTGTAAGGATGTCGATCAGTCCTGGCCTTGCAGGCGTCCAGCCAAGGACGGTTTGGGCGCGGCTGATGTCTGCGATCAGGTTCGGTGGCTCGGGCCTGGGCGGCTGGCGGTGGACGGTTACGAGGCGGCCGGTCACCTGCTCGGCGGTGGCTACCACGCTGGCCATGCTCGTTCCGACGCCTGACCCGAGATTGACGGTCTGGCAGACACCAGGGGTGCAGGCGGTCAGGGCGAGCCGGATGGCGGTAGCGACGTCGGCAACGTGGACAAAGTCACGTACTGCTGATCCGTCTCCGTTGAGGGTGACGTGGTCGCGTTGGCCAGTGATCGCGCGGAAGATGTTCGGGATGATCCGTGTGCGATCAGTGTCGGTAACGCCGTCAACGGCTCCCGCGATATTGAAAGGCCGGACGGTGATTGCCCCGATCGCTCTGGTTGCCGCGTAGGCCGCAATCATGTGCTCGGCCGCGACCTTTGACGCCGCGTACGGGCTCTCGGGGTGCGGGTCGAGGTCTTCGGAGAGTGTGCCGTGGTGCTGCGATCCGTACACGATGTTGGTGGAGGCGAAGACTAGCGAGGCTGGCGCGGTCGTTGTCCGGGCGGCGTCGAGTGCCATGAGGAGGTTCAGGGTGCCGCCCGCGTTGACGTCGAAGTAGCCCAACGGGTCAGTGAACGAGTCCCGGCCACTTGTCAACGCGGCGAGGTGAACGACGCCGCCGAACGCGCCTGCCTGGACGATGTCGGCGACCCGTGTGCGGTCCCGAATGTCGCCTGTCACGAGCTCGACGCCGGGGGGCGGGGTGCGGTCGCCGCGACCCCGGGTCATGACGGTGACCCGGTGGCCGGTGGCGACCAGGTCGTGCGCAACGGCGCGGCCGAGGAATCCCAGGCCACCGGTTACCAGTACGTGCACCTCAGCCTCTTTCCAGAATCGTGCGACGGTGTTCCCACGCGAGCTGGATACATCCGGCCGCTGCCGGAGCTAGCCGGCCGCTGGCGGTCAGTTCGTCAATGGTGTGCCGGGTGAACGGGAGCGCCGAGGTCGGGCGTACCCGCCCGGTTGTCACCACGGTCCCCTCGGCGTTGGCGCTTACCATGTTGGCGAACAGGTGGTCATAGGTGGGACCGTCAAATACGGCGACGGTCAGGATCTCGCCCCACAGGGTGAGAGCGTCGAGCGCCACGCCCAGGCAGAAGACTCGCACCCCGCCGGCTGCGTAGGCGCGATCGAAGGCCGCCAGCGGTTCGGCGGTGTAGTCCGCCGGCTCGCCCTCGCCGCCATGCTCGGCGTTGCCTAGGAACTCCTCGCTGTACTCCCGCATCATGTTGCGCCACAGGTCGAAGTCGGCTGATTGAGCGGCAGGCAGGACGCTCGACGGCTGGAAGACCCCCGCTGGCATGATGTGCAGCATCCCCCCGGCCACGGCCACGTTGCCGGCCGCGCGGTTGTGCAGCACGAAGGACACCCCGTCGTCGTCGACCCGCAGGGTGAGCGTGTCGGTTGACGGCGCGGTGGGTCGGTGAGCGGGCGTGAACGGGTCGCCGACGAGCCGACGGAAGCCGAGGTTCCGCCAGAATGCTGGCAGGATGCCGCTCCCGTCGCCGGCCACGTGGTACATAGCCATCTCGTGCGCCAGCGCTTCCGAGACGTCAACGCCACCAAAGTATGTGCCCGTGGTGAAGGTCAGTGCCCGGTCGGGCTGGCTCCAGTCGACTCCCGCGAGGTGCCAGGCGAGCCGATTCTCAAGGAGTCGGGGCTGTTCGACATCCCGCAACGCGAGGCTGTAGCGCTGGTGTCGGCGCCCGTCCGACGCCAGCGGTCGTACGCAGGCCGACGCATCCTCAGTTCCGTTGACGACAGGTGCGGTTCCTTCCGGCGCGACACCGATGCCGAACTGCCTCAGCTCGATGGGGGTCGACGGCAACCACTGAGGTGGTGCAATCAGGCCACTGTCGCCTACTCGGTGCTGCACGTCGTAGAGGCGCGCCGCTTCCCGGGCTAGCTGTACCCGGTGGATGTTGAGCTTCCGTCGGACGGCACGCCACTCTTCCTGGCTGGCCTCTACGTGTGGGTGAGACTCGGCATCCTGGTAGATCGTGAAACCTCCAGAGTCGTCGCTCTCGGGACTGTCGCGTTGCTGCGGCGTGACGCGTTGCCGAGTTAGGCCAAGATCCTGCACGGACACGCCGAAGTGCTCGGCAAGGAGTTGCCGGTACAGGGCAGATGGGAACGTGATTCCCCGCTCCCACCTGCTTACCTGATTGGCGGTTACGGCCAGCCGCTTTCCGCGCTCCACACCGCGACGGTTGAGCCCCTCTGCCACGTCCTGTTGAGTCTCACCCGCAGCGTCACGAAGGTTGTAAAGCGCGTGGTTCGGAGTGGCGTCTTTGGCGCGACCTGGCACGATGGCCCTTCCTTCGCTGGCGTAGGCATCGATTGCCGCACCCCCGCGCCTAGTCGATGCCTAGTGGACGGCGCTTACCCGGCTGGTGAACGGCGTTCGGATGCGCGTCCGGAACTGGTGTCCTTGTCCCCATGACCGACATCGACCGCGATCCGCTCCACGGCATCCGCGAGCCGCCGAACCTCGGCGTGAAGCTGATCCAGCCGCGCAAGCACCAACGAGGAACTGTCCGCTTGGCCAGCGCCGCCCGCACCGCTAGGCGGCGTGGCCCCGGTCAGCACAGAACGAAGGTAGTCGTCTGGCCAGGCGAGAGCCTGAGAGATCGCGGCGAGCGTACGAGCGGACCGCTTGCGGGTCGCGGTTGCATATTGCAGCTCACGCAGTGTCGCTACAGACACTTTGGAGCGTTCGGCCAACTCCTGCTGAGTGATCGGCAACTCGGCCATCCGGTTGTTGATCGCACTGGCCACGGCCTGCCAATCGTCCACCCGATGCCTCCCTGTCTGACTGCCTGATCCGCTGATCCTAGTCCCTGCCCCTCGTTGACATCGCGCAACTTCAGCGCTAATTTTAGCGCTGAAATCAGCTACGCCGCCCGGCTGGCCCCGGGGAAGGCAGTGCTTCGCAGCGCTGCGCGCCCACGAGCCACCAGCGCACTTGTGCCATTGAGAACTTCACAGAGGTCCGGGACGCAGGGAGATTCATCTTTCCGATTGGTCCCGATGCGTGCGATCTAGGGATGGCAGGCGAGCGTCGGCTGTTGACGTGTCCGGCCGCAAGACTTGTCCGCTTTTAGGGGTTTGGCCCCTTGCTTGTCCTACCGAGGGTCGCCCGGCGTGCCAGCGAGGCACGCCCCTGTTGATCGCCCCGTTGTACGGCCACGCGTTGGCCGTGCTCCGGCTGTTCTTCGACCTGATTCCCCACTTATGGAGGTGAGCCGTCATGGCCGTGAGCGTCTTTGCTGCCGTTCGAATTTCCACCAAGAGCAATGCCACCTGGAAGACCTGCGTGCGGTGCAAGCGGCTCGCTCCGCTGGTTGCCGATGAGCGTCACTGCCGGGCGTGCCCGCCGGTGCGTTCTCGCCGTGCTGGAAGGAACCGAACCAAGTGATCACCGACCGCAACGCCACCGCCGGGCCGACCGCCGCCGACTTGGCCGCGATTGACACCGAGTGGCCGCTGATCGCCGCTGAGCTGGACGTCCTCGACGCGGAGATCACGCTCATCAACGCCGAGGATCACGGCGGTCCGACCGCCTTGGACTGGCGCAGGCTGCGCCGGGCCGAGTCCCGCGTGACCCGCGCTGCCGCCGAGGTGGCGACCCGCACCACCGGCCCGGATCGCGCTGCCTGATGTCCCGCATTCGCGCCGCGTTCCACGACCCGGACGGGACTCGCCACGGGATTCCGACGTTCTGGTGAAAGGGTGCCCCGCCGGGCTACGCCACCCGCCGTCAACTGCGTGCCGCTGGTCTGCGGCCCGGTGGTCAGCCGGTGGCCGCGCAGATCCTCTGGCGCGGCGTCGGTGGCGTCCGGACGGCCTACCTGTACCGGGTGGAGCTGGCTAGGCCGAAGCGCACCGCCACCCCCGCCCAACGCCGCGCGATCAACGCCGCCCTGACGGCCCGCCGTACCTGCCGCGTGTGCGGTGTGGTCCGCCCGTACTGCATTCCGCGCTCGCTCGGTGAGTGCGTCGACTGCGCCTATCCCGAAGGAGTAGCCCCGTGAGCAGCCGTAAGAGTCGCCGCGCCGTGATGGCCGAGTTGCTGTTGCTGGCCGACCCGAAGCACATCCACACCCACGCCGATGGCGTGTCGCTGGCGGTCGACTTCGACAGCATCGCCGACCTGCGGTCGTGGCTGCACCTGGCCGGACTTACCGACCCGGACATGCTGACCGACGAGCGCACCGGCACCACCGACGACGGCCGTCCCTACCGGACGATGTACGCCTACCCGACCTGGCACGGGTGGGAGATCTACGCCTACGCCAAGGAATACACCAGCGGGCCGGTTCTCGCCCCGGCCACCGTCGACCGGCTCGCCGTGCTGGCGGTGGAGGGATGAGCGGCCGGACGTTCACGCACCCGTCCGTGCTGGCCGGTATCGCCGCCGGTGCGTCGTGGGCCGATCCGACCATGAACCCGGCCGACATCGACTGGACGACCCGCCGCGCCGCCGCCGCGATCCCGTTCCCGCTGGTGGATGGTCGGCCGGTCAACCCGTACGCGCCGACCGGCATCCGCTACGGCCGCAACGAACTCGGCCACTGGGGCGAGCAGCAGTGCGCCGACGCGATCGTCACGCTGAAAGGCCCGCTTGGCGGCCGGTGGCTCCTGCTGGTCGAACGCGCAGATGGCCACGGATGGGCACTGCCCGGCGGCTACGTCGACCCCGGCGAGGAGCCCGCCGCCGCCGCGTACCGGGAGCTGGCCGAGGAGACCGGTCTGATCGTGCGCCGCGCCCGCGCCCACGTCACGATGCCTGCTCGGTACGTGCCCGACCCCCGCGCCTCTGATGAGTCGTGGATGGTCACCACCTCGGTCCACATCGATCTCGGCAGCGGCCACTACACGCTGCCCACCGTGACCGGTCACGACGACGCTCGCCGCGCCCGGTGGCTACCCGCCAACGACTACGCCGAGCTGACCCGCTACCTGGCTGACATGCACGTCGGCACCGTCTTCCCCGCCCACCGCAACTTGCTCGCGGACATCCTCACCGACTGACCGGAGGACACCCTGATGACTGCCCCCACCCTGTCCGCGTACCCGAAGCCGGTGGACGAGTTGGTGCCCGCCGCCCGGGAGTTGGCCGACCGGATCGGTGAGGTCCCGTCCCGTAACCGGATCAAGAAGGAGTTGCGGGTGGGCGGGCCGAAGGCCGACGCCATCTTGGCCGAACTGACCCGCACCCCCGACACGCCCCTGACGCCCGACATCGACCCCACGCCCGAGTCCACCCCCCTCCCGGCGGACCCGGCGGAGTCCACCCCGACCGGCCCGACCGACGCCGTCCCGGTGGTGGACCCGCCGCCGCCCGCCGACACCATCGCGCCGCCGGTGGAGGCGCAGCCCGCACCCGTCGTAGACCCGGGCACCAACATCACGCCACGGCCCGCCCGCCGCGCCGTGGTGTGGCCGGTGGTGCTGCTGGCGATGCCCGCGTTCGTCGCCATCTGGTCCGGGTGGGTCGGACTCGGCGAACTCACCGGGTTCGGGGTGGTCCACCCCCTGCCGGGCATCTGGGACAGCTTCTCCATCAACTCCGCGATCACCCTTCCGATCGGTGTGGAGACGTACGGCGCGTACGCCCTGTACGTGTGGCTGTCCGGCCGCGTCCCACCCCGCGCGCTGCGCTTCGCCAAGTGGTCCGCGATCGCCTCACTCCTGGTCGGCGCGCTCGGGCAGGTGGCCTATCACCTGCTGGAAGCGGCCGGTGTCACCTCGGCCCCGTGGTGGATCACCACCGCCGTGGCGTGCCTGCCGGTCGCCGTGCTCGGCATGGGCGCCGCCCTGGCCCACCTCGTCCGGGAGGACCACTGACATGAGCAGCGACAACGACTTTCAGGCGTTCCGCCGATCCGGGCGCACCGGTAAGACCCGGTCTGTGAGCGAGCCGGGTACCGCCGAGCAGGCACGCCACGCGGCTGACGCGAAGCGGCAGAAGTTGCGGCAGGGGTCGTCGGACACCTTCGAGGTGCGTAAGCCCCGCACGAAGTAGCCCCGCCCGGCGGCACAGCCTCTGGCCTAGGAACCGTGCCGTGCCGCCGGCCCACCCCTGTCAGCCGTATCGACCTCGGGAGTTGTCTTTCATGTTCGCAGATCCGACCGGCGCGGGCGCTATCGCGTTCGCGGCCGTGTTCGCCGCTCTCTACGCCGCGCATCAGGTGGCCGATCACTGGGTGCAGACGCAGCGGCAGGCCGACTGCAAGAGCGAGCCCGGATGGCCGGGCCGCCTCGCCTGCACCGCACACGTCGCCACCTACACCCTCACCGCCGTCATCGCCCTGGCCACCCTGATCCTCGCCACCGGCCTACGCCTCGACCCGTGGGGCGTCGGCGTCGGGCTGACCGTCTCGGCGGTGTCGCACTACATCGCCGACCGCCGCACCCCGCTGCGTCGCCTCGCCGAACTGCTCGGCAAGGACCCGCACTGGCTCACCAGAGGCGGCGGCATGTACGCCCTGGACCAGTCCTGGCACACCGGCTTCCTGTTCATCGCCGCCCTGTTCTGCGCCGCCTGACCACTCCCATCGGGCACCCCCACACCGCCGTGGTGGGTGCCCGCGTGGGAGCGGTCAGACCCGCCGACCGCCGCCACTGGGAAGGGAGGCCCGACGTGGGCCGCAAGTACCTGTTCAGCGAAGACGCCAACGGCCGGTCCCGGGAGATCAAGGTCGACCCCAAGCACCTCGACCGCCAGATCCGCGACGAACGGGCCGCCGGTCGCACCCCGACCGTGCTCGACGAGGACGAGCGCATTCGCTTCGGACTGCTCTCGCAGTGCAAGAGCCGCTGACCACCACCGGCACCACCGTTTCAGCCCGGCGGCACAGCCCGAATGGCCTAGGAACCAGTGCTGTGCCGCCGGTCCATCCCCGCAACCCGAAGGGTCTTGGGAGGACCACCAGTATGCACATCTCCGACCCGCAGTACCGCGAGCAGCACGACCGGCGCGTGACCCGCAACCGCGAGCAGCGCGAGGCGCAGATGCGTGAGGCGCAGCGGCAGGCCGCCGACCGCAACAGGGCCAACGCCGACCGGCAGGCCACCCGGTGAGCGCCCGCCGGTTCACCGCCGCCTACCAGCAGTGGCAAGACGCCGAAGCGACCGCCGCCGTCACCGGCAAGGCCACCGACCGGGCCGCCGCCGAACGCCAGCGGCAGGCACTGCACAACAGCCCGGAAGCCCACCGCGCCCGGCAGCAGCTCAACGGCCGGGCCGCGCCGCGCGACAGCCGCTAACCCTTCCGCCCCGCACCGCTGACCGCTTCCGCCGCCACCGGCTCATTACCCGGTGTCGGTGGTGGCCGCCAGACCCGCTGACGGCACCGCGAGAGGACTGTTCGATGGCGACTTGCACCCACCCGGCCACGCACATCATGTACGACGCCGACGGCCGGAAGTACGTCGTGTGCACCCACTGCGGTCAGCAGTGGCAGGTCTGACCGACCACCCGTAGACCCCCGCATCCCGGCGGCACAGCACCTGGCCTGGAAACCGCGCTGTGCCGCCGGTCCTCATCCCCTGACAGGTTGGAGGAAGACCCCATCATGACTGCCCCTGACGAGGGCTTCGACTGGCAGGCCGCCGAGACGGACCTGACCAACACCCCCGGGCCGGATGCCGAGGTGGTGAACCTGGATGCCGCCCGGTCGCGCCGACAGGCGTCCGTCGTGCCCGATGACGGAAACGAAAGCAACCTGGACGACGACCCGCCGGAGAGTGGGCCGGTGCTGGTCGACAGTGTGGAGGCGCAGCGCCGTCCGCGGTTCTCTCTGGCCGGGTTCCGAGACGCGCAGCGGGTGCCGATCGTGCCCGATTGGCTGCGTTCGCGGTCGGAGTTCATCGGGAACCTGGCGTGGGCTGGTGGGTTCGCCGCGCACGCCGCCGGCTACCACGCGTTGCGGCTGCCGAAGTACACCGTGAAACTCGCCTGGCGTGCGCCGGTCGGCCTCGGCCGGGTGGTGCGGGGTTACGGGCGGTGGTTGTTCGACCTGGAAGGCGAGCCGGTTCGGCAGTCGGTGGTGCGCGCCGCGATCGACAAGCCGGAAGAGGCACGCACGTATCAGGGCTTGTCGCGGCAGCGTGATCGGCGGGTGCGCTGGCGTGGTCTGACCGCGATCGTTGCCGCGCTGGTGCTGTTCACCGTGGCCGGGATGCTGTTGCTCGCCCCGGGGGTGGTGCAGCTCGCCACCCTCGCGGTGACGGTGGCGGTGTTCGGGTTCGTCGGCGCGCCGACCGACAAGCCGTTGCTGGACACCGCTGTGGTGCGCACCGCCGCCGCGCCGCTGACGTCGGTGGAGGTGTTCCACGCTCTCGCGGCGTTGAACATCAAGGGCATCAACGACGCGATCCGCCGGGGCGACAACGGCAAGCGGTGGTTCACCGCCCCGATCGTGCGGGAGAACGGCACCGGGTGGAGGGCTGAGGTGGAGCTACCGCGCGGGGTGACCGCTTCCACGGTGGTCGACAAGCGCGAGGAGTTGGCCGCCGCGTTGACCCGCCCGCTGGGCTGTGTGTGGCCGGAGGTCAACGCCGAGGTTCACCCCGGCATGTTGGTCCTGTTCGTCGCCGACAAGGATCTGTCTCGCGCCAGGCAGAGCCCGTGGCCGCTGCTCAGGTCCGGCACGGTCAACCTGTTCAAGCCGTTCGCGTTCGGTACCGACCCGCGCGGCCGGTCCGTGACTCTGACGCTGATGTTCGCTTCGATGATCATCGGTTCGATTCCGCGCATGGGGAAGACGTTCGCGCTGCGGTTGGCGCTGCTCGGGGCGTGTCTGGACCCGCGTTCGTGGGTGCTGGCGTTCGACCTCAAGGGCACGGGTGACCTGTCGCCGTTGGAGCCGGTGGCGCACCGCTACCGGGCCGGTGACGAGGAAGAGGACATCGAGTACGGCATCACGGCGATGCGGGAGATGCGCACCGAGATGCGGCGGCGCACGAAGGTGATCCGGGAACTACCGGCCGACCTGTGCCCGGAGAACAAGGTCACCGACGACCTGGCCTCGAAGAAGTCGTTGGGGCTGCATCCGATCGTCATCGGCATTGACGAGTGCCAGGTGTGGTTCGAGCACCCGAAGTACGGCGACGAGTTCGAGGAGATCTGCACCGACCTGATCAAGCGTGGCCCGGCCACCGGGATCACCCTGATCCCGGCCACCCAACGCCCCGACGACAAGAGCCTTCCGACCGGGATCAGCGCCAACGCGGTGCTGCGGTTCTGCCTCAAGGTCATGGGCTACCGGGAGAACGACATGGTTCTCGGCCAGTCCATGTTCAAAAGCGGCATTCGGGCGACCATGTTCGCCAAGCGGGACAAGGGCATCGGCTACCTGGCCGGTGAGGGTGACGACCCGACGATCACCCGCACGTTCGAGATCGACGGCCCGACCGCCAAGGCCGTCGTCAGTCGGGCGCGAGTGCTGCGGGAGCGGGCCGGGAACATCACGGGCCACGCCGCCGGGCACACCGTCAACACCGACGCGGTACGCCGGGACACGATCCTTGAGGACGTGCTTGCGGTCATGAGCGATGAGGACCCGAAGCTGTGGTCCACCGTCATCGTGGAGCGCCTAGCCGTTCTGCGGTCCGACGTGTACGCGGGGTTCACCGCCGACCAGCTCCGTGAAGCGCTCAAGCCGTGGGGCGTGAAGACCGGCCAGGTGTGGGGCACCGACCCCGACACCAACGAGGCCGCCAACCGCAAGGGCATCACCCGCGCCCACGTCGCCGACGCGCTCACCAAGCGTGACCGTGACAGCGGCAGCGACGGTCGCAAGTAGCCCGCAATCGGCCGCTAGGTCTAGCGGCACCCACCGCTAGACCTAGCGGCACCGCTAGCGACCCATCAAAACCCCGGCCAGCGCCCTAGCACCTAGCGGCGTCGGCTCCTTGCACCCTCAAAACGGCCTGTGGAGGCATCTGGTGCTGACCATCGCCGCGCTAGCTAGCCTGATCATCCCCGGTTACGCAGCGTACTACCTGATCAAGTGCTACGCCCTGCCGTTCGGCCCCTGCCGCCGCTGCAAGGGCAAGGGAGAACGACGCGGACGCATCATCCGACTCAAGCACGAATGCCACCGCTGCGGCGGCACCGGCAAGCGCGTCCGCGTCGGCCGCCGCATCATCGAACGCGTCCGCGACGAGTACCGGGCAAGCAACCAATGAACCGCCACAGCCCCGCCGAGCACACCGACTGGTGCGGCCGGGACCACCGCTGCAACCTCGGCGAACACCGCTCCGACGAAATCGTGGTCGACATCGCCGGGCGGGCGCGGGCCGTGCTGGTGCGGGTGCGGACGACTGCCGGACGCGACCACGCCGAGATCCGCGTGCGCGTGGCGCTCGCACCGGCCGAGGTGGCGGCCCGCCGTCAACTGGTCGGGCTGCTCGCTGACGTGCGGCAGGCCGTCACCCGCGCCGCCATCGCGGCGCAGCCTCGCCCCGGCAGGACCGGGTAATGGCCGGGCCGTCCGGGCTAGAGATCTGGCTCATCGGCACCCCGGCCGAACTGGACGCCGCCGTGACCGCCCTGACCGCAACCGGCCGCCTCATCCAACGCGGCACCCGGCACGCCATGGCAGGCGCTGACGCGGGCCGGTACCGGCTCTACCTACGGCTGACCATCGCGCCCACCACCCGCCGTCCCAGCCGTGCCCCGGGCGCGTCGGCTGCTGGCGGGTCGCTGCTCGCCCCGGCCTGACCTGATCGGCGCGCTTCGCGCGCTCACCACCGAGTGGCCGGCACCCGCCCGACCTCGGCTCTCACCGCCGCACCTGGAAGGGAGTCCCTTCATGTCTGATCCGTTTCTCCGGCCCGACCCGGCCCGGTTGGTCATCCCCGCGTTGACCTACGCCGGTCGGGGGTGGCCGGTGTTCATGCTCGGGCGCACCAAACGGCCCGTGGCGAACTGTCCGGCCTGCCCGAAGGCGGACGAGGACCCGACCCACGACCAAGAACGGTGCGCGTGCCTGACGTGCCACGGCTTCTACGCCGCCACCACCGACCCAGACCGGGTGACCGCGATCGTGGCCGCCGTCCCCACCGGACAACTCGCGTTGCGCACCGGCGCCGCGTCGGGAACCGTCGTGGTCGACATCGACCCCGCCCACGGCGGCCACGCCACCATGACCGACCTCATCGGCCGGGGTCTGTTGCCGCCGACCGCGTACGTGGTCACGGGGTCGGGTGGGTGGCACCTGTTCTACCGGCATCCGGGCCGCCGGGTGCCGTGCAGCCAGGGCAAGCCCGGTCAGGGACTCGGCCCTGGCGTCGACGTGAAGGCAGACGGCGGCTATGTCGTGCTGCCGCCCTCCGTGCACCCCCGGACGGGACGCCCGTACCGATGGTCAGCCACCCGCAACGACCGGCAGGTGGAGGAGATGCCCCCCGCCCTGCTCACGGCCTGCCTACCGCCGCCAGCGCCACCCGTGGTGACCGCGACCGGTCCGACGCGGCTACGTGAGGCGGGGGGCATCTCCCATCCCGACCGACTACTCACCGCACTACTCGACCGCGTCACCGCCGCCCCCGAAGGCACCCGGCGGACCACCCTCTACGGCGCAGCCCGAGGCGTAGCCCGCATGATCACCGCCGGAGCCGTCGACCACGCCGACGGCATCGCCGCTCTCACCGACGCGGGCCACCGCGCCGAGCAATCCGACCGCGACATCCGCGCCGCCATCCGTGGCGGCTTCCGGGCCGAAGGAGTCGCCGCATGACGCCCGCCCGCCTGCATCTGGTCAACACCGACCACCCGCACCCCACCGACGACGCCCTGCCGGGTGGCCCGCTGTGGGATGTCCCGGTGCCGTTGACCGGCCCGACCGCCGCGCCGCCGCCGTTCCCGGCCGACGTGTTCCCTCGCTGGTTGGGCGACATGGTGACCGGCGTGGCCCGGTTCACCCAGACCGATCCGGCCATGGCCGGGACGCTCGCCGTGGCCGTGCTGTCCGCGTGCGCGGGTGGCCGGTTGGAGGTGGAACCGGTGGCCGGGTGGCGCGAGCCGGTGAACGTGTTCGCCGCCGTCATCGCAGGCCCCGGGGAGCGCAAGTCGCCGGTGCATCGGGCGATGACCGCACCGTTGTTCGCCGCGCAGTCCACGCTGGCCGAGGCGATGCGCCCGAGGATCGCCGAGGCCGCCGCGTTGCGGGACATCGCCGACCGGCAGGCCGAGCAGGCCAAAACGCAAGCCGCGAAGGCCAGCGACCCGCACAAACGCGACGACGCCGCCGCTGAGGCCGTGGCCGCCGCCATCGCGGCCGAGGCCATCACCGTGCCGACCCTGCCGAAGCTGATCGTGGACGACGCCACCCCCGAAGCGCTCATCGGGTTGATGGCCGCCAACGGCGGACGCATGGCCATCATCTCCGACGAAGGAGGCATCTTCGACACCCTCGCCGGACGGTACTCCGGCGCACCCAACCTCGACCCCTACCTCAAAGGCCACGCCGGTCAGCCGATGAGCAACGAACGGCAGACCCGCGAAGGCGCATCCGTCGACAAACCCGCCCTCACCGTGTGCGTCATGGCGCAACCCACCGTGCTGCGCAAGTTCGGCGGAAACGCCGACCTCGCCGGACGCGGCCTACCCGCCCGGTTCCTGTTCGCCCTACCCCGATCCCTGGCCGGCTACCGGGCCGTCGACACACCCCCGATCCCCGAACAGGTCACCGCCGAATACCGGCACCGGGTACACGACCTGGCCGCCACCCTCGCCGAGTGGGAAGACCCCGCCGTGGTGGTGCTCACCTCCGAGGCCACGCAGGTACGTCGGGCCGCCGCCGAGCAGGTCGAGACGGAGCTACGGCCCGGCGGCAGCCTGTACGACATGCGGGAGTGGGGCAACAAGCTCTCCGGCGCAACGCTGCGTCTGGCTGGGCTACTGCACGTCGCCCACCACCCACAGGACGCCTGGCGACGCCCCATCGACGCCGACCGCATGACCGACGCCGTGCGCCTCGCCGAGTTCTTCGCCGCCCACTACCGGACCGCCATCACCACCATCGGCACCGACACGGCAGTGGAGAACGCCCGATACGTGCTCGGCGTTCTCACCAGCAAGGGCATGGCCACCTTCACCCGCCGGGAACTGCACCGCCGCGTGTCCCGGCGGCTACCCAAGTCCGACGACGTGTCAGCGGTACTCGCCGAACTGGCCGCACTCGGATGGGTCCGGACCGGGCCGGACGGCCGGTACGAGTTGCACCCCCGCGCCGTGGCAGAGGACCCCGGAAGCGTTGACACGCTGACATTCGACCCCGACAGCAGCGTTTCCGCAGCTCAGCACGCCCACGGGGTGTCAACGGGCCGCGTTGACACCCGTTGACAGGCGTTGACAATCCGACGCCGGTCCATCCGGTGTCAACGGGTGTCAACGCCTGTCAACGCGGCCCGTTGACACCCCGGAACCCGCCTTCACCTGCGGAAACACTCGCACGTCGGCGGATTGTCAACGTGTCAACGCATCCTGCCCCCACCGCCGGACGACACCCGAGCATCCGATCAGCCCGCGCGGTGGCGACAGAGGCACGCTGAGAGCGACCGAGAGCGTCAGGCCCTACGGCCCTACACCGGGACACCCGGGATCTTGCGCCTACGGCGCTCTCAGCGGGCCACCTTGCGCTGTTCTGCGGTGATGCATCCCTATACCTCCACAAGTGACCGCCGCCGATCGAAAGGCCCACACCGTGCGAATCAGGCTGCACGGCACACCCGCTGAAACAGCCGCAGCACTCGACGCCATCGCCCGAGTGCTGCACATCCGCCAAGTCTCCCGGCCCTGTCCCGACCGCCGATCCCCGATGTTTCAGCGCCTCTACATCGACGCCACCCCGAAGGAGAGCAGCGATGACTAAGCGGATCACCCGCCAGATCACGCCCGCCCCGGTGCTGCCGGAGGAACTGCTGACCATCGAGGAGGCCGCCACCCGAATCCGCATGAGCGTGCGCTATCTGCGGCGCGCTGTCGCCGAACGCCGAATCGCGTTTCACCGCCTCGGGCGTTCGATCCGATTCGATCCCGCCGACCTCGCCGCCTTCGTGCTGGCGGGCCGCGTGGAGCCCATGACCGCCGAGACCGTATGGCGCGAGTTGAGGAGTGTTGCCTGACCATGGCGAACAAAGACGGACACCGCCGATTCGGGAGCATTCGCAAGCGGGAATCGGGCCGCTACCAGGCTCGTTATCCCGGTCCGGACGGCCGGATGCGCTCTGCGCCGCAGACATTCGCCCGCAAGCCCGAGGCCGAGCGGTACCTGTCCCTGATCGAGGTACAGATGGCCCGAGGCGAGTGGATCGATCCCGAGCGGGGCAAGGTGCGCCTACGCGACTACGCCGAACGGTGGATCGCCCAGCGGCCTAACCTCCGGCCCCGAACCGTGCACCTCTATCAGTGGACCCTCGGCAAGCACGTCACTCCGCACCTCGGCGATATGCCACTCAACCGGATCGATACCCCGATGGTGCGGGAGTGGCGGTCGCGCCTGTTGGCCGAGGGCGTGTCGGTGACCATGGCCGCCAAGGCGTACCGACTGCTGCGCGCCATCCTGATGACTGCCGTCAAGGAAGACGAACTGATCAGGGTGAACCCGTGTCGCGTCGTGGGCGCAGACCAGGAGAAGCCCGCAGAGCGGCCGGTCCTCTCCGTTCCGCAGATCTTCGTGTTGGCCGAGCGGATGCCCGACCGATTTCGGGCGCTGATCCTGGTCACGACGTTCGGTTGTCTGCGGTGGGGTGAGGCGGTGGCCCTGCAACGGTGTGACGTCGACCTGACGGTTGGCACGGTGCGGGTGCGGCAAGCGTTCGTGGAGCACCGGGGTACCGGCCTGGTCCTCGGGCCGCCGAAGTCGAGGGCCGGAGTGCGGACCGTCGCGCTACCAAAGGCCGCCCTACCCGCGCTAAAACAGCACATGAGTAGCTACGTCGGTCAGGCATCCGAGGCGTTCGTCTTCACCGGGGAGAGCGGTCGGACCCTCTGGCGTGGCAACTTCAACAAGCTGGTGAAGTGGTCCGATGCGGTAGCCGCCGTGGGCGTGCCCGGCCTGCACTTCCACGACCTCCGGCACACCGGCAACACCCTCGCGTCTCGGGCACCGGGTGCGAGCTTGCGGGACATCATGGCCCGGATGGGTCACGACAGCCCACGCGCCGCGCTGATCTACCAGCACGCCAACCGGGAAGCCGATCAGGGCATTGCCGACGCGATCGACAAGGCGGTGAGGGCGGCCCGGCGCAAGCCGAGCAAACGACGCACGCCGAGGCGGGCCGCCGAGGGTGACGGACCAGCGACCGAGGCGAGCTAATGGCCCGCTAATGGCCCACGGCCGGTTTCAGTTCTCCTGGCAACGCGAAAGCCCTGGTTGGGACTCACGTCCTGGCCAGGGCTTTCATGCGTTGGAGCGGGTGACGGGAATCGAACCCGCACTGTCAGCTTGGGAAGCTGATGTTCTGCCATTGAACTACACCCGCAAGCGGCACCACTGTACCTGAGCCGTCGTCCCGGTGCACCCAGCCACCCCCGCCGACCACCCCGCCCGGCCCGCCTCCGCACGCTGCGCAAGAAGTTGCATGCCGGCAACACATAGCCATTCTCAAATTTGTCTATGCGTTGTAACGTCTGGCCCACGTTTCCCGCACGGCGCGACACAACCCCCGGTCGCGTCGCCAGAAAGAGGTGGGCTTATGGGACTCCGTCCCGTCCTGCTGAACCGGCGGATCGCCGGCATCGCATCGACGTCGCTGGCGGTGGCGCTCGGTGTGGCCACGGTCGGTCTGCTGCCGGCGGCCACCACGGCCGCCATTCCGACGGCTGCCGCCGTCTCCGCTGACGAGGTGTGTGAGGACCAGACGGGCACGGCGGCCCGGGTCCGGGGCGACGCGGTCGTCAAGCACGACCCGAACGAGTTGACCATGGCTCAACTGCACCAGCGGGAGGCGGAGTTCGCCGACCTGTTGCAGGAGCGGGCCAAGCGGGTCGGCCAGCGCACGCTGAGCACCCAGGCCGCGGCGGCCTCGGTCACGATTCCGGTCGTGGTGCACGTGATCCGCAGGGACACCACCCGCGCCGGCGGGAACATCCCCGACTCGTTGATCCAGTCGCAGATCACCGTGCTGAACCAGTCGTTCGCGGGGTCGACGGGTGGTGCCGCCACCGCCTTCGCGTTCCAGTTGCAGAGCATCAACCGGGTCACCAACACGTCGTGGTATCCGATCCGGCAGGGCTCGACGGCCGAGCGGCAGATGAAGACCCAGCTCCGCCAGGGCACCAAGGGCACGCTCAACATCTATCTGGGTGCGCTGAGCAACGGCCTGCTCGGCTGGGCGACCTTCCCGCAGACCACGCTGAACGTGATGGACGGTGTGGTCGTGCTCAGCGAGTCGTTGCCGGGTGGCACCGCCACCAACTACAACCAGGGTGACACCGGCACCCACGAGGTCGGCCACTGGCTGAACCTCTATCACACGTTCCAGGGCGGCTGCTCGGGCAGCGGCGACCAGGTCTCGGACACTCCGGCGGAGGCGTCGCCGGCCTACCAGTGCCCGACCGGTCGGGACACCTGCTCCACCGCAGGGCTGGACCCGATCACCAACTTCATGGACTACACGTACGACACCTGCATGTACCAGTTCACCCCGGGCCAGGCGACCCGGATGATCAATGCGTGGAACACCTACCGCGCGTAGCGCGGGAGTCGTCGGCGCGTACCTCCGGTGCCGGTCCCGTCGTCAGGCGGGGCCGGCACCGGTCGGTTCAGGCGGCGCGGACATGTCGGGCCGCGCGGGTCCGGTGGGGCGTGGGCCGGGCGGCCTGCGGGGTGGCGCCGGCCGGGTCGAGCCAGACCTGCACGGCCGGCTCACCGACCAGCCCGCCGGTGGCGGCGCGCTCGTGCCGGGCGAGCATCGCCACGTCGACGGTGAACTCGAACAGACGCCAGTCGGCGTGCGGGGCGGCGCGGGCCGCGAGCGCCAGCCGGGCCACCGTGGCGTCGTCGGTGACGGGTCGGGCGCGGCCGGCGACGTACGCCTCGTCGTCGCTCTCCTCCGCCGGGAACGAGTGCAGCGCGTAGCGCCCGTCGCGTTCCAGGTCGCGCCGCTTCGGCGAGTCGATCACGAAGCAGAAGAGACCGTCGGCGGTGATCACCGGGGAGACCGGGTGCACCCGGGGCCCGCCGTCGGCGCGGACCGTGGCCAGGTAGCCGAAGCCCGGGCCGTACTGCTGCATGAGAAGGCGGATCCCGTCGGCGAGTCGAGGCTCGTCGACGGCGAATTCGGACCAGGAAGCCATGCCGACATCCTATCGAACATACGTTCTAAGCAGGTAGTCCGACACGCAGGTCACGACTACCGGCCGCTAAGGTGTGGCGATGCTGCTCTCCGACCGTGACCTGGTCTCCGAGATCAAGGCCGGCACCCTGGCGCTGGAGCCCTTCGAGCCCACCCTGGTGCAGCCGTCCAGCATCGACGTCCGCCTGGACAAGCTGTTCCGGGTGTTCAACAACCACCTCTACACACACATCGACCCGGCCACCCAGCAGGACGATCTCACCTCGCCGGTGGAGGTGCCCGACGGCGAGCCGTTCGTGCTGCACCCGGGCGAGTTCGTGCTCGCCTCCACGCTTGAGGTGATCTCGCTCGGCGACCAGCTCGCCGGCCGACTCGAAGGCAAGTCCAGCCTCGGTCGCCTCGGCCTGCTGACGCACTCCACCGCCGGTTTCATCGACCCCGGCTTCTCCGGTCACGTCACGCTGGAGCTGTCCAACGTGGCCAACCTGCCGATCATGCTCTGGCCCGGCATGAAGATCGGCCAGCTCTGCATCTTCCGGCTCTCCTCGCCCGCCGAGCACCCGTACGGCTCGCTCGTCTACGGCTCGCGCTACCAGGGCCAGCGCGGCCCGACGCCGAGCCGCGCCTGGCAGAACTGGCGTACCTGGCCGACCCGCTGACGACCGGCGGGCCCGCGCTGCCGAGACGCGGGCCCGTGGCCGTCCGCCCGGCGACTCAGCCGGGCCGACCGAAACTGTGGATCGGACTGGTGTCCATCCGCTTCATCGCGATCGGCTTGCCCGCGCGGGAGGCGTGCACCACCCAGCCGCCACCGACGTACATCCCGACGTGGTGCAGGTCGCGGAAATAGAAGACCAGGTCACCCGGGCGCAGGTCGCCGCGACCGACCGAGGCCGTGACCTGCCGCTGCCGCGCCGCGTTGTGCGGCAGCGCCACTCCGGCCCGCGCCCACGCGGCCAGCATCAAACCCGAGCAGTCGTACGCGTGCGGCCCCTCGGCCCCCCACGAGTACGGCTTGCCGATCTGGGCGCACGCGAAGGTGACCGCCTCACCGGCCGGGCCACCCGGATAGGTGGCCGGACAGGGCGCCGGCCGCAACGGACCACCACCCCCGTCGTCGTACGCCCGCAGCCGCAACCGCTGCAACCGCTCGATCTCGGTGTCGATCTGCCGCCGCTTCCCGGCCAGGTCGGCCTCGGTGCGGGTCAGCTCGGCGATGGTGCGGTCCAGTCCGGCTCGGGCGGCGGCGAGTTCGTCCCGCAGTTCACGCGCCTGGCGTACGTCCTCCTGCTGGAAGCGGGCGTACCGGTCGAGCACGCCGAGCTGGGCGATGACCTCGCCGGGCGACCGGCTGCCCAGCAGCGTGTTCACGGCGCGGACCGGCTCGCCCCGGTACGCCCGCGCGGCCAGCGCGCCGACCCGCTTCATCGCCTCGTCCACCTGCTGTTGCAGCGGGGCGATGCGGGCGGTCAGGGCGTCCGCCTCCCGGCGGGTGGCGGCCAGGTCCTGCCGGGTGGCGTTGTGTCGTTCGATGACGGCTTCGAGCCGGTTCCAGTCCTCGTCGATCTGGCGCTCGATGTCGTCGACCGTGGGGTCGGCGTGGGCCGCCGTCGCGCCACCGGTCAGCAGAACGGCGGTCGCGGCGAGTGCGGCGAGTGCGGTGATGCAGCGGTACCAGCGGGATCGCGGCGCATCCGTCGTCGGGCCGGGCTTCGCCGACCGGTACGACGGAGGCCGCGGGGCATGGTGTGCCACCGGGCTGCGTACTCCTTCTTCCCAGACCGCCTACCGGGTTAGCTGACGGGTTCGGGCGGGAAGGGAACGCCCTACCGCGACCATCGCGGACTCACCCCGGAAACCTGGGTCCCCGGCTCGCTCGGACAGCGACTCGGCGGTGTCGGACCGTCACCGCCCCGGGTGGGCGGTCCTGCCAGCGGGCCAACGATTGACCAGCGTAGGGACGATCGGCGTCGATGCGCAACACACCCACACCGTCACTCTCGGTGCATTAATCCGACAACGCAGAAGGCCCCCGGTCGCTTGACCGAGGGCCTTTCGTCGTTCCTGCGTACGGGCTCAGGCGTCAGCCGGGTCGACGGAAGCCGGCGACCGGCATCGTCGTGATCGGCGAGACGTTGACCGGCACCCCGGCCCGAGCCGAGTGCACCATCTTGTTGTTGCCCAGATAGATCCCGACGTGACTCACGTCGCTGCGGAAGAACACCAGGTCACCGGGGCGGGCGTCGGCCCGGGAGATGGCCTTGCCCTCGCGCCACTGGGCACCGGTGAAGTGGGTCAGATAGATACCCGCCGCCTTGTACGCGTACTGGGTGAGGCCGGAGCAGTCGAACGAGTTCGGCCCGGTGGCACCCCAGACGTACGGCTTGCCGACCTGCGCGCAGGCGGTCCGGATGGCCGTCCGTGCCGCGTCGCTGACCACACCGTTGATGGTCGGGCAGTTGGTGGTCTTCACCGTGGTCACCGGCAGGGACCGCTCCAGCCGCTTGATCTCGGCGTCGATCTGCTTCTTCTTCGCCGCGAGCTGCTTCTGCTTGGCCTCCTGGTCGACGATCAGCGCGTCGAGCGTGGCCTTCTGGTCGTCGTACTTCTTCCGGATCTTCATCACGCCCTCGAGCTGGCGGCGCTCCTCCCAGGCCAGCCGGTCGAGGAAGGCCATCTGCTCACCGAGCTGGTCCGGCTTCGCGTTGAGCAGCACCGCGCCGAGTTCCTGCGAGGGGCCGGTGATGTAGTACCGGGAGGCGAGGCCGGCGACCCGGTTCATCGCCAGCTCGGTCTCCAGGGCCAGCGGCTGGATCTTCTTCTCCAGCTTCTCGGCCTTCTCGCGGTTGACCCGCAGCTCCGAGCGCACCTTGTTGAACTGCTCGATGGTGGGTTCGAGCTGCTGCCACTGCTTGTCGATCTGGCGCTCGATCTCGTCCACCGACGGCTCGGCGTACGCGGGCGCGGCGACCAGACCGGCACCGACCGCAGCGGCGGCGACCAGGACGACCAGACGGCGAGCGGCCTTGCGCAGCCCGCGCGCGGGGGTGGAACGTCCCGGCGCACGACGATGGAGGGGCATGGTTGCCACCGGCACCGACTCCTTTGCGACCGACCACCGGGCGTCCCGCTAGCGGTAAGGGGCGAGACAGACGACCCACGGCGGTCGGTGCCTCACATTAGGGGAACGCGCGCGACGGAATCAAGGCAACCAACGGCTCATTCACCTTTGCGCGACCGACCGCACACAAAGGGTGTCGACCAATTCGTTACAGTTATCTACGCCAATATAAAAATCGGGACGTGTCGGCATCCGTACCGATGCCGACACGTCCCGACGTACGCGCTGGTCACCCGGCGACCGGCTCACCCTCCTCGGCGCCCCGGGCCTGCTCGGGCTTGATCGAACGCAGCAGCACGCTGGCCACGTCGACCACCTCGACCTGATCGCCGGCGCCCTTGCCGTTGACTCCGTCACTCAGCATCGTCGAGCAGAACGGACAGCCGACCGCGACGGTCCGCGCACCGGTGGACATGGCCTCCTCGACCCGATCCACATTGATCCGCTTGCCGATCCGCTCCTCCATCCACATGCGTGCGCCACCGGCGCCGCAGCAGAAGGAGCGCTCGCTGTTGCGCGGCATCTCGACCAGGCCGTCGTCGGCGCCGACGGCGCTGCCCAGCACCTCGCGCGGCGGCGCGAAGACCCGGTTGTGCCGGCCCAGGTAGCACGGGTCGTGGTAGGTGACGCCGCCGTCGACCGGCTGCACCGGGGTGAGCTTGCCGGTGGCGACCAGGTGCGCCAGCAACTGGGTGTGGTGCACCACCTCGAACTCGCCGCCGAGCTGGCCGTACTCGTTGCCCAGGGTGTTGAAGCAGTGCGGACAGGTCGCGACGATCTTCCGCTTGGCCTTCTCGCGGCCCTCGAACGCCTCGTTGAGCGTCTCCACGTTCTGCTGGGCGAGCATCTGGAAGACGAACTCGTTGCCGATGCGGCGGGCCGGGTCGCCGGAGCAGGTCTCGCCCTCACCGAGGATGGCGAACGAGACGCCCGCCTCGTTCAGCAGCGTGGCGACCGCCCGGGTGGTCTTCTTCGCCCGGTCCTCGAACGCACCGGCACAGCCCACCCAGAAGAGGTACTCGAAGTCCTCGACCTCACCGACCCGGGGCACCTCGAAGTCGAGGCCCTTGGTCCAGTCCTCCCGGGTGTTCTGCGGCGCACCCCAGGGGTTCCCCTTGTTCTCCAGGTTGCGCAGCATCACGCCGGCCTCGGAGGGGAAGTTCGACTCGATCAGCACCTGATAGCGGCGCATGTCGACGATGTGGTCCACGTGCTCGATGTCCACCGGGCACTGCTCGACGCAGGCGCCGCAGGTGGTGCACGACCAGAGCACGTCCGGGTCGATCACGCCGCCCGCCTCGGCGTCACCGATCAGCGGCTTCTCCGCCTCGGCGAGCGCCAGCACGTCGAGGTGGGCGAGCTGCGCGGCGGTGGCCTTCTCCTCGCCGGTGAGGTCCTTGCCGCCGCCCGCCAGCAGATAGGGCGCCTTGGCGTACGCGTGGTCGCGCAGGCTGAGCACCAGCAGCTTCGGCGACAGCGGCTTGCCGGTGTTCCACGCCGGGCACTGCGACTGACAGCGCCCGCACTCGGTGCAGGTGCTGAAGTCCAGCAGGCCCTTCCAGGTGAACTGCTCGACGTGTGCGACGCCGAACTGGTCCTTCTCGGGATCGGCCTCCTCGAAGTCGAGCGGCTTGCCCTCGCTCATCATCGGCCGCAGCGGCCCGAGGCCGGAGCCGGACGCACCCGGCTTCCGCTTGAAATAGATGTTCGGGAAGGCCAGGAAGCGGTGCCAGGCGACGCCCATGGTCACGTTCAGCGAGATCACGATGAGCCAGGTCATCGAAATCGCGATCTTGATAAGGGCGGCGACGCTGACCCCGGACTCCCAGTCCGGCAGCACCGAGCCGACCGCGTGACTCAGCGGGGTGGCCCAGGTCGGGTACTCGAAGTGGTCGGTGGCCACCTTGAAGCCACGGATCAGGAAGCCCATGACCAGGACGGCGAGGACGACGGCCTCGACGAAGTAGCCCTGCCACATGGTGGAGCCGGTGAACCGGGACCGGCGTCCGGCCCGACTCGGCCGGTTGGCCACCCGGATCGCGATCAGCACCACGATGCCGACGACACCGAGGATGCCGATCCACTCGGTGACCAGCCCGTAGAGCGCCCAGCCACCGATCAGCGGCAACCCGGCGGTCGGCGACACCACCTCGAAGTACGCCTCGAGCACCAGCAGCGACAGCACGAGGAAGCCGACCATCACGAACCAGTGCGCGGCGCCGACCACGCTCCAGCGGAGCATCCGGGTGTGCCCGGCCGTCTCCGCGAGCATGGTCTTCGTACGCTCGACGTGGTCACCGGAGCGGGACGGATCGGGCTGACCCAGCCGGATCACGGCGAACATCTTCGAGACCGCACGCACCGCAAGCCACACCGCCACGGCGGTGATGGCGGCCGCGAGGATCGTGGTGACGATCTGGACGCTGCCCATCGAGTTGGCCTCCCGGTCTGCTGCCTGTCGAGCGGCTCGGCGACCGGGGTCGGGGTGCGGTTGGTCACCCCAGGGTGCCGCACCTCGACCCGGATCGGTCGATGACCTCGGTCCACTCGGTCATGCGATGCAGCTTACGCGCAAGGTTACTCAGCAGTAACGTGAGACTTCTCGCACCTGGGCCACGCCGCCCTGCGCACACCTTAGGAGGCCGCCGCCGAGTCCGCTCGGTCGGGGCCTTCGCAGGTGGCCGTTGAGCAGGGAATCAGCGCCAGCGGGAGAGCAGGATCAGGGAGCCGACCATCGCGCCGAAACCGATCGCGAGGTTCCAGTACCCCAGCTCCATGACCGGGTACTCCTGCTCAGACAGGTAGTAGACCACCAGCCAGGCGATGCCGAAGGCGATCAACGACACGGCCGTGGCGGGCAGCCAGACCGGGCTCGGCTTACGGGACGCCGATGTCGTCGTCGGGCGTACATCCGTGGGCGGGGTGTACACCTTCTTCTTGCGGACCTGAGACTTGGGCACGACGCTCTCCAGAGGGGTTACGACCTCGTCCGGCCTGACAACCGGGCGCGAGGGCGACGGTCCATGGCCAATAATGTTCGACAGCTAGCGTAGTCCGGAAGGCCCGTCCAATCCACGAATGAGGCCAGACCGATGTCCGGCATCGGAGAATCGGACGGACGGGCGACCGTCGCTCCGCCGCACCCCACGGGTGCCGGAGCCGGAGGACAAGGGGGAACGGCCGTGGAGTACACGTCCGGCGCAGCGTCGTGGCAGAAGGCGCTGCGACGACTCGTCGCCGGGTTGCTGCCCCACGGGCCGCGTCAGCGCCGTCCGGGCTGGTCGATCGGGGTACCGCTGATCGCCGCCGCGGCCGGCCTGCTCTTCACCACCACCGCCACCACCGCAGGCGGCACGAACCTGCGCGAGGACCGACGCCCCCAGCTCACCGAACTCATCGAGGACCGCCGCGCCCAGGTGGCGGCGAACGAGGAGCGCGCCGCGACGCTGCGCAAGGAGGTCGAGAGCCGTACGGCCGACCTCGCCGACTCGGACGGGCCGATCCGGGAGCAGCAGGAGCGCGGCACCGCCAGCCTCGGCACCGCCGGTTTCACCGAGCTGACCGGCTCGGGGATGACCGTCGTGCTCGACGACGCACCCCGGCTCAACAACCTGCCCGAAGGGGCCACCAACGACGACCTGGTCGTACACCAGGGTGACGTCCAGGCAGTGGTGAACGCGTTGTGGGCCGGCGGCGCCGAAGCCATGTCAATCATGAACGTCCGCGTCCTGGCGACCAGCGCGGTACGCTGCGTGGGTAACACCCTGCTGTTGCACGGCCGGGTGTACTCCCCTCCGTTCAAGATCGTAGCAATTGGCGACCCCGCCGCACTGCGGCAGGCCCTCGCCGCTTCCGAGGGAGTCCGGTGGTTCAGGGACGCGGTCGACAATTACCAGCTCGGCTACCAGGAGCTTCCCGGCACCGTCACCGTGCCCGCGTTCGAGGACTCCACCACCCTGCGATCGGCGACGGTGCCGCAGTGAGCGCGCAGTGAGTCCGCACCCCGACGGTCGACACCGCGACCAGGCCGACGAATCCACCGCCTTCCTGCCCAAGATCGAGCGGCCGGATCCAGCAACGCCGGACAGCCACCATCCGACCAGGCCCGACAGCCGCCACCCGGCCACGCCGGACAGCCACCACCTGGCCACGCCCGACAGCCGTCGCGTCGCGACGCCCGACACCCGGTCGTCGGCCGGGCCCGAGCGCCGTCCGCCGGTCTCGCCCGACAATCGGCCGTCGGGGCACCCCGACACCCGGTCCGGAGAGCCCGCCGGCCCGGCCGGTCGCTGGAACACCACGCCCGGCCGGTGGGACACCTCCGCCCCGGCAAGCAGTGGACCGGACCCTCGCTTCGGCGCAACGGCCGGCCAGGGTGACTCCGGAGCACCCGGTCGCAGGGACGCCGCGCCGAGCCAAGAGAGGTCGCCGAGCCAGGAGCGGTCGCCGGGTCGGTGGGGCCCGTCGCCGAGCGTGCCGCCGGTCGACGGACCCGGTCGACGGCAGAGCCCGGCCGGTGCCGGGCAGTGGAACGGCGTACCCCTGCCCTCCAGCGAACCGGACATCCCCGTCGAGCCGACGCCGTGGCGCGGCGCCTTCGATGCGCGACGCCCCGCCGCGCCCACCCCGCCCGACGGCACCGCCCCCGGCGGCCCGGGGCCGCAGGCGAGCGGCCCGGGTGCCTCCTCGGCCTGGTCCGGCGGGCAGCAGCCACGCCACTCGCCGCCCGGTGGCGCACCGGGACGGCCGGCGACCGGACAGACCCGGCCGGACGCCGGCCCGGTGCGACCAGCCACGCCGCAGCCCGGTCACCCGCCCGTCCAGACTCCGCCTACCGGGCCGGGACAGCCGCCGTACGCCCGGCACGGCCTCGACCCGGCGCAGGCGCGGCACGGTGCGCAGCCCGGGCAGGTCCCGCCGTCGGGGCCCGCCCGCCAGCAGCCCACCGCCCCGCACCACCCGGCATCGCAGCACCAACCGACGTCGCCACACCAACCGGCATCGCAGCACCAACCGACGTCACCGCACTCGACGTCGCAGCCCACGGGCCCGCAGCCGCCCGCGGCATGGCGGACGGACAACCGGGACGGCCGCGACGCCCCGCCCTCGGTGCAGCCCACCGAGCAGAGCTGGTCGGGTGAAGGGCCGACGGCACTGATGCCGACGATCGGCGGCCCGGCCCGCTCCGCCGCCTCCCCGAACGGCGGCACGCCCCCGTCGTCGCCGACCGGCGGGGCTGCCACGCCCTCTGCGGCCGGCGGCATGCCCTCGTCGCCGACGCGCGGTGCCTCGGCATCGTCGCCGACCGGCAACACCCCCGCATCGTCGCCGACCGCCAACATCCCGGCGTTGTCGCCGACCGGCGGGGCCTCCGTCGGCTCCCGGTCGGACGGCGGGCCGCCGGCCGATCCGGGTGCCACCGCCCTGATCCCCGCGATCACCGGCACCCGGCCGAGCACCCCGCCCGCGATGGACTCCACCGCCCTGATGGGGGCCGTGCCCCGACCGCCGAAGACCGACGACCCCGCTGACGGTGCCGGCCCGGGTGCCGAGCCTCCGAAGCCGCGACGGGGTGACCGGGTGGTGCAGCTCCGGCCGCACCAGACCGGTGAGGGCTACAAGAGCGTCTACTCCGAGCTGACCCGGCCGTCCGCATGGTCCCGGGTCCGCACCGGCCTGCGGTTCAGCGGGGAGCTGCTGATCACCTTCGGCCTGGTGGTGCTCCTCTTCGCCGGCTACGAGATCTGGGGCAAGTCGGCGATCGTCGACGCGCACCAGGGAGAGCTGAGCCAGCAGCTCGCGCAGGCGTGGGGGCCCGAGGGCGACCCGACGGTGGCCCCCTCGGCCAGTGCCTCGCCGTCCGCGTCCCCGAAACCACCGGTCAACGGCAAGCCGATCGCCGGGCTCTACATCCCCAAGTTCGACAAGGAGTGGATCGTCGTCGAGGGTGTCCGCCAGGAGGACATCCGGTACGCACCGGGGCACTACCCGGAGAGCGCCCTGCCCGGTCAGGTCGGCAACTTCTCCGTTGCCGGGCACCGCAACCGGGCCACCTTCTGGCGACTGGACGAGCTGCGCGACGGTGACGCCATCGTGGTCGAGGGCCGCAACGAGTGGTACGTCTACCAGGTCACCGAGAACCACATCGTGAAGCCGTCCCAGGTGGAGGTGGTCGCGCCCGTACCGGGTCGGCCGGGGGCCCGGCCGTCCAAGCGGATGCTGACCCTGACCACCTGCAATCCCAAGTTCGACAACTACGAGCGGTTGATCGTCCACGCCGAGTTGACCCGTACGCAGCCGAAGGCCGAGGGGCGCCCGGCGGAGCTGGGAGCCTGACGATGTACGGCTGGATCTGGCGCAAGCTGCCCTTCGGGTTGCCCGGCAAACTCGTCGGCAGCCTGCTGATCGCCACCACCGCAGTGGCGCTGCTCTGGTACGTGGTCTTCCCCTGGGCCGGGCCGCTGCTCCCGTTCACCGGGGAGGACGTCCAGGTCACCCAGCAGGACGACGGTCCCGGCGTACCCGGCAGCGACGTGGTGCCCGGCGAGGACCCGCAGGACGACGCCCCGCCCGGTGACGAGCACGACCTGCCGTACGACACCGACCGGAACAACACCCCGCCGCCGGACGAAGACGAGTGAGGCCGATGCGCGTCCTGGTGATCGACAACTACGACTCGTTCGTCTTCAACCTGGTGCAGTACCTCGGCCAGCTCGGCGTCGAGTGCGAGGTGCGGCGCAACGACGAGATCGACGTGGCGGAGGTGGGCCGGGTCGGTGCCGACGGCATCCTGCTCTCGCCCGGGCCGGGCAGTCCCGACCGGGCCGGCATCTGCCTCGACGTGATCCGCCGGTACGCGGGCGAGATCCCGATCTTCGGCGTCTGCCTCGGTCACCAGGCGATCGGCGAGGCGTACGGCGCCACCGTCGCCCGCGCCCCGGAGCTACTGCACGGCAAGACCTCGGAGGTGCGCCACGACTCGGTCGGCGTACTCGCCGGACTGCCCGACCCGTTCACCGCGACCCGCTACCACTCCCTCGCCGTCCTGCCCGAGACGCTGCCGGAGGAGCTGGAGGTCACCGGCCGGACGGAGTCCGGCGTGGTGATGGCGATGCGGCACCGGACGCTGCCGATCGAGGGCGTGCAGTTCCACCCGGAGTCGGTGCTCACCGAGGGCGGCCACCTGATGCTGGCGAACTGGCTGGCCGGCTGCGGCTACCGGGAGGCGCTGGACCGTGCCCCCGCGCTGGCCGCCGAGGTCGACACCCGCCGCCGCGCCGCCTTCGCCACCACCTGACGCCGATCCGCCCGACACAGCGAAACGGTCACCGACCGCCCGGCCCGGCCGCAGCGGGTGGCCCGCCCGCCCAGGGTGCGAAAGCGGTCACCGACGCAGTGCCTCGGTGACGCTCGGGTCGGCGGGCGAGCTGACCGCAGGTGGTCGGCGGCGAACCGCGTCCAGGACCGCCTTGCCGCTGGCCAGGTAGTCGCGGGCCGCCTTCTGCGCCAGCAGGCTCGATCCGCAGCCGGTGCAGCGGGCGACGACCCCGTCGGTGTCGATGCCGAGGTGTCGGCAGAGCGTCACGGCACGGTCCAGGTGGTAGGACTGCGTGACGATCAGGGCCCGCTCGATCCCGTAGACGTCCCGGGCCCGCAGGCAACTGTCGTACGTGTCGAGACCGTGCGGGTCGGTGACGACGCGCTGCGGGTCGACGCCGAGCGGTCCGGTCAGGTGCTCGGCCATCGCCGCCGGCTCGTCCCCGGACGTCCCGCCGCCGTCACCCGACACCAGCACCACCCGGGCCCGCCCGCTGCGCACCAGCTCGGCGGCGGTCTCCAGGCGTCCGGCGAGCCGGATGCCGGGTCGCTGTCCGTTCTCGGTGACCGCCGTGCCCAGGACGATCACCACGTCGGCGCTCGGCGCGTCGGCCTCGGCGTAGACGTGTCCGCGCGCGGACACCGTCGTCCAGAGCCACGGCACGCTCACCAGCAGCAGTGCGACGGCGACGAGGGCGGCGACCCTGATCAGGCGGCGCCGCCACCGCACCGGGGCGGCGGGGGCCGGGTCGGTCACTCGCCGGGGAACCGGAACGGCGGGAAGCCCGGCGTCGGCATGACCTGGCCGCCACCGCTGCCACCACCGTCGTCGTCCTCATCCGGCGGCGGGGTGGTCGGCGGGGTACCGGTCGGCGGCGTCTGCGACGGCTCCGGGTCCTCCTCTTCCTCCTCGACGGAGATGGTGATCGTCACCCGGCTGCCCTTGGTGCGCTGGCTGTTGGCGTTCGGGTCCTGGTTGAGCACCCGACCGGCCTGGTCCGCAGGCACCTCACGACCGGTCTGTACCCGGACCTCGAAGCCCGCGTCCCGCAGCCTCTTCCGTGCCTCGTCCTCGGTGAGGTTCGCGACGTCAGGCACCCGGACCACGTTGCCCCTGGAGACGGTGAGAGTGACCTTGGTCCCCTCCTCCACCCGCTCGCCCGCGCCCGGATCGATCGCCAACACCTGGCCCTCGGGCGCGGCGTTGTCGTCCTGCTTGACCTCCACGTCGAGCTTCAGCTCCTCAAGCTGCTGCTCGGCGAACTCACGGGTGCCACCGACCACGGACGGGATGGTCACCACCGGCTTGCCGTCGCAGATCTGCACGGTCACCGTGCTGTTCGGCTGCACCCGCTCGCCGGCGGCCGGGGTCTGGCTGACCACGGCGCCCTTCGTGCAGTCGGAGGAGAGGACGGGGTCGCCGAGCGCCGCGGTGAGGCCGTTCTGCTCGATCTGTGCGAATGCGTCCTGTTGGCTGAGCCCGGTGAGGGTGGGCACCGGAGTGTCCTCGTCATCGCGCTGGTTCAGCAACAGCGCGGCGACCAGCGCGATCACCGCGAGCACGCCGAGCGCGGCGAACATGGCGATCAGCCAGGACGAGGCGCGCCGCTGGCGCGGGTCGCCGACCCGGGCGGGGATCTGTCGCGTCTGGGTGGCACCTGCCCCACCCCCCGAGTAGCCCGGGGACGGCGCCATCGCGACGGTCTCGTCCTCGCGCAGCACCGGCGTCGCCATCACCGGACGACCGGCCGCCGCCCGGAGCATGTCGGCACGCATCTCACCGGCGCTCTGGTAACGGTTGAGCGGGTTCTTGGACAGCGCCTTGAGCACGATCGCGTCGACCGCCGGGTTGACGTCCGGGTTCAGGTCGCTCGGCGTCGGCGGAGTCTCCCGAACGTGTTGGTACGCGACGCTGACCGGGCTGTCACCGACGAACGGCGGGTGGCCGCAGACCAGCTCGAAGAGGACGCAGCCGGCGGCGTACACGTCGGAGCGGGCGTCCACGGCCTCGCCGCGCGCCTGTTCCGGGGAGAGGTACTGGGCGGTGCCGATGACCGCGCTGGTCTGCGTCATCGTGGTGGCACCGCTGGCCAGGGCCCGGGCGATACCGAAGTCCATCACCTTGACCTGGCCGGTCTGGGTGAGCATCACGTTGCCGGGCTTGATGTCGCGGTGGATGATGCCGTGCCGGTGGCTGAACTCCAGCGCCGCGCAGATGTCGGCGGAGATCTCCAGCGCCCGACGGGGCTGTAGCCGGCCCTCGGCGCCGAGCACCTCCTTGAGGGTGCGCCCGTTGACGAACTCCATCACGATGAACGGAAGGGTTTCGCCGGTCGGCGCCTGTTCCTCACCCGTGTCGTAGACCGCGACGATGGCCGGGTGGTTGAGCGAGGCGGCGTTCTGCGCCTCCCGCCGGAAACGCATCTGGAAGGTGGCGTCCCGAGCCAGGTCGGTCCGGAGCATCTTGATCGCGACGTCCCGACCGAGACGCAGGTCGCGACCGCGATGCACCTCGGCCATGCCGCCGTATCCGAGCAGCTCGCCGACCTGGTACCTGCCACCGAGCAGGCGGGCCTGCGCTGTCATCGCGTCCGTCGTCCTTCACTCGTCGTCGTCTCGTGGCTGCCCACGCGGGGCTGATCCAGTCGACGGTACGCCGTACCGGCCGGATCGTCTCGTCCGTCGTGCCCTGGCACGACGGACGACACCGTTTGCACGGGGACCCCGACCGGCAGGTCGGCGCTCTGGTTAATCCGCACTCGGTAGGAAATCACGCCGGAACAGAGCAGGACCAGTACGCCCAGCATCACTGCCAGAAACAGGACTCCGGAGCGCGACCGTCCGGGCACCTGCGGTGGCGGGGCCGGTCGTGGCTGGTAGCCGGCCGGCGCGGCGGCGGCACGCGGGTAGTTGTTGGGCGGTGGCATCGGCCGACCGACCGGCATCGCCGGCACGGCCGGGGCGACAGTCGTGGGGCGCAGTGGTTGCGCCGCCGGAGGGCGGGCCGCCATCGGCGACACCGGCGGCCGGTGGTTCACGGCCGGAGGGCGACCGGGCGGTGTCGAGTGCGGCGCCGCCGGCGGACGGGGCGGCTGCGGCGTCGGCACCTGGGCGCGTCCCGGAGCCGGTGACGCGGGGGCGGCCGAGATCGGGTTGGCGTTCTGCCCACCCGCACGCGCCTGCTGGGACAACGCCGTCTTGAGCTGCCGGGCCACCCCGGCCAGCGCGGCGGCGCTCTGCCAGCGGTCCTTCGGGTCCTTCGCCATGGCCCGCTCCACCAGGGCGCAGACCTGCGGCGGGATGTCGGACGGCAACTGTCGCGGGGTCTCCCGCACGTGCCGCATGGCGATGTCGAGCGGGTTGTCGCCCTCGAAGGGCCGGCGGCCGGCGAGACACTGGTACGCGACCACACCGAGGGCGTACACGTCCGAGGCGGGGGTGGCGACCTGGCCGGTGGCCTGCTCGGGCGAGATGTACGAGGCGGTGCCGAGCACCGAACCGGCGGCGGTGAGCTGGCCGACGAGTTCCGAGCGGGCGATGCCGAAGTCGGTCAGCACCAGCGTGCCGTTCGGCCGGACCAGCAGGTTGCCGGGCTTCACGTCCCGGTGCACGATCCCCTTGAGGTGGGCCGCGTGCAGCGCGTCGGCGGCCTGCGCCACCAACGCCATCGTCCGGGCCGGGGTGAGTCGACCGACCCGGCTCAGCGTGGCCGAGAGCGGGTCGCCCTCCACGTACTCCATCACCAGGAAGGCGATCTGCTGGTCGTTGCCGAAGTCGTAGACGTCGACCACACCCGGGTGGTTGATCGTCGCCATGGTGCGGGCCTCGCCCCGGAACCGCTCGGCGAAACCGGGCTCGTCCAGCAGCGCCGGGAGCAGGCTCTTCACCGCGACCGTACGGCCGAGCACCTGGTCCAGGCCGCGCCAGACGTCGCCCATGCCACCGCTGGCGATGCGCTCGTCGAGACGGTAGCGGTTACCGAGCTGAACTCCCGGACTGAGCATGTCAACGCCCCCCACGGTCGGCGATGACGGCGCGCATGATCTGCCCGGAGATCCGGGCCGCCTCTGCGCTGCCGCCGCTGCCGGCCTCTTCGAGCAGCACGCAGACCGCCGAGACCGGTTCCCCGTTGGAGTCGATGGCGAAACCGATGAACCAGCCGTGGTCGGGCCGGTCGGGCGCCGACTGGGCGGTACCCGTCTTGCCGCCCACGGTGTAGCCGTTGATCCGCGCGGAACGGGCGGTGCCGTTCTCCACCACGCTGACCATCATGTCCCGCAGGTCGGCGGCGACCTCACGGCTGACCGGGCGACGCAGTTCACGCGGCTGGGCCGGGTCGTAGACGGTGGTGCGGTCCGGTCCGAGGAGCTGGCGTACCAGGTAGGGCCGCATCTGGCTGCCCTGGTTCGCGACCGCTGCGGCGATCATCGCCCCTTCCAGCGGGCTCATCCGCACGTCGCGCTGCCCGATGGAGGACTGGGCCAGCGCCGCCGGGTCGGCCCCGCCGTCGGGGTTCTGCATGTCGCCGGTACGGCTGGCCGCCACCGACTGGCCGCCCTCGCCGAGCCGGCCGACGGTCAGGTCCTCCTGCTCGAACCCGAACTGCCGGGCCTTCTCCTTGATCACGTCCGGGCCGAGCTGCACACCGAGCTTGGCGAAACCGGTGTTGCAGGAGTCGGTGACCGCCTTCATCAGGGTGACCTGGGACTGCGGGCAGATCGACGGCACCGCGTTGGTGATCGCCTCGCCGGAGGTCGGCGGGGTGTAGCTGGGCCCGGCCGGGATGTTGGTGTCCTTGCCGATCCCGTTCTCCAGCGCGGCGGCGGCCACCACCATCTTGAACGTGGAGCCCGGCGGCAGCACCTCGGCCAGCGCCCGGTTGCGCAGCGGACGCTGCGGGTCCTGCTCCAGCTCGTTGTACGCCTTGGTCGCCTCGCTGGTGTTGTGGCTGGCCAGCGGGTTCGGGTCGAAGCTGGGCATGGAGACCAACGCCTGCACCGCCCCGGTCTTCGGGTCGATGGCGATCGCCGCGCCCTTCTTCACCCCCCGGTTGTTGTTGCGCATCTGGTCGTACGCGACGTCCTGGGCCCCCCGGGAGAGGGTGAGCAGCACGTTTCCGCCGGCGGTGCGGTCACCGGTGAACATGTCCTTGATCCGGTTGGCGATGAGCTGGTCGCTGGTGCCGGCGAGGAAGTCGTTCTCGGAGCGCTCGATCCCGGTGTCGCCGAGGTTGACCGGCTTGTAGCCGAGCACGTGGGCGTACTTCGCCCCGCCCGGATAGGTCCGCAGGAACTTCAGCTCGCCCTCGGTCTCCTTGCTGACCGCCAGGGCGGTGCCGCCCGCCTCGATGTTGCCGCGACGGCGCTCGTACTCGGCAACCTGGACCCGGCCGTTGTAGTCGCTGGTGCGGTACTCGTCGGCCTTGTACGCCTGGATCCAGTTCAGGTTCGCGAAGAGCAGGGCGAACAGGACGATGACGACGACGCCGACCCGGCGCAGGGGTGCGTTCACGGCTTGATCACCTCCGTGGGGGCACCGTGCAGTTGCTCGGGCGGCCCGCCGGACGGACGGTTCACCTTGCCGCCGACCCCGGTCACCGGGCGGCGCCCGGCGTCGGAGACCCGCAGCAGCACCGCGACCAGCAGCCAGTTCGCCATCAGTGACGAGCCACCGGCGGAGAGGAACGGGGTGGTCTGACCGGTCAGCGGGATGAGCCCGCTGATGCCGCCGACGATCACGAAGACCTGGAGCGCGAGGGTGAAGGCCAGACCACCGGCGAGCAGCTTGCCGAAGGAGTCGCGGACGGCGATGGCGGCCCGCAGCCCGCGCTCCACGATCAGCAGATAGATCACCAGCAGCGCGGAGAGACCGAACAGGCCGATCTCCTCGCCGATGCCGGCGAAGATGAAGTCGTTCTGCACCTCCGGCAGCAGCAGCGGTTGACCGCCGCCCGGTCCGGCGCCGAACATCCCGCCGGTGCCGAGCGCGAGCAGCCCCTGCACCAACTGGTAGCCGGAGTCGTACGGCTCGGCGAACGGGTCGAGCCAGATCTCCGCCCGCACGTAGAAGTTCGCGAACGGTCCACCGAACTGCTCCCCGAGCACGTACGCGAGGTAGGCGCCGCCGAAGAAGAGGACCAGACCGATGAGCAGCCAACTGACCCGTTCGGTGGCGATGTACACCGTCGCCACGAACATGCCGAAGTAGAGCAGCGAGGTGCCGAGGTCCTTCTCGAAGATCAGGACCAGCAGGCTGATCACCCAGACCACCAGCACCGGGCCCAGGTCGCGACCGCGCGGGAAGTCGATGCCGAGGAACCGGTGGCTGGCCAGCGAGAGCACCTCGCGCTTGCGGACCAGGTAGTAGGCGAAGAAGACCAGCAGGGCGAGCTTGGCGAACTCGCCGGGCTGGATGGAGAAGCTGCCGATCCGGACCCAGAGCTTGGCACCGTTGATCTCGGAGATGCTGGCCGGCAGCACGGCCGGCAGCATGACCAGCACGATGCCGGCCAGGCCCAGGGTGTACGCGTACCGGGAGATCGAGCGGTGGTCGCGCATGATGGCCAGCAGACCGGCGGCGAGGATCACCGAGACCAGCGTCCAGGCCAACTGCCGCCCGCCGGTGCCCGCGAAGGTGGCCATGTCGACCCGGTCCTCGGGGGCCGCCCGGGCCAGGTCCAGCCGGTGCAGGAAGCCGACGCCGAGCCCGTTGAGCAGGGCCACCGCCGGCAGCAGGGCCGGGTCGGCGAAGGGTGCCAGGAACCGGATCACCAGGTGCATGCCGAGGAACACCGCGGTGAGCGCGGCGGCCGGCACCCAGAAGGTCGGGGTGACCGTGTCGAGCACGTTCGCCTCGACCATCGCCCCGTACGCAGCGACCAGGGCCATCGCCAGCAACAGCAGCGACAGCTCGGCGTTACGCCGGGACCGGGCCTGGCGTACGCCGGAACGCTCGCCCGCACTGGCGGGCGAGGTTGCCGGGGTGGCCGCTGCGGTCACGATCGTCCTCGGTTCGGGTGCCGGTGCCTACTCGGGCGACCGGCAGGCCGCCGGGTCGACGGTGGGCGAGAAGGTGTCGGGCGGGGCGTCGGGCGTACCGGTGGGCAGGATCGCCGCCCCGTTGTCGGACGGGCGCACCGGTGGGGTCGCGGAGGCGCCCGTGGCGGAGACCGACGCGCTGCCGACCGGGCTCGGCGAGCCGCTCGGCGCTTCCGGTGCCGGCGAGGGTCCGCCCGCGTCGGGAGTCGGACTCGGGGGCGGGCTCGTGGTGGGCGGGCAGACCGGCTTCAGGTTGACGTTGGTGGGGCTGTCCACCGTCAGCTCGGCCAGCCGGCGTTCCGCGTCCGGCTCGCTCTTGGCCGGAATGCCCTGCTTGACCTGCTCCTGCGCGGCGAGGGTGAGATCGTCGAGCTGGGCGCTGCTCTCGGAGTGGACCGTGGAGAGGTCCATCCCGGCGATCTGGCCCTGGATGCCACGGAACACGGCCACCTGGCCGTCCTGCGTGGCGCCGACGTAGTACTGCCGCTGGGTGTAGGTGTACCCGCCGTAGAGGCTGCCGCCGAGGATCACCGCCAGGGCGGTCGTCATCGCCAGCGCGCGCAGCGGGCGGCGACGGGCCTCCGGCTCGTCGTCGCCGTTGCCGGCGGGCTCCTCCGGAACGGCCGGGCGGGGGGCGGACAGCGCCGAGGCCCGGGCGGCCGGGGTGGAGACGTCGGCCGAGGTCGCCATGCCACGGTCGCGGGCCGCCGCGCCGCCGACGATCGGCGCCGCCTCGACGATGTCCCGGTCGGTGGCGTCCGCGATGATCACCGTGATGTTGTCCGGGCCGCCGCCGCGCAGAGCGAGTTGCACGAGTCGCTCGACGCACTGCTGCGGATCGGTGTACTCGCGCATGGTCTCGGCGATGGTCTCCGCACTGACCACGCCGGAGAGTCCGTCGGAGCAGATCAGGTAGCGGTCACCGGTGAGCACCTGGCGCACGGAGTACTCGGGGTCGATGTCCCGGCCGTCCAGGGCCCGGGTGAGCAGCGAGCGCTGGGGGTGACTGCTCGCCTCCTCCGGGCTGATCCGGCCTTCGTCGACGAGCATCTGGACGTAGGTGTCGTCCTTGGTGACCTGCGCGAACTCGCCGTCGCGCAGGAGGTAGGCCCGCGAGTCACCGATGTGGACCATGCCCAGCTTGCTGCCGGAGAAGAGGGTCGCGGTGAGCGTGGTGCCCATCCCCTCCAGCTGTGGGTTGGCCTCCACGGTGTCGCGGAGCTGCTGGTTGGCGGTGCTCACGGCGGAACGCAACGCGTCGACGAGGGCGTCACCGGGGACGTCCTCGTCGAGCGGCGCCATGGCACCGATGACGATGTTGCTGGCGACGTCACCGGCGGCCATGCCGCCCATGCCGTCGGCAACGGCGAGAAGCCGCGGTCCGGCGTAGACGGAATCCTGGTTACCGTCACGGATCAGACCGCGGTCGCTGTGGGCCGCATAGCGCAGGGTCAGAGTCATGGCCGTAATTCGAGAGAGGTGCGGCCGATCCGGATCGGCACGCCGAGGGGAACGGGGGTCGGTCCGGTGACCTTAGCGCGATCGAGGTACGTCCCGTTAGTCGAGCCGAGATCCTCGACGAACCACTGCCCGTCGCGCGGTACGAGTCGGGCGTGTCGCGCGGAGGCGTAGTCGTCGGTGATGACGAGGGTGGAGTCCTCGGCCCGACCGATGGTTATCTGTGCCTCGCCCAGCGTGATCCGGGTGCCGGCCAGTTGCCCCGCGGTCACCACGAGCTGGTGTGCCGCCCGTCCCCGCTTCACCTTCGCCGGCTTCGCCGTCGCCTGACCGGTCGAGGCGCCGACCGCCCGGGGTGCGGCCACCAGCCGACCCGAACGGGCCCCCGCGAACAGGTCCCGACGGATGACGCCGACCACCGTGAACACGAAGATCCACAACAGGACGAGGAATCCGAACCGGGCGACGGTGATGACGAGTTCCGGCAAGGCGGGTCAGCCGTCCACGCGGAAGGTCAGGGTGGTCGTACCGAGCTGGATCATGTCGCCGGGGTTCAGCGCCACGGCGGAGACCCGCTGGCCGTTGACCATCGTGCCGTTGGTCGAGCCGAGATCGGTCAGCACGACCTGGCCGCCGTCGAAATCCAGCCGGGCGTGTCGCCGGGAGATGCCGACATCGGGCAGACGCAGGTTGGCCTGGTCGCCCCGACCGATCACGGTCGAGCCCATCTGGAGCGGGTAGGTGCGGCCGTCACCGGAGACCAGCCGGACGTTGCGGCCACCACCGTGCCCCTGCGGGGGGCCGTAGCCGCCGCCCTGGTCGTACGAGGGGTATCCGGGCGGGCCGGCGTCGTACCCGCCGCCGCCGGGCGCCGAGACCGGGGCGACCTCGCCACCGGTGTAGACCTCGGCGGTGACCCGGAACATGCCGGTGTCCAGCCCTTCACCGCGCTCGATCTCGACGATCACGTCGCCGTAGACCGTCCAGGCCTGCTCGCCGATGAACTCCGCCTGCGACTGGGCCAACTCTTGGGCCAGCGCGGCGGCGTACGGCGCCAGCCGACTGTGGTCGTAGGGCGAGAGATCGATCACGTAGCGGTTCGGCACCAACGTGCGCCCACCGGCCAGGATGGCCTTGTGCGCCTCGGCCTCTCGCTGCATGGCGTTGAGGATCTCCACGGGGTGCACGACCCCCTTGAAGACCTTGGCGAAGGCTCCTTCGACCAGGCCTTCCAGACGCTTCTCGAAGCGTTGCAGCACGCTCACCGGCTCCTCCTCGGGTCCCGAGGACATGATGGTATCCGTCCAGAGCGCACGCAGCTCACACGCCGCTCGGCCAGCAGGCCACGGCCCGTTCGGACGGCCTCGAATCGTCGTGCTACTCTTTCGTCCGCCACGAACGGTAACCGCTGGAAGCAGCGAATGCCATTCGCGGTAACGACCGAAGGTCACGTAGCATTGCCGAGGTCCGCCGGAGACGGTGGAGCCGGCCCGGGCTACGCTGTCCGAGGTCATGCCACGGGGAAGTGGCGGAATGGCAGACGCGCACGGTTCAGGTCCGTGTGCCCGAAAGGGCGTGGGGGTTCAACTCCCCCCTTCCCCACCACAGACGAGGGCTCCGCGGCGACGCGGGGCCCTCGCTCCGTATCGAGGCGTACCAAACGTCACGCTATGCTCCGATGGTTTCTGCCTCCGACGCACCAGGAGTGGCATGTGAGTGTCGCATTCGTGACCGGTTCGGGCGGGCTGATCGGCTCCGAGGCGGTCCGGCACTTCGCCGGCCTCGGTCTCGACGTCGTCGGCATCGACAACGACATGCGGCAGGAGTTCTTCGGCGAGGAGGCGTCCACCGCCTGGAACGTCCGCCGGCTGACCGACGAGCTGGGTGAGAGGTACTCGCACCACAGCATCGACATCCGCGACCGCAGCGCGCTCGGCGCGCTCTTCAAGCGGTACGGCCGGGACGTCGCCGTGGTCATCCACACGGCCGCGCAGCCCTCGCACGACTGGGCGGTGCGTGACCCGTTCACCGACTTCGACGTGAACGCCGCCGGCACCCTGAACGTCCTGCAGAGCGTCCGGGAACACTGCGTGGAGGCTCCGGTCATCCACTGCTCGACGAACAAGGTCTACGGCGACCGGCCGAACAGCCTGCCCCTGGTCGAGCTGGAGACCCGGTGGGAGATCGAGCCGGGCCACCCGTACGAGCAGGGCATCCGCGAGGACATGTCGATCGACGCCTGCCTGCACTCCATCTTCGGCGCCTCCAAGGTCGCCGCCGACGTGATGGTGCAGGAGTACGGCCGCTACTTCGACATGAGGACCGCCTGCTTCCGGGGCGGGACGCTGACCGGCCCGGCCCACTCGGCCACCGAACTGCACGGCTTCCTGGCGTACGTGATGCGCTGCAACATGGAGCGCCGGACGTACAAGATCTACGGCTACCAGGGCAAGCAGGTGCGGGACGCGATCCACAGCTCGGACGTGGTCTCCGCGTTCGAGGCGTTCTTCCGCGACCCGCGCTCGGCGGCGGTGTACAACCTCGGCGGCGGCCGGCACTCCAACACCTCCATGCGGGAGGCGTTCACGGAGGCCGAGCGGATCACCGGGCAAGAGATGATCTCGGAGTACGTCGAGGCCAACCGGGTCGGTGACCACAAGTGGTGGATCGGCTCCAACGAGGCGTTCCAGGCCGACTACCCGGACTGGAAGCAGGTCTACGACGTACCCATGATCATGCGTGAGATCTACGAGGCCAACGTGGACAAGTGGGTGCCGGGAGCATGACCAAGAAGAATGTCCTCGGCGTGCTCGTCGACGCCACGACCTACGCCGAGGCGACCGAGCGGGTGGTGGCCGCCGCGCAGGAACGTCGTCCGATGGCGTTGACCGCGCTGGCCGTGCACGGCGTGATGACCGGTGTGCTGGACCCGCCCCACAACGCCCGACTCAACTCGTTCGACGTGGTGACCCCGGACGGCCAGCCGGTGCGCTGGGCGCTCAACCTGCTGCACGGCGCCGGCCTCACCGACCGGGTGTACGGGCCGCTGCTGACCCTGCACGTACTCTCCCGCTTCGCCGACGAGGGCCTGCCGGTTTACCTGTACGGCTCGACCGACGAGACGCTGGCCCGGCTGATCCCGGAGCTGGAGCGGATGTTCCCGGCGTTGAAGATCGCCGGGGTGGAGGCGTCGAAGTTCCGCGCCGTGCAGCCGGGCGAGGACGTCGAGATCGCCGACCGGATCAGGGCCAGCGGCGCCCGGCTCGTCCTGGTCGGGCTCGGCTGCCCGCGCCAGGAGGTCTTCACGTACGCGATGCGTCCGCTGCTGGACATGCCGATGATGGCGGTCGGCGCGGCCTTCGACTACCACGCCGGGCTGCTGCGTCAGCCGCCGCCGTGGATGCAGCGGGCCGGGCTGGAGTGGTTCTGGCGGCTCGGGCTGGAGCCGAAGCGGCTCTGGCGCCGCTACGTGATCCTCAACCCGGCGTACCTCGGCCGGCTGTTCGCGCAGAAGACCGGGCTGTGGAAGGCCCGGCCGCCGGCCCCGGCCACCGAGCGTCCGAGCACGTTCGCGGTCTGACCCGACACGACACCGGGCCCCTGGCGTACTGCCGGGGGCCCGGTGCCGTCACGGACGTCAGAGGGTCAGCGTCCAGGTGTTGAGGTAGCCGGTGTCTCCGCTGTAGACGTCCCGCACCTGGAGCCGCCAGGTGCCGTTCGCCGCCTCGGTGGAGAGGTTCACCGTGTAGGTGGCGATCACGTTGTCCGCGCCGTCGAAGATGCTGCTGTTCTTCAGGCGGTAGGACGAGCCGTCCGGGGCGAGCAGGTCGACGACCAGGTCACCACGGTAGGTGTGCACGATGTTCACCGCGACGGTCGAGGTCGACGCCGCGTTCCGGTTGCAGCCGGCGATCGTGATCGAGCTGGTCACCGCCGCGCCGGCGTCCGGGATCGCCACGTCGGTGCCGTTGGTGCCCGTGCAGCCGCCGCTGCCGCTACCGGTCACCGTCAGCGAGTACGTCGCGGTCTTGCTGCCGGACGCGGCGCTGCCGGTCACCGTCACCGGGTACGTGCCGGCGGGGGTGCTGGCCGAGGTGGTGACGGTCAGCGTCGACGACCCGCCGGAGGTGACGGTGGCCGGGCTGAACGAGGCGGTGGCACCGGACGGCAGCCCGCTCGCCGAGAGGCTCACCGACTGCGCCGACCCGTTGGTGGTGGCGGTGGCCACGCTCGCGGTCACCGAGCCGCCGGGCGCGGTGGAGCCGGAGGTCGGCGACACCGAGACCGAGAAGTCGTTGGTCGGCGGCGGGGTGTCGCCGTTGACCACGTACAGCAGTTGGTTCGGGGTTCCGGTGCCCACGTTCGTGACCACGTTCGGGGTCGAGTTGGCCACCAGGTAGTCCCGGACCTGCTGCGGGGTCCACGACGGGTTGGCCGACAGCACCAGCGCGGCGACGCCGGCCACGTGCGGGGACGCCATCGACGTACCGCTGATCGAGTTGGTCGCGGTGTCGTTGGTGTGCCAGGCCGACGTGATGCTCACGCCCGGCGCGAGGATGTCCACGCAGGTGCCGAAGTTGGAGAAGCTCGCGGCGGCGTCGTTGTTCTGGGTGGCACCGACGGTGATCGCCGGAGCGGCCCGGGCCGGCGAGTAGTTGCAGGCGTTCTGCCGCTGGCCGAGCGCGTTGCCGTTACCGGCGGCCACCGCGTAGGTGATGCCGGCGTTGATCGAGTTGATCACCGCGTTGTCGACCGAGGTGTTCGCCCCGCCGCCCAGGCTCATGTTGGCGACGGCCGGCTTGACCGCGTTCGCGGTGACCCAGTCGATGCCAGCGATGACTCCGGCGTTGGTGCCGCTGCCCTGGCAGTTCAGCACCTTGACGGCCACCAACCGGGTGGCCTTGGCGACGCCGTACGCGGTGCCGCCGACCGTGCCGGCGACGTGGGTGCCGTGGCCGTTGCAGTCGGTGTTGTTGGTGTCGACGGTGTTGGTGCCCCAGGTCGCCCGGCCGCCGAAGTCGGAGTGGGTCGTCCGGATGCCGGTGTCGATGACGTACGAGGTGACGTTCGAGGCGGTGTTCGGGTAGGTGTAGGAGCTGTTCAGCGGCAGGTTCCGCTGGTCGATCCGGTCCAGACCCCAGGACGGGGGGTTCGCCTGGGTGCCGCTGATCGTGACGGTGTGGTTCTGCTCGACGTACGCCACCGCCGGATCGGCGGCGATCCGCGCCGCGGCCTTGGCGCTGACCCGGAGTTCCGCGCCGCGTACCGCCGTGGTGTAGGTGCGGGCCGTGCTGCCGCCGTGCCGACGCAGCAGCCGGTCCACCGACGACCCGACGGCGCTGCGGCCCACCTCGGCGTCCTTGAACACGACGATGTAGCTTCCCTCGACGGCGGTGGCACCGCCGGCGCTCCTGATCGTGCCGACCGGCTCGGCCGCCATGGCCGGGGTGGCCGTGGCGACCATGGCCAGCGCGGCCAGGCCGACGAGTACGGACCTGTGTGGAAGAACCATCTTCCTACCTCCCTCCGACCGGCAACGATCGTCCACCCGTTCGTGGCAGGTTGATCGATGAGTGCCGATCGAGGTGAGAGTAGTGGTGCGCCCGGAGGCAGATAAACATGCCGGATCTCCCATCACGCCGGTGCGATGGCCCCCCTACGGGGACCGGGTACGGGGCGAACGGGGGGCGGGCCCGGATTCGCGAGCGCGGAAATCGGGCAAGTCTGATGGGCATGCAGAGCCATCTCGCCTTCCTGCTCCCGGTCGCCACCGTCTGGTGGGTCGCCGGATACCTCGCGGACGGGCTGCCCCGGATGACCCACGCCCGCGGACTGCGCCGACACACCGGCTGGTTGCTCGGCCTGACCGGGGCAGGGCTCGCCCTGACGGTGGCGCTGCCGATCGCCGGACTGAGCACTCCCGGGGCCACGCTGGCCGACCGGGCCGCGAGCGGACTCACGCTGGCCGCCGTTCCCGCCGCCGTGGTGGCGATCTGCACGGTCCGCCGGGTACGCCGACTGCTGGCCGGAGCCAGCACGCTCGCCACGGCTCCCCGAACCCCGGCCCCGCACGGGTTGCGGGCCGCCGCCGCCCACCCGCTGATCGGCCTGCCGTTGCAGGTGACCGGGCTGGCGCTGCTGCCGGCCCTGATCGCGGCGAGCGGTGCCGGTCAGTTCCTCGGGCCCGATGCCGCCGGACCGGCGATCACCGTGGGGGCGTTGGGCGTCGCGGCCATCGGCGTACGCCATGCGCTGCGGCACAACCGACTCGCCGAGTTGGCCATGCCGGAGCGGGCGATGACGTCAGCGCGTCGGGCCGGCGCTCTGCACGTATAGCAGTTCCAGGATCGCCCGGGTCGCCTCGAACCAGCGGTCCAGCCAGCCGGGGGGCGGCACACTGCCCAGCGGCGGCAGTTCCATCATCAGACCTTGCAGCAGCGGATGCTCCGCGAGGGCGGAGTTGTTCTCCGCCACCGGCCAGCCAGCGGGTGGGTACGACGCCTCGGTGAGCGGGTTCGGGTCCAGCGACGGCGGCGCATGCTGCGACTCGGTCACGCCTCTGACGTCCCGGCCGCCGCGTTCACCCTCCGCCGACACCTCGGTCAGGATGCCGTCCCGGCGGGCGCCACGGTACTGTCCGCCGAACCGCTCCGCCTTCGCCGGACCGTTGCTGATGTTCTCTGATCCGATGTTCGTCATTCCGTCTCGCCTGCCTCGCTCGGTTACCCGCCCTGCCGGGGGGATGTCGACCAGCGCGTACCGACAGGTACAACGAGACACGGTCGATGTGGCGACGGCAGCCGCCGTGGCGGCGCGGAGGGGTGGCGCCGTAACGCACGGTCCCCGTCCGGCCGAGCCGGACGGGGACCGTTCACACCGCTTACCGCCAGTCAGCTCCGGCCGAACGCGCCGTCCCTGGTGCCGGCGACGAAGGCGTGCCAGTGCCCCGGAGCGAAGACGAGGGCCGGACCGGCCTTGTCCTTCGAATCCCGGACGCCGACCGCCCCGGTCACGTACGCCACCTCCACGCAGTTGTCACAGTTCGGGCCGCTCTTCGAGCTCTTGAACCATGTCGCCTGCGTCAGGTCCACGGAGAATCCCTGCGTCGCCACTTCCACAACGGCTCCTCTGCCAGTCTCGCGATGTACTCGACGGACTCCTCCGGACGTCGGGCCGCTGCTCGAATGTGATCGAAGATGAAGCTGTACTTCTGTAGCTCGTCGCTCTTCTCCAGGAAGAGCCCACCCGTGGCGTTCTCCGCGTACACGACATCCGGATCACCGGGTTCGGGGAAGCTGAGGATCGTGAAGGTGCCGTCCATGCCGGCGTGCGCTCCCACCTCGAACGGCAGAACCTGGAGCGTCACGTTCGGCAGCTGGGCCACCTCCGCCAATCGTATGAGCTGGTCACGCATGACCGTGTCCCCGCCAACCGGACGGCTCAGCACCGCCTCATCGAGCACCACCCACAGATCGACCGGATCATCCTGGGTCAACAACGACTGACGGCCGAGTCGGACACGCACTCGTTGCTGTACCTGTTCGGGGGTGAAGTCCGGACGGGCGGCCTTGATCATCGCGCTGGCGTAGTCCTCGGTCTCCAGCAGTCCGGGTATCACCTGCTGCTCGTACGCGCGGATCGAGCTGGCCGCCGCCTCCAGGCCGACGAACGCGCCGACCAACACCGTGCTGTACGGGTGCCACCAGCCCTTCTGTCGCGCCTCGCGGGCGATCTGCACCAGCTCGTCGCTCTCGGCGCCGACCACACCGTAGATCCGGAGCATGTCCCGCACGTCGCGGGGCGTGGCGGAGGTGTGGCCGGTCTCGATGCGGGAGACCTTCGACGCCGAGCACTCCAACTGCTCGGCGACCGCTTCTATGGTGATGCCGGCGGCCTCGCGTTGGCGGCGCAGTTCCGCGCCGAGCCGGCGCCGCCGGATGGTCGGACTGCGGCGCTCGCTCACCCGTTGTCACCTCTCGCGTCGACGCGCCGCTGGTTCGACACCCGCCTCGGGCGCGACCGTCGGGGCTGGCGAGCGTTCGCGGCGTTGGGGTGGTGCCGGTCGTCGGCCGGCCGCGGCGGCGAGACCGTCCCTCAGTGTGCCGCTCGGGTGGTCGCGCGTTCAAGCGCCGTTTCGTGCGAGCCGCTCACTTATCGGCAAAAGTCTACGTGCAACTTGCATGCAGCACCTCTCTGATGCACTCTGTCCGTATGACCTGGGTTACGCACCGTCTCCACGTCGTCTCCCCCCGTGGTCTTCGCGGCGGAGGCACGGACGGGGCGTATCTCCGACCGTCGGCCACGGGCCCGGATTTCCCGCGCGGGAGCCGGCCGCCCACTTCCGGCGGCGGCTCCGGCGACACCACCTGAGCCCGCACCGGTCGAGCGGCGCGCCACCAGCGTTCCCGGCACCGACCAACGCCCGCGCCACGAACCGGCGCACGAGACACGACCTCGTCGCCGGAGCCGCATCCTCCCCCCGTTCGCCCCCGCCGGCCTTCCCCGTCGGCCAACCCTCTCAGGAGCCCATGTGCTTCCCCGCTCCGGTGACGTACTGCACGTGACTCGCGCGGCGAGTGTCCAGTTCTCCAGCAAACCCATTCAGTTCCGGGTGATCCGGGTACTCGACCGACCCACCTACGATGGTTGGATCTGGCTCGAAGGCTACGAGTTGAACGCGGCGGGGGACGCGGTCAACCGGCGTTCGATCTTCGTCCAGCGGGCAGGTCTGGAGCAGATCCAGGCCGCTCCGCAGCCTCCTCGTCCGCACACCGTCCGCTCGGCCCGCCGGCCGATCACCCGAACTCCGGTCCGGGTCGGCTGAGCATCACGAACAGCCGCCGTGGGGGCATGCCGACACCATAGAATCGGTATGCCCACCCCGGCAAAGTCTCCATCCCGTGCGTCCCGGGCCCTGAACCTGGGATGGCCATGGTCAATCTGCCCACGCGACAGCCCCATCGGTCCCGCATCACCTACGCCTTCGGAGTCCTGGCGCTACTCGGCGCCGCCACCACCGTGCTGGTGCTGTTCCGGGACCCCGCTCTCTCGTCCACCCGGCTGGCCGAGCCGGTCCCGGCACCCGAGATCACCGTCGTGCAGACCGAGCCGGTCGGCCCGTACGGCGTGACCGGCGGCTGGGACGGTTTCGGCACGACCGACCAGCCGGGCGGCGACCCGGCCGCCGCGTACGGCGGCTCCGCGTCGGTCGACGCCCCGCACCGGGAGACGGAGCCGACGGCCCACGCCACCCGCGCGGATCCCCGCCAGGAACTGAGCCGCTCGCTGTTCTGGTCCGGCGTGTTCGGGTTGGCGATCTCGCTGGCCGGGCTGGGACTGGTCGGCGCCAGACGACGGATGTGGTGACCGGCCCTCAGGCGGTCGGGCTGGCCGTGACGGTCGGCTCGGTGGTCGGCGCACCGGTGGTCGGCGACGGGCTCGGGCTCGCGGCGGCCACCACCAGCCTGATCTCGTCGCCCGCCTCGACCAGCTCACCCGCACCTGGCTCGGTGGCGATCACCGTGCCCGGCGGCTGGTCCGACGGCCGGTACTCCACCTCGTAACCGAGATCGAGCTGATCCAGCAGCGCCCGCGCCGCCGCCTCGGAGAGCCCGGTCAGCGGCGGCACCGGAAGCTGTGCCGGGGCAGCGCTGGTGGTCGGCGCTGGTGACGGTGACCGGGTCGTCGGCGACGGTGACGCGGTGGTCGGCGGCACCTGCGTCGTCGGCTGCGGGGACGGTGGCGTCGCCCCGTCCTCGTCCAGCGCCTGCCTCACCAGCCACAGGCCCAGACCGAGCAGGCCGAGCAGGAGCAGTAGGACGACACCCCAGAGAATCGGCAACCACCAGCGCCGGCTCGCCTGGTCGTCGGGGTACCAGTCGCCACCGGCCAGCTCACCCTCGAAGCCCGGCCGGACCGACGGCACCTCCGCCCGCCCCGACCACGCCGGCGAGCCGGACCGCTGCGTCGGGGGCAACGGCGCGGTCGCGTCCGCCGGTGCGGGCTCCCCGGGTGTACGCCCCAACGGCGCGGTCGCGTCGGGTGCGGTGTCACCGGGCGTACGCTCCAGCGGAGCGGTCTCGTCGGGACGTCCGGTGGCCGGCGGAATCGGGCGGGTCCGGTCGTCCGACTCGTCCCCGGGCGGATTCTGGCGGTCGTCGCTCATCGCACGTCCTTTCCGCCGGTCCGGCGGGCGGCATGGCCCTCGACGGTCAACCTAACGGTTCGTCGGGCCATCGGCCGGCATCAGCGTGTCGGACGCGCGTCACTACGACTCTTCGCTGGCCTCCGGGCTCGGGGTCGTGCCGCACCAGATCTGGACCGCGTCGTTCCATCGCCCGACGGAGCCGGCGGTCGGGTTCTGGGCGGTGACCGTGCCGGACCTCCCGGTGGGGTAACGCGGAGAGAAACCGTCGTCGACGAGTTCGTCCCGCGCCTCGCCGCACGAGTCGCCGACCAGGTCCGGGACCGAACTCTCCGGTGCCGCACCGGCCACGATGACCTTGACGGTGGCCCCGCGCTTCACCGGTGCACCGGCGGCCGGTTCGGTGCCGCGCACGCTGGAACTGTCGGCGCTGCTACCGAACACGAAATGCCAGCCCAGCCCACGGTCCCGTAGCTCCTCCCGGGCCTCCTCGAAGTCCATGCCGACGAGTTCCGGCACCGTCAGGCCGGTGCGGTTCGGCGCGGGCCGGGCGGACTGGCTGGTCGCCGTCGCCGTCGGCCGCTCGCGCGGTGTCGGCGAACTTTCGGCGGTCGGGGCCCGGCTGCCGCTCGCGTCGAGTGTCGGGCCGCGCGACGACTTCTGGTCGCCGGCCAGCACCCACCCGCCGGTCGCCCCGATGACGGCGAGGAGTGCCGCCGCGAGGCCGCCGCCGATCACCACCTTCGCGCGGTCCGGGCCGGCGCCGGAGCGCACCTCGTCCCGGTCCGTGGATCCGTCCGTCATCTCCGCCCACCGCCCTATCACCGACGACCGTAGTCGCCGACGCCAAGCACTGTCCGTCACCGTTGCCGCCGGGTGCCGCGTACGACTCGCCGCACCGACCACAGGACGTTACGCTGCCCGGCATGGCCAGACAGGGCTGGGGAGGATCGATCGCCACCGCGGCCGGCGTGGCAGCCGGCGCCGGGGCCGCCCAACTGGGCTTCGGATACGGCCTGGGCATTCTCAACTGGGCACCGACCGAGGCGACCGCCGGCACCGCGGCCTGGGTGGCGAGCCTGATCTGGGCCACCTGGATCGCCGCCACCTCGACGATCTTCGGCGCGGTCTGCGCGCAACGCCTACGCGACCGCCGCACCGGCCCGCACCCCGCATCCGGTCCGACCATCGCACCCCCCGACGCCGGTACGCCCACCGGCTCCGTCCCGTCGGCCGCCACCGCCCCGCAGTCCGAGACGGTCGGGGCCGACACCGCTCGGACCGACACCGTCCGGTCCGACGACGTCCGATCCCATGCCGCCGGGTCGAGTGAGGTCGGTGACGGCGGTGGCCTCTGGTGGATCGCGCTGGCCGGTGCCGCCGGGCTGGGCGCACTGATCACCGTGCTGCTGGTCGCCGTGCCGGCACGGGTCGCGGAGGTGCCGGACACCCCGTCCCCACGGAACATGGCCGCCGGCTACGCCGCGATCGGCGTACTGGTCGGAGTGCTGGTGGCGGTCTGGGCACTGCGGTGCCGGGCCGCCGCCACCAACGTCATCGCCACCGCCGGTTGGCTCTGGCTGCTCGCCGTGGTCGCCGTCGTCGACTCGGTGCTCGCCGGTCGCGGACTCACCACGGCCCAGCTCGGTATCTGGCAACTCAGCTCGGACAACCCCCAGTTCTGGGTCCGCGACTACTTCTACTGGCCCGGGGCGGTCCTCTCGCTCGGCTCGGCGCTGCTGATCGGCGCGCTGGCCGCCCGCCACGGCGTCCGCCCAGCCCACCGGCGGGTCGGCGCCACCGCGTCCGGTGCCGCCGGACCGCTGCTGGTGGCCGTCGCCTACTTCCTGGCCGTGCCGAGGCTGACCGCGATCAGCCCGGAACAGGTGTCGGCCCACCTGATCGCCCCGTACGCGGTGATCGTCGGCATCGGCGGGTCGGTCCTGGTCGCGGCGCTCGCCCAGCGGGCTGCCCGGCGCAGGCAGGAGCTGCCGCCCACCGGCGACGCGCCCCGGGTGCCCCGGCAACGCGTGGCGGCCGACGACGCGGCCACCGCACCGGTGGCCGACGACAGCGACGCGCGTACCCGGACGGCGCCCGGCTCGACCGCAGTCGACCCCACCTCGCCCGACCCGGCGACGACGGTCGACGGGCCGGTGGGAGCCGACGACAAGGAACCCGTACGCGCCGCGACCCGGAGCACCAGCCCGGCCCGGCGGCGGCTCGGCGCCAGGAACGGCACGGACAGCGGGCGGAGTGGGTCGGCCGGTGACGACGGTGCACCCGCCACTCCGGCCTCACCGGGCGCGGCACCGGCCCCCGACGGGGCGTCGACGTCGCCCACATCTGCCACCACGCCGTCGGACGACGGCTCGTCCGGCACCGACACCCCACCCGAGGGCACCGGTCGGCGGGGCCGCCGCAGCCGCTGACCCCGGCCGTGCGCGCCGAGTTGCGCGGCGTCGTCGCGACGGTCAGTCGATGGGCCAGGTGTGCACCGGCTCGTTGGTGCGCTGCAACTCGGCGTAGCGCTGGAGCATGTGGTGCAGGGCTGCGGTCCGGTCCAGGCCGTGTTGCCGCTCGGCGGCCCACACCGCAGCGGTCTGCCAGACCGCACCGTTGCGTCCGGTACGGCAACGCTGCTCGATGATGCCGAGCAGGCGGTCCCGCTCCGCCGGGGACACCCCGAACCCGTCGAGCCCGGCGGCGGCTATCGGCAGCAGGACGTCCAGCACCAGCGTGGTGACCGGCACCTCACCGAGCCGTGGCCAGTGCAGTACGGCGTCCATGCCCCGTCGGGCGGCGGCGTGGAAGTTCTCCTCGGCGGAGCTGAAGGTGAGCTGGCTCCAGATCGGCCGGTCGGCCTCGGCCAGGCCACGGGCCAGCCCGAAGTAGAAGGCCGCGTTGGCCAGCATGTCGACCACGGTCGGCCCGGCGGGCAGCACCCGGTTCTCCACCCGCAGGTGCGGGCGGCCGTCCATGATGTCGTAGACCGGCCGGTTCCAGCGGTAGACGGTGCCGTTGTGCAGGCGCAACTCCGCAAGCTCCGGTACGCCGCCCGCGTGCAGCACCTCCACCGGGTCCTCGGTCTCGCAGATCGGCAGCAGCGGCGGGAAGTAGCGGACGTTCTCCTCGAAAAGGTCGAAGATGGACGTGATCCAGCGTTCCCCGAACCAGACCCGGGGGCGTACGCCCTGCGCCTTCAGCTCGTCCGGCCGGGTGTCGGTGGCCTGCTCGAACAGGGCGATCCGGGTCTCCGCCCAGAGTTGGCGGCCGTACAGGAAGGGCGAGTTCGCGCCCACCGCCACCTGCACTCCGGCGATGGCCTGGGAGGCGTTCCAGTAGTCGGCGAAGCTGTCCGGCGCGACCTGGAGGTGGAACTGGAGGCTGGTGCAGGCGGCCTCCGGCGCGATCGAGTCGGTGTGCGTACGCAGGCGCTCGACGCCACGGATGTCGAGTTCGATGTCCTCGCCCCGGGCACCGACGATCTGGTCGTTGAGGACTCGGTACCGCTCGTTGGTGGAGAGGTTGTCGGCGACCAGGTGGCGCTCGGTCAGCGTGGGCAGGATGCCGACCAGGACGATCCGGGTGTCCGAGCGGGCCGCCCGCTCGTTCGCCCGGTCCAGGCTGCCGCGCAGGTCACGCTCGTAGTCGGCGAACCCGCCGTTGGAGATGAGCCGGGGGTTGGCGTTCAACTCCAGATTGAACTGGCCCAGCTCGGTCTGGAACAACGGATCGGCGATGGCGGCGAGGATCTCCTCGTTGCGCATCGCCGGCTCGGCGAGCGGGTCGACCAGGTTGAGCTCGATCTCCAGCCCGGTCATCGGCCGGTCGGCGTCGAACCCGAAGTCGTCCAGCATCAACGCGAAGACGTCCAGACAGCGGCGGACCTTCTGGCGGTACCGGATCCGATCCTCACGGGAGAAGGCGGCTCGGTCGACGTCCCTGCCCATGTTTCCTCCCGGCGCGCGACGCGACGGAACGGTGCCGTTCCGCAGCGCAGTGTGAACCATACTCGGTGAAAGCGCCGAACCGGATGGCCCGAAGATCGGTCCATTGCCGCAGTCCACCCGCCTTGCGGGTGGGTCGGACCCATCGACGGGGCGGGTGAGCCGCTCCCGCGGGCATTCCTACCCGGCCGGGTCCGTCGCGCCACCCGACCCCCTGCTAACAACCTGTGACAAACCGCACCGCGACCGTCACCGGAACGCCGACGGGCCCGCGCGGTCGGCGCGGGCCCGTCGGCGTACGGGGACGATCAGGACTGGCGAATGCCCTCGCCCTCGATCTCGATCTTGACCTTCTTGCCGACCAGCACGCCGCCGGACTCCAGGGCCACGTTCCAGGTCAGACCGAAGTCCTCCCGGTCGATCTCGGTGCTCGCCGAGAAGCCGAAGATGTCCTGGCCGAACGGGCTGCGGCCGACACCCTCGAACTCGACCTTCAGCTCCACCGGACGCGTCACGCCCTTGATGGTCAGCTCACCGTCGAGCACGAACTCGTTGCCCTCGTGCGACTTCACGCCGGTGCTGCGGTACTCCAGGGTGGGGAACTGCTCGGCGTCGAGGAACTCCGGGCTGCGCAGGTGCGCGTCCCGGTCGGCCTGCGCGGTGTTGATGCTGGCGGCCTGGATGGTGGCGCTGACCGTGGACCCCAGGGGCTCCTCGGCGATGGTGATGGTGGCGGCGGCGTCGGCGAACTCACCGCGAACCTTGCTTACCATCATGTGCCGGGCGACGAAGCCCACGCGCTTGTGCGCCGCGTCCAGCAGGTAGGTGCCGGCCGCCGGGATGGTGAGGCCGTTCCACTCGCGGGTAACCGGCTCGGTGCTGCTGGTCATGAGAGACTGCCCTCCGGAAGAGATTGTTTAGTAGCCCAACGACTGCGACAGCAACTATAGTCGTAGCAATATTCCGTGTGTCAAGTACTGATAGGATGGGCCGGTGAACCCGAACGTGTTCGACGACCCTCGGATCACCGCTGTCGGCCTCCTCTTCGAGGTGCACGCGGGCCTCTCCGCCCGCTTCGCCACGCAACTCGACGAGCACGGGCTGTCAGCGGTCGAGTTCGAGGTGCTGACCCGGCTCACCCGCTCGCCCGGCAACCAGCTGCGGATGACCGACCTCGCCGCGCAGACGTCGCTCTCCACCAGCGGCGTCACCCGGGTCGTGGACCGGATGGAACGCGACGGCCTGATCACCCGACGCGCCTGCCCCTCCGACCGACGCAGTTCGTACGCCGTGGTGACCCCGGCCGGCCTGCGCCGGCTCGACGAGAGCCTGCCCGGCCACCTTCAACTCATCGAGGACTGGTTCACCGGGCAACTCGACCCGGCGGCGCTGACCGCCCTGCTGGACGGCCTGCGGCAGATCCGCGACGCCGTCCACCCCTGCGCGACCGCCGGCAGCAGCGACACCGCCCCGGACGAGGAAGCGACCCGGAGAACACCTGATTCGTCCCCGTGCTGAGCGCGACACCCGCCCAGGCACACCCGGTCCGACCTTCGGTGCCGGTCCGCACACCCGAGCGTGACCGCACCGGCAGAAGGACCGGCAGAACCAGGCGAGCAACCGGCGATATCACCGCAAAGCAGACAGACCTCGCAGTGGTCGCTCGCTAATCTCGCTGCAGCGGGGGCGCATTGGGGGGAATCGGCGCGGGCGATGAGCGAGGGGTGGTAACAGGGGGCTTCCTCGCCCGCGCCACCCCAGTTTCCGCCGCCGGTCGGCCGGGCCATGAGCCCGGCCCGCCGTGCTTTCCGGCACCGTCCACGCTTGTCCGGCTCACCGCCGACGCCCGACGGCCGACCGACAACGCGTACAACAGCTCCTGCTCCTGCGACAGCAACCGGACGCCGCCCGCGCGACAGGCGAGGTCCAGTCGATCGAGCACCGCCGGGTCCGCCGTGCTCGCCGCGAGGCCGACCAACGCCTCCACCACCCGACGCCGGTCCCGGTCCTCCCCGTTCATCTCGGCCGCGGCGGCGAACCACTCCACGGCGACCTCCCGGTCCCCCCGGTGCCGGGCCAGGTGTCCCTCGATCAGCGCGCCGGTCCCGTCCAACGGCCGCAGCTCGACGAGCACCTCGGCGGCCTCGGCCGCACGGCCGTCCTGGGCGAGCGCCAGACCCAGCGTGCCCAGCACCCGACGGCGGTGCCGGGGCACCCCCAGGTCGGCCAGGGCCGCCAGGACCCGCCGGGCCTCGTCGACCGCGTCGACGTACCGGCCCTCCAGGCGGAGCACCTCCGCGACCGTGCCCCGGGCCAGCACCCGCAGCCGCTGCTCCCCACACTGCCCACCGAGACGGTCCACGGTGGCCAGTCGACGACGGGCGGCAGCGAGGTCGGCCACCCGCATCTCGTGCCAGGCCAGGTGGTGCTGCGCGATCGCCATCTGCCGGAGCAGGCCGGCCTCGGTCGCCACCGCCAGCACCGCTTCCGCCTGCTCCCGGGCCTGTCCCGGCCGACCCGTCGCGGACAGCAGCGCACCCAGCACGTTCCGCGCCTCCAACTCGCCCGGCACGTCACCGAGACGCCGGAACGCCGCCAGTGCGGCCTGTGCCGTCGGCAACTCCTCACCCGCAGCGCCGTGCTCACCGGCGAGCATCGCGACGCCGAGCGACGCCCACGCCCGCAACGCCGGATCGGCATCGGCGGTACGCGGATCGGCGAGCAACCGCAGCAGCCACTGCCGCCCCAGGACGTCCCGACCCCGCAGCCGCCACCAGCGAGACAGCGCCGCCGCCAGGCGCAGCGCGGTCAGCGGATCGTCCACCGCCGCGTACGCCAGCGCCGAACTGATGTCGCCGGTGACCTCGTCCAGCCGGTGCGCCGCGACGGTCGCACCGGCACCGCTGAGCGCCGGGACGGTCCGCTCCACCAACCGGGTCACCACCCGGGCGTGCCGACGCCGGATCGCGGTCGACTCACCGGCACCGGACGCCTGCTCGACCGCGTAGTCACGGACGGCGTCGACCAGCCGGAACCGGAACGGTCCGGTGCCGCGTACGCTCAGCAGCCCCAGCTCGAGGAAGCGGTTCAGCATCGGCACCGGATCGGCACCGGCCCCCGTGCCCGCGAGCATCTCCTCGGCCATCTCGACCGACCAGCGGTTGCCGAACGCGGCCAGCCGACGCAACGCGGCCCGCTCCTCGTCGGCCAGCAACCGGTAGCTGGTGGCCACCGCGTCGCGGAGGGTCTCCGCCACGGCCGCCCGCGCGTCGTCTCCCCGGCTCGGGCCCGCCTCCCACCCGCCGCGTGCCGCGCCCGAGGTGTCCAGGTCCAGCACCCGGTCGCCGTACCGGTCGAGCAACTCGGTGAGGTCGAGCAGTCGCCCGCGCGCGGCCATCAGCTCGATCGCCAGCGGCAGTCCGCCCAGCCGCCGGACCAGCGACGCCAGCGCCGGCAACTCGGCGTCGGACGGCGGCTCCGGGCGTACCTGGGCCAGCCGCGCGGTGAACAACGCGACCGCCGGATAGGTGGCCAGCGCCCCAGGGTCGGTGCCGCCCGGCGGCGGTACGTCCAGCGGCGACACCGGACGGACCCGTTCCCCCGGCAGCCCGACCGGATGCCGGCCGGTGACCAGCACCCGCAGCGACGGCACCCCGCCGACGAGCCGGTGCAGGGTGGCCGCCACCGGTCCCGGCGCGCGTTCCGCCGCGTCCACCAGCAGTACGGCCCGCCGGTCACCGAGCCGGGCGGCCAGTTCGGTGATCCGGGCGGCACCGAACACCGTCACCGAGGCGGCCAGCACGTCGGTGACGTCGGACCCGGCACCGATCAGCACCCCGGCCACGCCACCCGGATGGGCCGGTGCGACGGCGTGCACCGCCGCCAACGCCAGCGCCGTCTTGCCGACCCCGGCCAGCCCCACCAGGCTGATCACCCGGGGGCCACGCGGATCGGTCAACATCGCGGTCACCTCGGCCACGTCCTGCTCCCGGCCGATCAGGTCCGGCGCAGGCGGCAGGCCCAGTGCCGGACCCGGGTGCGACGGCGCGCTCGCGGTACCCGTCCCCCGCGCGGCGGTCAGGAACGCGGCGCGGGCGTCACCGGTCAGTTCGAGCGCTCCGGCGAGCAGTTCGACGGTGGTGCGCTGCGGGCGTACGGATCGTCCCCGTTCCAGGTCACGAACCGTCCGGATGCCGACGCCAGCGCGTACCGCCAGCTCGGCCTGGGTGAGGCCGGCGGCCAGGCGGTGCGACCGCAACAGTTCCGGGAGACCGGCGTGCGTGACCGGCCCGACCCGACGATCATGACCCGGAGGCATGGCCACGGACACTACGGGCCACACCCGACACTGGACACGGGATCGTCGGCCACCCGACCCCTCCGCGAAGAAACCCGACAGCGGCCGACCAGTCGACAGCACTGGACGATCAGCCATTGATCGAAGTAACCAGCGACGGTCACAATGCCGCCCATGTCCCGCGACAGGTTGCCGGGTGACCTCGACACCCGACAGGCCCGCTGGTTGCTGGCCCGATATGCCGGACTACTCGGCCGTCAGCCGCAGGCTGGCCGCCACAGTGGCGTACCGGTGGCCCGGCGTACCCACCCGGAACTCTCCGGCCTGGTGGCGGAGACCGCCGATCGGCTGGGTACCCCGATGCCCGACCAGGTGCTGCTCACCGGCACCCCGACGGTGGACCTGGCCGTCGCACACCGGCGCCGACACCTGCTGATCGGCCTACCACTGCTCGACTGCCTCGGCGCGACCGAACTGCGGGCGTTGGTCGGCCACCGGCTGGCTCTGCTCCGCCACCGCCACTGCGGTCTGGTCGTCGGCCTGCTGCACCTCTGGGCCGAGGCGGTGCGCGCCGAGACGTACGAGGAGGGCCCGGACCTGCGCCGGGTCGCCGAGTTCCGGCGTACGCTGGCCGGCTTCGCCGCCAAGGTGCAGCGCGACGCCGACGAGGCCGCCGTGCTCGCGGCGGGCGCCGATGCGGCGGCACGGGCGTTCGCGATGGCGGACGCCGTCGCGCAGGGGTACACCGACTTCCTGGAGAGCACGGCGCTGCCCGAGCACCGATGGTGGCGGCCGGCCGAGGTGGGGATCAGCGACGTGGACGACGGGTGGCGGCACCTGCTGCGACACGGGACGCCCGACGTCGAGTGGGGTGAGGACGAGGCGCAGGTGCTCGCCACCCTGCATCCCCGGCTCGCCGACGCGCTACGTGCCCTCGGCAGGACGCCACCGCCGGTGGTGCCGACCGCCCACCCCGTGCCGGTCGCCCCGCTGTCCGGGCGGGAGCGCCGCCGGCTGGCCCGACGGCTGTTGAACATCCCCTACCCGCGCTACATCCGCTGGCACACCTTCGCCGACTCCCCGCCGCGCTGGTGGCTGCGCCGGGCCGCCGGGGAGGCCGGTTCGGTCCGGGCCGACGTGGCCGCGGTGCTGGGCCGACCGCCCGTCGACGACGTCGAGGCCATCGAGGTGATCCGGACCCGCCCCCGGGAGGTGCTGGCCGCCGCCATGCACGTGCCGGTGGGCGAACTGTCGGACGATCCGGGCGACTGCGAGTGGGACGAACCGCCCGCCGCGTCGGTATGGCTGGTCGAGGAGAACCTGCTACGCCGTGGCTGGCGGTTGGCACATCCGGCGGTCCGGGGTGTCCTGATCGGGCCGGCGGGCGACCAGGTCGACGCCCGTGACCTGATCGCCCGTGCCGAACGGGACGCGGCGGACCGGTCGACCCTGCGTCGCCTCCTGACGTCGGGCTGACCGGACCCCGAGGCCGCGCTCACCGCCTCGCGTCGGGCGGGAGTCGGAGCGGGCTCACATGCCCAGGTCGCGAGCGATGATCATGCGTTGCACCTCGGAGGTGCCCTCGCCGATCTCCAGGATCTTGGAGTCCCGCCAGAACCGGGCCACCGGGTACTCGTTCATGAAGCCGTAGCCGCCGTGGATCTGGGTCGCCTCCCGGGCGTTGTCCACCGCGACGGTGCTGGCGTGCAGCTTGGCGATGGCGGCCTGCCGCTTGAACGGCTCACCCGCCAACATCCGGGCCGCCGCGTCGTAGTACGCCAGCCGGGCGGTGTACGCCCGCAACTCCATGTCGGCGATCTTGAACTGGATCGCCTGGTAGTTGCCGATCGGCTGACCGAAGGCGTGCCGCTCGGCGGCGTACTTCACCGACTCGTCGACGCAGCCCTGGGCGAGCCCGACGGCCAACGCGGCGATCGCGATCCGGCCCTCGTCCAGGATCCGCAGGAACTGGGCGAAGCCCCGCCCGCGCTCGCCGAGCAGGTTCTCCGCCGGCACCCGGCAGTCGTCGAAGGTCAGCTCGTGGGTGTCCGAGGCGTTCCACCCCACCTTCGAGTAACCCGGCGCGACGGTGAAGCCCGGCGTCCCGCTCGGCACGATGATGGTGGAGAGTTCCTTCGCGCCGTCCGGGCGGGTGCCGGTGACGGCGGTGACGGTGACCAGCGCGGTGATGTCGGTGCCGGAGTTCGTGATGAACGCCTTCGAGCCGTTGATCACCCACTCGCCGGTCGTCTCGTCCAGCACCGCCCGGGTCTCGGTGCCACCGGCGTCCGAGCCGAAACCGGGCTCGGTGAGCCCGAAGCCGGCCAGTGCCTCACCGCTGAGCAGCTTCGGCAGCCACCGCGCCTTCTGCTCGGCGGTGCCGAACCGATAGATCGGCATCGCGCCCAGGGAGACCGCCGCCTCCAGGGTGATCGCCACGCTGCTGTCGACCCGGGCCAGCTCCTCCAACACCAGGCAGAGCGCGAAGTAGTCGCCGCCCATGCCGCCGTACTCCTCGGAGAAGGGCAGGCCGAACAGGCCCATCTTGCCCATCTGCCGGACCACCTCGTACGGAAAGGTGTGCTGCTCGTAGTGCTCGGCGATGACCGGCGCGACCACCTCGCGGGCGAATTCCCGCACGCTCTCGCGCAGCGCCTCGTGTTCCTCGGTGAGCCGGAAGTCCATCGGGTTCCTCCTGTGCGGACGTGCCCGCCGGGCGCTCGTGACGCCGGGGCGGTGCCGGTGCTGGCTGGTGCCGGTGCGACGGTTCAGACGGGGGTGACGCCGTGCCGACGGCGGGAGAAGTGCCGCTCCTTGCCCCGGGCGGCGGTGAACCGGCGGACCAGTTCGGCGCGGAGCTGATGCGGTTCCACGATCGCGTCGACCACCAGTTCGCTGGCCAGCCGCACGATGTCGATGTCCCGCTCGTACTCCTCGCGCTTCGCGGCGACGAAGGCGGCCCGCTCGGCCTCGTCCTCGATCGCGGCGATCTTGTTGGCGTAGACGGCGTTCACCGCGGCCTCGGCCCCCATCACCGCGATCTTCGCGGTGGGCAGGGCGATCGTGGCGTCCGGCTCGAAGCCCGGCCCGGCCATGGCATAGAGCCCGGCACCGTACGCCTTGCGGACCACCACACAGATCTTGGGTACGGTCGCCTCGGAGATCGCGGTGATCATCTTTGCGCCGTGCCGGATGATGCCCTGCTTCTCCACCGCGCTGCCGACCATGAAGCCGGGTACGTCACTCAGGAACAGCAGCGGCACGTTGAACGCGTCGCAGAGCTGCACGAAGCGGGTCGCCTTGTCGGCCGAGTCGACGAAGAGCACGCCGCCCTTGAACATCGAGTTGTTGCCGACCACGCCGACGACCTCGCCGTTCAGCCGACCGAAGCCTATGGTCAGCTCCTTGGCCCAGAGCGCCTGGATCTCGAAGAAGGAACCGTCGTCGAGCAGGCCCTTGACGTACCGCCGCATGTCGAACGCCTGGCGCTCGCTCGCCGGCACCAGCGCGGCCAGGTCCGCCTTCTCGGGCGCCTCGGCGGCCTCGGCGGCCGGCGGACGCTGCGTCCAGTTCGCCGGCAGATAGGACAGGTAGCGCTTGACCACGTCGAGCGCCTCGGCCTCGGACTTGCAGAGGAAGTGCCCCACACCGGACTCGGCACAGTGCACCTTGGCCCCGCCCATCGCCTCCAGCGTGGTCTTCTCGCCGGTGACCATCTCGACCATCCGGTCGGAGCCGAGATACATGCTGGCGTTGCCGTCCACCATCGCCACCACGTCGCAGAACGCCGGGATGTAGGCGCCACCCGCCGCGCTCGGCCCGAACAGCGCGCAGACCTGCGGGATCGAGCCGGAGGCGCGTACCTGGTTCCAGAAGATCTTGCCTGCGCCGCGTCGGCCCGGGAACAGGTCGACCTGGTCGGTGATCCGGGCGCCGGCCGAGTCGACCAGATAGACCATCGGCACGCCGGTGTCGTACGCCCGCTCGATAGTCCGGATGATCTTTTCGACGGTTCGCGCGCCCCAACTGCCGGCCTTGACCGTCGAGTCGTTGGCCATCAGGCAGACCTGGCGGCCGTCGATGGTGGCGGTGCCGGTGACCACGCCGTCGGCCGGCAGGCCGTCGGCGAGCGCGTTCGCGTAGAGCCCGTCCTCGACGAACGACCCCTCGTCCACCAGCAGTGCGACCCGTTCCCGGGCGAACATCTTGCCCTTGGCCGCGTTCGCCGCGTGGTATTTCTCCGCGCCACCGGCGCGGACCCGCTTGCGTAGCTGCTCCAGAGCCTCACCGTCGAGCGTCACGCCGCCCCCTCGCCGCCATACCCGACACCGGCACTCCGGCACGGGTCAACCAGCCTGAACGATCGTTAGGCTAACGCATCGAGGGGGGCACCGGCGACCTGGCGGCCACCGGCACGCGGTGAAGCGTCACCGACCGTCGTCACCAGCCGAAGGCGGCTCCGGTGCACGGTCGGGCCGACCCAGTTCCGCGACGTGGGTCGGGTCGAGCACCCGGGCGAGGAACGCCCGGGTCCGCTCGTGCCGGGGGGCACCGAGCACCTCCTGCGGCGGGCCCTGTTCGACCACCACCCCACCGTCCATGAACACCACCCGGTCGGCGGCCTCCCGGGCGAACGCCATCTCGTGGGTCACCACCATCATCGTCATACCGTCCTCGGCCAGCTTCCGCATCACGGTGAGCACGTCGCCGACCAACTCCGGATCGAGGGCGGAGGTCGGCTCGTCGAAGAGCATCAGCTCCGGGTCCATGGACAACGACCGGGCGATCGCCGCCCGCTGCTGCTGCCCACCCGAGAGCTGCGCCGGGAAGGCGTCGGCCTTGTCGGTCAGACCGACCCGCGCCAGGTTGCCCCGCGCGATCCGCTCGGCCTCCGCGCGACCGCGTCGCAGCACCCGACGCTGGGCGATGGTGAGGTTGTCCAGCACGGTCAGGTGCGGAAAGAGGTTGAACGACTGGAACACCATGCCGATGCCCCGGCGAACCGTGTCGATCTCGACATCGGGATCGGTCATCTCGACGTCGCCGACCCAGATCCGGCCGGAGGTGGGTTGCTCCAGCAGATTCACGCACCGCAGCAGCGTCGACTTACCGGAACCGGACGGCCCGATGACACAGACGACCTCGCCGTGACCGACCTCGACGTCGATACCGCGAAGCACCTCCAGCGAACCGAACGACTTGTGCAGATCACTGATCCGTACGGCGGGCCGGGCCTGATCATTCGACATTCCGGATCACCGGGCTTTCGCGTAACGAAGTTCGAGACGCCGTACGAGCTGGGACAACGGCAACGTGATGAGCAGATAGGTGAAGCCGGCGACCAGCAACGGAGTGGCGTTCACCCGGTCGTTGAGCGCGTCCCGGCCGAATTTCGTGATCTCGATGGTCTGCGCGGTCACGCCGAGCACGTAGGCGAGCGACGAATCCTTGGTGAGCAGGATGAGTTCGTTCGTCAACGGCGGAATCACGATCCGGAACGCCTGCGGGATGACGATGGCGCGCATCGCGGTGAAGTGCGACATGCCGAGCGTACGGGCCGCCTCCATCTGCCCCTTGGGAACCGCCTGGATACCGGCGCGAATGGTCTCGGCCATGTACGCCGCAGCGGTCAACCCGAGACCGATCGCGATCGAGCCGAACACGCCGCCGGGAATCTCCCGCTCCGGGAAGGCGATCGGGATGCCGTACCCGACCAGGAAGAGCACCAGCAGCGCGGGCAGCCCCCGGAACAACTCGATGTACGCGGTCGCGACCCAGCGGTACGGCGCCACCCGGGACAACCGCATCAACGCCAGCAGCGTGCCGAACACGAGACCGAAGGCGAACGCGCCCAACGTATAGAGAATCGTGTTCCGCAACGCGACCGTGATGATCGTCGGGAACATCGACTTGATGATGTCGACGCGGAAGAAGGCGTCGGCGAGCCTGCCCCAGTCGGCGCTGGCGATCACCAGCGCGACGACCGCCACGAAGGCCAGGTATTGCAGCCAGAGGGACAGTCGCTCGCGCTGGCGACGACGTAGCTTCACGGCCGTGGGCCGATCCACTTCTCGTAGACCCGCTCGTAGGTGCCGTCCTGCTTGGCCCGGTCGAGCACCTCGTTGATGGTCTTGAGCAACTCGGGGTTCTCGTCCTTGCGGACCGAGAAGCCGTACTGCTCACCGGTGTCGAACTCGGCCGCCACCTCGAACCCGCCCGGGTTCTCCTTGATGTACTCGGTCCAGACCGGCAGGTCGTTGATGGCCGCCTCGACCTGCCCGTTGGCGAGGGCCTGCTGCTCGGCGGCCAGGTCCTCGAACTCGACGAGTTCGAGACCCTTCTCCGCCGCGAGCCCACGGGCGTAGTCGCGGCCGGTGGTGGCGGCCTGGACCGCGACCTTCTTGCCGCGCAGGTCGTCCAGCGACTTGTACGGCTTACCGGTCTTGACCAGCATCGCCTGGGTCGCGTCGAAATAGGGCGCGGAGAAGTCCATCACCTTCTGCCGCTCTTCGGTGATCGTCATTCCGGCGGCGGCCACGTCGCACTTGCCGGTGTTCAGGTCCTGGCCGGACTTGATCCCCTCGAACGGCGTGTCGACGATCCGTTGTTCCACGCCGAGTTCCTGGGCGACCAGGTCGATCATCTCGACGTCGAAGCCGATCACCTCGCCGGCCGCGTCCTTGGACTGAAACGGCGGATACGGCAGATGTGTGCAAACGGTCAGCTTGCCCTTTTCGATGAGTTTGACGCCGCTGGCCTGGACCTCGCTCTTGTCCTCCTTGGCGCATCCCGCCATCGCGACGAGAGCGGCCACCGCCACTACCAGGCAAACCTTTCGGACCGGGCTCTGCACAGTCACGCGGTGTCCCTTCGGTTCGTCCCCGCTGGCCGGAAGCCACGGCCGTGAGAGCGCACGGTACCTGATCCAGATGTCCGCTGACAGACGTCCGAGGATCGGTTTTCCGTCTCGTGGGACGCAGCGGGCGGAAGGGGCATCTCATCGCCGACGGACAATTTCCCCGAAGCCTCCCACCTGCCCTTTCCACCCCTGGTGAGACGTACACCTGTCAATGCGTTGACAGGTGTACGAGGCCGCCGTTAGGGTCCGACCCGGGTCAATGGAGACCTACCACTCGCGCCGCCGGCAGAGACCGCCGGCCGCGCGGAAGCACACCTCGGGGGAGGTGCCCTCAATGGCATCCTCAGCTGCGCTTTGACGATTCTCGGAATGGAGCGCGTCCACCGCGATCCCGCTGAGGTCGGCGCTCTCCTCACAGGACCCACCCGGCCACGTCCGATCCACGGGACCGTGGTCGACCTCGTCGACGAGGCCGTACGGCGTCACCCGGACGCCGAGGCGGTCGTCCATCCCACCGGCACGCTGACCTACCGCGACGTCGACCGGCTGGCCGACGCGGTCGCCGCCGACCTGCTCGCCCACGGCGCACGCCGGGGAGACTTCGTCGCCCTGCTGCTCGACGACCGCGTCGAACAACTCGTCGCGATGCTCGGCACCATGCGGTCGGGCGCCGCCTTCGTGCCGTTCGACCGGGCCTGGCCGGCGCAGCGGCAGCAACGAATGCTCGACGACCTCGCTCCCCGGGCGGTCGTCGGCACGCCACCGCCGTCCACCGCCCGGCCGGTGATCGGCGTACGGACGGAACCGGACGCGGTCGCCGGACCCGTCGTCGCCTCCCGGCCGCGACCCGACGACCCGATCTACGCGTTCTTCACCAGCGGCTCCACCGGCCTGCCCAAGTGCGCGGTCAACCTGCACCGGGGCCTGGTGAACCGCTTCCTGTCGATGACCGAGAGGTTCGCCGCCGACGGCGCCGTGGTGCTCCAGAACTCCGCGCACACCTTCGACTCGTCGATCTGGCAACTGCTGTGGCCGCTGACCCGTGGCGCCACCGTCGTCATCCCCGACCGCACCGGCATCCTCGACTTCGACGCCACGCTGGCGCAGATCCACCGGCACCGGGTCACCATGACCGACTTCGTGCCGAGCATCTTCGACCTGCTCGTCGAGCGCCTACGGAGCCGGCCACAGGATCGGCACCTGCTCTCGTCGATGCGGCAGGTCTTCATCGGCGGCGAGGCCGCCAAGCCGCCGGCCGTGCAGGCGTTCCGGCGGATGTTCCCGGACGTGCGGGTGACCAACACCTACGGGCCCACCGAAGCCTCGATCGGCTCGGTCTTCCACGCCGTCGGCGACGACGACCGCCAGGTCATCCCGCTCGGCCTGCCGCTGCCCAACACGGCCGTGCTGCTCCTGGACGAACACGGCGCGCCCACCCCGCGCGGCGAGGTCGGGCAGATCCATCTCGCGGGCGTGTGTCTCGGCGCGGGCTACCACGGCGACGCCGCCCGCACCCGCCAGGTCTTCGTGCCGAACCGGTACGCCGAGGTCCCCGGTGACCTGCTCTATCGCACCGGCGACTTCGGCTGGGTACGCCACGACGGACTGCTGATGTTCACCGGGCGACGGGACGCCCAGGTCCAGATCGCCGGAGTACGCGTCGACCTCGGCGAAATCGAGTGCACCATCGCCACGCTGCCCGGCCTGCGGCAGGTGAAGGTGCTCGTGGACGAGACCGGTGCCACGGCCACGCTGGTCTGCTTCTATTCGGCGGACGGGGAGGTCGGCGAGGAGACGCTGCGCGGGCACGCCCGCGCCGGTCTGCCCGGTGAGCTGGTGCCGGGCCGGTTCGTGCGTCTCGACAGCCTGCCGCTGCTCACCAACGGCAAGGTGGACCAGCAGCGCCTGCGCGGCCACCTCGCCGACGGCCCGGTGGGCACCGGCGAGCCCGGCCCGGCGTACCCGGCGGGGAGCGTCGAGGCGCGGATCGCCCAGATCTGGGCCCGGGTGCTCGGCTTCACCGCGTACGACGAGGACTTCTACTGCCTCGGTGGGACCTCGCTCGGCGCCGCCCGACTCGCGGTCGACCTGGAGCGGACGTTCGGGGTGCGGCTCGCCGCCCGCGACCTGGTCCGGGCCTCCACCGTCGCGGCCCAGGCCGAGCTGGTCCGGGGCGGCCGGTCGCTGCCGGCGACCACCGCCGTACCACCCGAGTTGGCCCGGGACGCCCGGCTCGGCGAGCTGGGCATCGCACCGCCGAGACCGGCCGAGGACCCCGGCACGATCCTCCTGCTCGGGGCGACCGGCTTCGTCGGCGCACAGGTGCTCGCGGCGCTGCTGGCCCACGGCGACCGGCCGGTGGTCTGCCTGGTCCGGGCCGCCGACGACCAGGCCGCCTCGCGCCGGGTGGCCGCCGCGCTGGCCGCGACCGGCGGATCGGCTGCGGTCCACCGCTGGTCCGCGCTCGCCGGTGACCTGGCCCGACCGCAGCTCGGTCTCTCCGGCGACGACTGGCGGCGGATGAGCCGAGAGGTCGGCACGATCGTGGACGCGGCGGGCCGGGTGGACACCCTCCGCGACTACCTCGATCTGCGCGACACCAACGTGCACGGGCTGCGGACGCTCGTCGACCTCGCCGGCACGCAGCTCCGCAAACGGCTCGTCACGCTCTCCACCACCACGGTCCGGAGCGCCCCCGGTACGCCGTTGGCCGAGTCGTTCCTCGCGCTCACCTCGGCACCGCCGGTCGACGGCTACAGCCAGTCCAAGTGGGTCGCCGAGCAGCTCGTCCGGGGCGCCGCCGCGCAGGGCGTACCCGGCGCTGTCGTCCGGCTCGGGGAGGTGGCGGCGCACTCCCGCACCGGCCACGCCAACCCGCGCTCGTCGGTGACGATGATCCTGCGGCTCTGCCTGCGGCTCGGCGTACGCCCGTCGACCGGGCTGCGGGTGGACTGGACGCCGGTCGACGTGGTGGCCCGGATGGTGGCCGCGCTCGCCGACCCGCACCACCCCACGCCCGCCGAGGGCGTGCTGAACGTGGTGGCACCCGCCTCCGTGGCCGTGGCCGACCTGCTGGCCCGGCTACGCGTCGAGGGCCGACCACTGCCGGAGATCCGCTACGACGAGTTCCACGACCGGGCCGCCGACGCGGTCGGCGACGACGAGGTGGCGCGCTGCCTCGCCGTCCTGCGTCCCCGCACCGCAGCGGAGACCGAGCCACTGGCCGAGGTGGTTCACGACGCCCTGGTCGGCACCGAGACACCCCTGGCCACCCGGCTGGCTCGGGGACTCGGCCTCGACTGGGGCACCAGCCGGGACAGGGAGATCGACGTGATGATCGACCGTCTCAACCGGACGTACCACGCAGCGGTGGGCCGTCCTCATCTGTCCAGCGGGACAGCTCAGTGAACCGCGACCAACGGGTCCAGGAGACGCCATGAAGGTCAATCTCTACTACGCTCCCTACCCCTCGCAGATCTTCCAGGGCGAGAGCGAGCCGATCAACACCGAGCGGCCGCACAACCCGAAGAGCGCACTGACCACGATCGCCGCCGGGCTGCGGGCGTACGCGCCGCACTTCGGCTACTCCTGCGACATCGAGATCGTCGATCTCCAGCTCGGCGGGCAGCGGGTGAAGTACAAGTCGCTCCCGTACGGCCCGCGGATCATGGACTGCTACCGGTACGGCACCCCGTTCGAGGAGGCCGACGAGAAGATCCGCGCGGCGGACGTGCACGGCATCACCTGCAACTTCACCAACAGCGCGCAGATCGTGGCCGACCTGGCGCTGCACATCAAGCGGATCAATCCCAAGGCGATCGTCGTGGTGGGCGGCGTCGACTGCACCGCCCGCCCGCAGTACTACCTGGCCCGGGGTGCCGACGCGGTGGTGCGCGGGGAGGGCGAGCTGACCTTCGCCCGGCTGGTGGACGCGGTCTACCGCAAGCGGGACCTGTCCACGGTGCCGAACATCTCGCTGCCGGGCCGACTGATCCCCAGCAAGGTCGACTCGTCCGAGACCGTGCCGATGGACTCGATCGAGCCGATGGCGCTGGACCTCATCCCCGACCTGTCCATCTACGACGACACCGCCGAGGGTCCGCCGCCGGAGGGCGTGCAGGGCAACTTCATCTGCTGGGAGACGTCCCGAGGATGCGCATGGCGGTGCTCGTTCTGCACCGCGCCGTCGCGGGGCGGCTACCGCTACATGAGCCTGCCGATGATGGAGAAGCACCTCCGGGTCTTCCAGGAGTACGGCATCAAGACGATCGTCTGGCAGGAGGACAACCCGCTCTCCCGGATCCAGCAGAACGGCGCCGGCCGCTACCTGTACGACTCCGGACGCGAGGACGTCCTCGCCATGTTCCGGATGTTCCGGGAGTACGGCTTCGCCTGGGAGTTCGCCAACGGCATCGAGTTCGGCAAGTTCATGCAGAACGGCAGCTTCGACCACGAACTCGCCGACGCGCTGCTGGGCAGCGAGACGGTCGACGGCCGGTGGATCGGCTGCTACCGGGTGCAGATCCCGCTGGACAACATGAACGTCAAGAAGCGCCGGTTCCCCAAGCTGCTCGGCTTCGACGAGCAGGTGAACGTGCTGGCCACCATGCTCACCGACCACGGCGTCGGCCACCAGACGTACGACCTGTTCATCGGTTACCCGGAGCACGACCGCGAGGGCATCGACATCTTCACCGACTACTGCATGCGGTTGAAGGAGGAGCTGACCTCGGTCGGACAGGGCAAGTACAAGCCGTACTTCAACGTGTTCAACCTGTCGCTGCTGCCGGGTGCCCGTGACTGGGTCACGCTGCGCTCGCTGCTCCAGTTCGACATCGACGAGAACCCCGAGGTGATCGGGATCTTCCTGTCGGCCATCAACACCGATCACTTCACCTACTGGGACATCTATCAGAAGCGTCTCGAAATGACGAACATGCTCAACGACCGCGAGATGCACCGTCTCTACGACGGCATCTACGCGGGTTGACGGGAGGTCCGGCCATGCGCGTCACCCTCTTCTACGCCCCGTACCCGGGGCAGTCGTTCCGGGACGAGGGCACCACGATCAGCCCGGTTCGGGTACGCAATCCCAAGAGCGCTCTCGTCACGTTGGCCGCCGGAGCACGGGCCTACCTGCGGGAATGGGGTGTCGACGCGGAGTTCCGGATCGTCGACACCCAGGTCGACGCCGGTGAGCCCGAGCACTACGCCTCGTTCGCGTACGGGCCCCGCACCATCGACTGCATCCGCTACGGCGGCGCCTTCGAGAACTACGCCGACGAGGCCCAAGCCGCCGACGTCATCGGCATCTCGAACAACTTCACCAACTCGGCCCGGGTGGTGACCGACTTCGCCAAGTACCTCAAGAAGGTCAATCCCGATGCGCTGGTCGTGGGCGGCGGGATGGACGTCACCGCCCGGCCCGAGTGGTACCTCGCCAACGGCTTCGACGTGGTGATCCAGCTCGAAGGCGAGCAGACCTTCGCCCGGGTGATCCAGGCCCGGGCCACCGGCAAGCCGATCGAGAAGTCGGTGCTGAGCCGCCGGATCGGCGACGGCATCGTCATCATGGGCGGCCCCCAGCTCAACCTGGCCGAACTGCCGCCGATGGCACTGGACCTGATCGACGACCTGTCCATCTATGACGACACCGGCGAGGGCCAGCCGCCGATGACGGTACGGGCGCCGTTCACCTGCTTCGAGACCTCGCGCGGCTGTTACCGGACCTGCTCGTTCTGCGCGACCCCGATGCGCGGACACTACCGCTACATGAAGCCGGACGTGGTGCGTCGGCACTTCGACCACTTCCGGTTGGTCGGCATCTCGAACATCCTCTTCCAGGAGGACAACACGCTCTCCCGGATCCAGCGGTCCGGCCGGGGCACGCTGCTGCACGACTCCGGCCGCGAGGACACGCTGGAGATCTTCCGGATCGCCCGGGAGTACGAGTTCTCCTGGGAGTTCGCCAACGGGCTCGAATTCGGCAAGTTCCTGGACCTGGGCGAGGTGGACCGGGAACTGATGGAGACGCTGTTCTGGAACGACACCAGCGGCGACCGGTGGGTCGGTTGTTATCGGGTCCAGATCCCGTTGGAATACCTCGGTGACGAGCCCACCCAGAAGTTCCGTAAGCTGCGTCCGTTCCAGGAGCAGATGCGGATCATCACGTCCATGCTGGACCTGGGCGTCCGATATCTGACGTTCAACATGCTGATCGGGCACGACGACGATGACCAATCGATGATCGACATGTATCTGGACCGGTGCCTCGAACTCAAGGACCGGCTGGTCGAGGCCAGTCCCGAGGCGACCAACTACTTCAACGTGTTCAACCGGACGCTGCTGCCCGGCACCGCCGACTTCCGGAAGAAGGCGGACCGGCTCGCCTTCGACATCGAACAGAACCCGGAGGTGATCAGCGTCTACCTCTCGCCGATGCCGTCCAAGCACCTGTCGTACTACGAGTTGTTCGAGCAGCGGCTCCGGCTCACCGAGGCGCTGAACGGGTCGCTGATCGACCAGTACGACGGGATCTACCGGCCGAGGGCCGGTGCCGACGCCACCCCGGTGGCCTGATTGGACGCCTGTGTCGCTGGTTGACGCCGTCGGGCGGTACGTCGAACTCTGGCGTACCCCCGGCGTACCCCGGGTGATGCTGCCCGCGATGCTCGCCCGGCTGCCGGTGGCGATCGAGCCACTCGCGATCTTTCTGCACGTCAGTGAGAAGACGGGGTCCTACTCGGCTGGCGCGACCGCGCTCGCCCTGTTCTCCGGTGCCCTGGCGGTCGCCTGGCCGGTACACGGCCGGCTGATCGACCGTCACGGGCTGCGCCGGGTGCTGCCGGTGCTGGCGTTGCTGCACGCGGTGGCACTGGTCGGGTTCGTCGCCGCGAACCAGGGGCCCGGCTGGATGTTGATCTCGTCCGTGGTGCCGGTGGCGCTCACCATGGCACCGGTCGGCTCGACCGTCCGGGCGGCCTGGGCCCTGATCCTGCCGCCCGGGCCGAAGCTGAACACCGCCAACGCCCTGGAAGCGGTGCTGATCGAGGTGTTCTTCGTGATCGGGCCGGCGGCGACCGGCCTGTTCACCGGTGTCTTCAGCGCGCTGGCCACCACCCTGCTGGCCGGCGGCATGCTGGTGGTCGGCTCGCTGCTCTACGCCAGCGCCCCGGCCGTCGCCACGCTGCGCAAGCCGGACGGGTCGGCGGAGTCCGACGCGACGACCGGCGACGACCCCGGGCGTACCCGACGGCCGTGGCGGATCCCCGGCGTGGTGGCGATCCTGGTCGCCGCCGGTGCCGCCGCCGCGGCCTTCGCCGTCCTGGAGGTCGCGGTGCCGGCCACCGTGGCGGCGCTGGGCAGCACGGCGGCCACCGGCGTGGCGCTGCTGTCACTACCTCCGGCGGCCAGCGTCCTCGGCGGGCTGGTCTACGGCGCCCGGCAGCACACCCGCCGACCGGTGCACCGCTACCTCGTGCTGCTGGCGGTGGCGCTGGCCTGCATGGTCCCGCTGGTCTTCGCCACCTCGATCCCGGTGCTCGCGGTCTGCCTGTTCCTCGCCGGCCTGCCGTTGGCGGCGCTCAGCGCCGAGGAGTTCGGGTTGCTCGGCACGCTGGTGCCCAAGACGGTGATCAACGAGTCGTTCGCGCTGGCCGCGACGATGATGGCGGTCGGCAGTGCGGTGGGCACCCTGGTGGCCGGTGCGGTCCTGGGTTGGTTCGGCCCCGCCGAGGCCCGTCTGCTGTCGCCGGTGGCCGCGCTCGTCGCGCTCGCGGCCATCTTGTGGGTGCGGGATACGCTGAGTCGCGTCGATGCCCCGGCCAGCGTCGGCAGCGCATCGTGACCGGCTGAGCTACCAGTCGCCGGGCACCACCGGGCCGGAATCCGCAGCAGCAGCGAGGGGGACGCGTGTCTGGTTTCGGGGGGAGCGACTACTACGGCGTCCGCAGGTGGGAGATGTCCACCGAGGACGCGCTCGACCGGGCCTGGGTCGGTGTCGACGACGTCGACCTGGTGATCGTCACCGATCCGGCCCGGGACCGGTGGGCGGATCTGACGGCGTCAGGTTTCCGACTCAAGCCACGCTGGGTGACCTGGGGACGGCGTACCCCGGAGCGGACGACGGACTTCCTGGCCGCCCTGCCGAAGGCGGAACGGCAGAACGTCCGCCACGCACTGCGGTACGTCGAGTCGGCGGGGCTCGACGTCGAGGTGCACGACCGGATCGACCCGGACCTGTTCGGCGAGTTCCTCACCGTCTACGACGCGCAGATCGCCACCATGCCGTACGGCCTGCCGGCGGCGCACGCGGTCGCCGCCACCGAGGCCGCGCTCGCCGACTTCGTGCTGGTCACCGCCCGGTCCGCCGGTGAGCTGGTCGGCGCCGTGATGTGCCGCGTCACGCCCGAGGCGCTGCGGGTCGCCTACTCGGCCGCCCGGCCGCAGGCCCGACGCGGGATGATCAGCCGCGCGCTCTACGTGGCCGCGTTCGAGGAGAGCGCCCGACGCGGCCTCCCGTGGATCTCGCTCGGCACCGACCCGACCCTGTACGGCCACATCGCGCAGGCGGGGCTGTTCAGCTTCAAGAGCCGCCTCGGGTTCGTACCGGTCCCGCTGCACCACCTCGACCCGGACGACGACGGCTGCGACGAGGCCGAGTTGGTGCTGCGCACCGACCGGCTCGCCGATCCGGTGCTGAGCCTCTGCTACGCCCGACCGCCCGACCGGGCGGCCACCTGGGCGGACCCGCTGCCGATGCGGCTGGACGTGCTGAGCCCCGCCGACGGGCTGGACCTGCGTCCCTACCGGGCGTCGTTCGTGACCGAGATGGTCGCGGCGCCCCCGCACGGCGTTCCCGGCCACGGCGTCGACACCGTCGTCGCCGACACCGACGAGACCATCGTGATCGTCGACCCGTTCTCCACCGGCGCGCTCCTGGCGCCCGAGTTCGCCCGGCACGGTCGGCGCTGCGTGGCCGTCCTCACCGGCACGATCAACGAGCGCTACGCCGCCGGGCTCCGCCGGGAGCAGTTCGTCGACGTGCTGACCGCGGCCGGCGACGATGCGGCGGCGGTCCGGCAGCTCGCCGACCGGCTCGCCCCGATGCGACCGGGCCACGTGATCCCGGGCTGCGAGTGGGGCGTCGACCTGGCCGACGACCTCGCCGCCGAGCTGGGGCTGCCGGGCAACTCCCGGACCGAGGACCGCCCCCGGCGGCAGAAGCCGGCGATGATGGCCGCCGCCGCCCGCGCCGACCTGCGGGTGCCGCTCGGCACCCAGGTCCGCAGCATCGAGGAGCTCGACGACTGGCTGGCCGCCACACGGGTGCTCCCAGTCGTGGTCAAGCCCGCCGCCAGCGCCGGTTCCGAAGGGGTCCACTTCTGCGCGGACGGCACCGAGGCCCGCTCGGCGGCGGGCAAACTGCTCGGCTCGGCCAACGCGATGGCCCAGGTCAACGACTCGCTGCTAGTGCAGGAGCAGTTGGTCGGCCAGCAGTACTTCGTCAACAGCGTGAGCCTCGACGGTCGGCACCACGTCCACGAGATCTGGCGCGACGACCGGATCTTCGTCGACGGGCGGCCGGTGTACGACCGGCAGGTCCTGCTGGACGGCGCGGGTGAGATCCAGGACCAGGTCCGCGTCTTCGTCGAACGGGTGCTGGACGCGCTCGGCGTGCACGACGGCCCGGCACACACCGAACTCTTCGTCGACGACCGGGGACCGGTGCTGATCGAGTCCGGTGCCCGCCTCGAAGGAGGCGTCACGCCGGACGGGCCGGCGCAGGCGACCGGGGAGAGCCAGCTCTCGCTGACCGTCGAGCGGTACGCCGCACCGGAACGCTTCCGCCGCCGTCTCGGCGCCGGATACCGCCGCCACCGCGCCCTGATGGTGGTCTGCCTGGTCGCCCCGTACGACGGTCTGATCGCCGACGGTGCCGCCGACCGCCTGGCCGAGATCCCCTCGGTGCTGTGCGGGTCGGCGTTGAATCTGCTGCCGGACACGCCGGTGCACCGGACCGTCGACCTGTTCACCTCGCCCGGCCATCTCTATCTGATCGCCGACGACCCGAGCCGTTTGGAGGAGGATTACCAGCGTATTCGTGCCCTCGAACAGGACCGCCTCTACAAGCACAGGTAGGGGCCGATCTTCGTTGAGTGGACGGATATCCTGTGCGCTGATCTCCTGAATGAGGAACAGATGGACGAGTTCACCTATCGCGACGGCACGCTGCACTGTGAAGGGGTCCCGCTGACCTCGGTGGCCGAGCGTTTCGGCACACCCACCTACGTCTATTCGGCGAGCACCCTGATCGATCACTACCGTCGCTTCGCGAAGGCGTTCGACGCGGTCAACCCGCTGGTCTGTTTCTCGGCGAAGGCGCTGAGCAACGTGCACCTGCTCCGGCTGCTCGGTCGGGAGGGCGCCGGTGTCGACGCGGTCAGCGGCGGCGAACTGCACCGGGCGATGCTGGCGGGCGTCGACCCGGAGCGCACCGTGCTCGCCGGGGTCGGCAAGTCGGAGGCCGAGCTGCGCGAGGCGGTCGTCCGCAACATCCGCTGCATCAACGTCGAGTCCGAGGCCGAGGTGGAGCTGCTGTCCCGCATCGCCCGGCAGGAGGGCCGACGTCCCCGGCTGGCGATCCGGGTCAACCCGGACGTGGCACCGGACGAGCGGACCCCGGCACGGACGACCACCGGCACGCGGGGCGGCAAGTTCGGCGTGGACATCGACCGTGCCGCCGCGCTGTTCGCGCAGGCCGCCGCCGACGAGGCGCTGCGCATCGAGGGCTTCCACGTTCACCTGGGCAGCCCGATCTTCGACCCGCAGGTGTACGCCACCGCCCTCGACCGGCTGATGGCCCTGGTGGCCCAGCTCGAACAGGCCGGGCACCGCATCACCACGCTGAACCTGGGCGGTGGTTTCCCCGCCGAGTACGTCGACCGCACCGCGCCGAGCTGGGACGACTTCGCCGAGGCGATCATTCCCCGGCTGACCGGGTTCGCCCGCCTCGGCGGTCAGGTGATCTTCGAGCCGGGTCGGACCATCGCCGCCAACGCCGGTGTCCTGGTCAGCACCGTCCGTTACCTGAAGCAGGCCGGTGAGCGGCAGCTCGTGGTGCTCGACGCGGGCATGACGCACCTGGCCCGGGCCGCGATGTACGACAGCTACCACTTCATGTGGCCGGTCCAGCCCCCGGCGGACGCCACCCCGGTCTCCCGGGACGTGTCCGGCCTGGCCGGGCTGACCTCCTACGACGTGGTGGGGCCGATCTGCGAGTCCAGCGACTACCTGGCGCGAGGTCGTTCGCTGCCCGAGCTGGAGCCCGGCGAGCACTTCGCGATCTTCACCGCCGGGGCGTACGGCATGACGATGACCAGCAACTACAACAGTCAGCAGCGGCCCGCCGAGGTGCTGGTGCACGGCGACCAGGTGACGTTGATCCGCCGCCGGGAGACCTACGACGACCTGGTGGCCCTGGAACTGTTCGACGACGGCGACAGCCAGGGGAGTTGATGGACGACCTGTCGGTCACCACCCGACGTTCGGTCACCGAGATCGGCGAGGACGTGTGGAACGGCCTCGCCGCCGGTGACGGCTTCTACCTCGGCTATCCGTGGGTGGCCTGGGCGGAGACCGACAGGTCGTTCGACACCACCTACCTGGTGGTGCAGGACGCGGCCGGCACCACGCTGGCGGCGGTCGCCACCTACCTCTGGCACGGCGCGAGCGTGCCGTCGATGAACCTGGCCTACAGCCCGAGTCACATGGCCGAGGAGAACCTCGGGCGGTCGCTGTCGCCCGAGGAGCACGCGGCCTTCCTGCCGGTGCTGCTGGTGGGCTCGCGGGCCGGCTACCACGGCGCGGTGGCGATCGCCGACGACCTCACCGACGACCGGCGGGACGCCGTGCTGACCGCCCTCTTCACCGAGGTGGAGACGCTGGCCGCGCGGCTCGGCGCGGCCAGCGTCGCGCTGCTCTACACACCGGTGGGAAACGTCGCCGCGTACCAGGCCGCGTGGACGCGGGCGGTCGGCCCGGACGGTCCGCCGCCGGTGGCCGCGCCGCTGTCGGCCGAGGCGGTGCTGCCGGTGCACGTCGGCGAGGGCTCCGCCGGTGCGGCCGGACGCCGCGAGTGGCGACGGGAACGCCGCCGGTACGAGGCCATCGTGGACCGGGTCGAGACGGTGCCGCTCTCCGCCTGCGTGGACGTGATCGCCCCGCTGCTCGGCGCGACCCAGCGCAAGTACGGCGGCCCCGACACGGACGCCGACATGCACGCGTACTTCGCCTCGCAGGTGCCCGCGCTCGACGCGTACAGCCACGTGCTCCTGGAGTACGCGGGCGACACCGTGGTCGGGTTCAGCCTCAACTACCTGTGGCCCGACGGGGTGTACGTCCGTGCCGCCGGGTTCGCCGAGGGGGCGGCGCCCTACTCGTACTTCAACCTCAGCATGTACCAGCCACGGGAGCTGGCAGCGGAACGCGGCCTGGGCCTGGTGCACCTCGGTGCCGGCACGTACGGCGCCAAACGCGCGCGGGGTGCCGAACCGCGCTGGACGGCCGGTCTGGTCCGACCGCCGGTCGGCGTCTCCGCCGAGATCGTGCGTTCCTTCGCGTCGCCCGGCTCGGACCATCAGCAGGCGGTACGCGTGTGGGGCGACGGCACACCCCCTCAACCCCCTCGGGCACCGGAGAGGTGACACATGCGCTACCGCAGGTTCGGCCGACTGGGCTGGCAGGTCAGTGAGGTCTCGTACGGCATGTGGGGCGTCGGCGGCGGTCTGCACGGCTGGACCGGCGTCGAGGACGACGAGAAGATCGCCGCTCTCCAGCGGGCCGTGGACCTGGGCTGCAACTTCTTCGACACGGCCTGGGTGTACGGACGCGGGCACAGCGAGCGGGTGCTGGGCGAGTTGGTACGCGCCAACCCGGACACCCGGCTGTACGTCGCCACCAAGGTGCCGCCGAAGGACATGCGCTGGCCGTCGACCCGCGAGTCCACGCTGGACGACGTCTTCCCGCCGGAGCACATCGAGGAGTACGTCCACACGAGTCTCGGCAACCTCGGCCTGGACACCATCGACCTGTTGCAGTTGCACGTCTGGGAGGACTCCTGGGCGGACGACCCGCGCTGGCAGCGGACCCTCACCGGGCTGCGTGAGCAGGGCCTGATCGGCGGCATCGGCATCTCGGTGAACCGCTGGGAGTCCTGGAACGGCGTACGGGCGCTGGCCACCGGGCTGGTCGACGCGGTCCAGGTGATCTACAACATCTTCGACCAGGCTCCCGAGGACGACCTCTTCCCGGCGGCGGCGGAGCACGACGTGGCGGTCATCGCCCGGGTGCCGTTCGACGAGGGCACGTTGACGGGCACGTTGACGACGGAGACGACCTGGCCGGAGGGGGACTGGCGCAACTCGTACTTCGTGCCGGAGAACCTCGCCGCCAGCGTCGCCCGGGCCGAGGAACTGCGCAAGGACCTGCCGACCGGGATGCCGATGCCGGAGGCGGCGCTGCGGTTCATCCTCGCCGAACCCCGGGTCGCCACCGTCATCCCCGGGATGCGCCGGGTCGCCCACGTCGACCGCAACCTCGCGGTGAGCGACGGGCAGCCGCTCGACCCGGCGCTGCTGGAGACCCTGCGCGGACACCGCTGGTCACGCCAGCCGACCTGGTGGTCCCAGTAGCCGAGCCCGCCGACACCGGGCCCGGCCTGGTCGGCACCGGCCGGGCCGGGTCAGGACGGCCGGGTCAGGACGGGGACGGGGTCAGCCGGGTACGCGGCCCGGCGCGCAGCACGGCGGAGGGCAGGCGTCGACCGGTCAGCTTCTCGGCCAGCTCGGCCACCTCGATCAGGGCGTCCAGGTCGATGCCGGTCTCGATGCCCATGTCGTGCAGCATGTGCACCGCCTCCTCGGTGGCCAGGTTGCCGCTGGCACCGGGCGCGTAGGGGCAGCCGCCCAGCCCACCCACGCTGGCGTCGAACTCGGTGACACCCAGTTCCAGGGCGGTCAGCAGGTTGGCCAGCGCGGTGCCCCGGGTGTTGTGGAAGTGCAGCAGCACCGGCACGTCCGCGTTGCGGTCGCGTACGGCGGTGAGTAGGTCGCGGACCCGTCGGGGCGTACCCATGCCGGTGGTGTCGCCGAACGCGACGCGGTCGGCGCCGTCGCGGACCACGCGGTCGACGATGGCGGCGACGCGGGCCGGGTCGACGTCCCCCTCGTAGGGGCAGCCGAAGCTGGTCGCGATGATCACCTCGGCGGTGGCTCCGGCCTGGTGCAGCAGGTCGATCAGCTCGGCGATGTCGTCCAACGACTCGTCGGTGCCCCGGTTGACGTTGCGGCGGTTGTGCGTGTCGCTGGCCGAGACGACCACCTCGATCTCGGTGAAGCCGGCGGCCAGGGCGCGCTGCGCACCCTTCGAGTTGGGCACCAGAGCCGAGTAGCGCACCCCGTCGACCTTCGCCGCCCGCTGCCACACCTCGTCGGCGTCGGCCATCTGCGGGATCGCCCGGGGGTGCACGAACGACACCGCCTCGATCCGCCGTACGCCGGTGCGGGAGAGCGCGTCGAGCAGCCGCACCTTGGCCTCGGTCGGGATCGGGTCCTCGTTCTGCAACCCGTCGCGCGGTCCGACCTCGCGGATGGACACGGACTTCGGCAGCTCCGCCATCACGGCATCACCTCACTGTGACACTCACTTGTCGCTGACTGTCCAAGTGTGTCACGTCGGGCGGTGACCGCAACGGTCCCGAGGCGCACGCCGCAACGGGCACCTCGGGACCGGCGGGGTCAGCGCATCCGGGAGACGACGCCGGTGTCGTAGTCGCCGGAGACGAACTCCGGGTTCTCCAGCAACTCGGCGAAGAACGGCAGGTTGTTCTTGGGACCGGCCAGCTCGAATCCGGCCACCGCCGCGCGGGCGCGGGCGATCGCCTCGGCCCGGGTGGGCGCGTCGACCACGAGCTTGGCCATCAGGCTGTCGTAGAACGGGGTCACGGTGTTGCCGGCGACATAGCCGGAGTCGACGCGTACTCCGGCACCGGTCGGCTCGACCCAGGTCTTGACCACGCCTGGGCCGGGCAGGAAACGCTTCGGGTCCTCGGCGTTGATCCGCAGCTCGATGGCGTGCCCGCGCGGCGTCAACGCGTCCGGGTCGAAGGTCGGCGCCAACCCGGCGGCCACCCGGAGCTGCTCCTCGACCAGGTCGAGGCCGTAGACCAGTTCGGTGACCGGGTGCTCCACCTGAAGCCGGGTGTTCATCTCCAGGAAGAAGAATTCTTCGGAGGCGGGGCTGTCCCCTCTGAGATCCCGCTGACGCGGGACCAACAAGCATTCCACCGTGCCCGCGTTGCGGTACTTCACCGCCTCGCCGGCCCGGACCGCCGCCGCCAGCAGGCGGGTACGCAGTTCCGGCGTAACCGCCGGTGACGGCGACTCCTCGACCAACTTCTGGTTGCGGCGCTGCACCGAGCACTCGCGTTCACCCAACGCCACCACCCGGCCGTCGGCCAGCCCGAGGATCTGCACCTCGACGTGACGTACCCGGGGGAAGTAGCGCTCGATCAGCACCGAACCGTCGCCGAACATCCGCTCGGCGAACGCGCGCACCTTGTCGTACTCGGTGTCCAGCGCGGCCTCGTCGGCGGCCACGCCCATGCCCATGCCACCACCGCCCGCAGCGGCCTTCACCATCACCGGATAGCCGATCTCGGCCGCCGCGGCGCGTGCCGCAGGCAGGTCCGCCGCCGGCTCGGTGGTGCCGGGTGCCACCGGTACGCCGGCCGCTGCCATGAGGTTCCGCGCATTGATCTTGTCGCCCATGGCGCTGATCGCGTCCGCGTCCGGTCCGACCCAGATCAGACCGGCCGCCTCGACCGCGCGGGCGAAGTCGGCGTTCTCCGACAGGAAGCCGTAGCCGGGGTGGATCGCCTGCGCCCCGGTCGACTCGGCGGCGGCGAGGACGGCCTCGGCGTTGCGGTAGCTCTGCGCCGGGTTGGCCGGTCCGACACAGATCGCCTGGTCGGCTTCGGTGACGAACGGCAGGTCGGTGTCGGCCTCCGAGTGCACCGCGATCGCGCGTACCCCGAGCCGCTTGGCGGTACGGATGATCCGGCGGGCTATCTCACCTCGGTTGGCGACCAGCAACGACTCGATCATGCTTCCTCCGCGTTCCATTTTGTGGGACGCGGGCAAGCCAACCACGCCGGCCCGGATGTAAGGAAGGGTCCCCTGCTAACGCCTGCGGTATAGCAGGGGTCCCCTCCTAACACCCAGGCCGGAGAAGGATGCGGAGTGGTGCGCGCGGGTGCGGGTCAGGCCGGGTCGGTCGGGGCGAGCAGGGCAGCCAGGGTGGCGGCGCGCAACAGCTCGGCCCGGCGGCGACGGTCGACCTCGCCCCCGAGGAACGGGGTGGAGTTCATCAGGCCGAAGGCGGCGTGCGCCAACACCCGCGCCTCGCCCGCCGGCAGGCCGGGATGCAACGCGGTCAGCACGATGACCCACTCCTCGACATAGAGGCGCTGGAGTCGCCGGATGCGCCGCCGAGGCTCCTCGGGCAGCCGGTCCAGCTCGTGCAGGTGCAACGCGATGACGGCCGGGTTGGCCAACGCGAAGTCGACGTGGAAGTCGATCAGCGACTCCAGGACCGCCCGAGGGTCGCCGGGATGCGCGGCGGACCGCTGCCGACCGCCCTCCAGCAGGCCCTCGCTCACCGGCACCAGCGCGGCGACCAGCATCGCCTCCTTGCCGGCGAAGTGGTGGTAAAGCGCCGGGCCGGTCACCCCGGCGGCCGCGCCGATGTCGTCCATCGACACGCCGTGGTAGCCGCGGGAGGCGAAGAGCCCCACCGCGATCTCCAGAATCTCGTCCTTGCGGGACCGGCGCCGCCCCGATCCCGTGGCCCCGCTGCTCCCGCCCCGGGCCTGCTGCTCCACCGTCACCGGGCCAGCGTAGACCCACCGGGGGTAAGACGTGGGCCCTCGGTTACCCGCCAGTCCGATTGCCGGGAACGCTCCCTGTTTCCCCAGGTCGTCAGTGGTCGTGGTCCAGGCCGTGCTGCTTGCGCAGGTCGGTCGCCTCCGCCGAGCGGCCCAGCTCGTCCAACGACCGGGCGAGCAGCCAGGCGGCCTGAGACGCCGGCCTCGACTCGGTCGGCAGACCACCCAGGACCTCACGCAGCACCGGCTCCGCCTCGGCCGGTCGGCCCTGCCGCAGCAGCAGCTCGCCGGTGAGGATCTCCACCTGGGCCGCCTCGCCGAACGCCTCCACGGATCGCAGTCGGTGCGCGACCCCGGCCAGCCGGTCCAGCGCCTCGCCCTCCCGGTCGTCCCCAGCCAGCACCCGCGCCGCCGTCTCGGCCGCCAACGACACCTCGTAGATCACCGGGGGCTCGTCGGTGGCCCCGGCGGTCAGCTCATCGGCGAGCCGGTCGGTCGCCTCGACCGCGCGCAGCGCACTGGCCGTCTCATTCGCGTAGAGGTACGCGGACGCCTCCCGACGTCGGGCCCGCAGCTCGTCCAGGTGCAGACCGGCGAGCTGGTACGCCGAGGCGGCCGCCGCGAACTTCTGTCCCGCCGCCGCGTCCCGGTCGGCCTGGTAGAGGATGTCCCCGGCGTCTTCGAGCACCTGCGCCCGATGCGGGAGATTGTCCGGTCCGTCGAGGTTCTCGGCGAGCCGGTCCAACAGAGCCAGCGCCGCGTCGATCTCGCCCAGCCCCTGGTAGATGCCGGCCAACATGTGTCGGGCCGCATCGGCGTCGGCCTGGTGACCGAGCCGGTCCAGACCGGTCACCGCCTCCTCGGCCACCTCGGCCGCCTCGCCGAGTCGCCCGGCCACCCGGTACGCGGTGGCCAACTCCCAGCGCAGGTAGGCGTCACCGGCCTCGCCCCGCTCGACGCAGAGCGCCACCGCCTCGGCGAAGTCCTCCACCGCCTCGTCGGCGCGCTGTGCCGCGATCAGCGCCCGGGCACGGGTCACCCGCGCCGGCAGGAACAGCGCGTCCCCGGCGTGGGCCAGTGCCTCGTCGCACGCGGCGACCGCCTCTGCCGGATCCTGCGCGACGCGGGCGTGCGCCAGGGCGGCGGTGGCGATCAGCTCCGGGACCCCTGCCTCCTGGGCGAGCCGATGGGCCTGCTCCGCGCCGGTCCGGAAGGCGTCCTCGTCGTCGAGCTGTTCGAGGATGTGCGCCCGGTGCAGCGCGATCCGGGCCGCCAGGAACGGGTCTCCCGCGCCGTCGGCCGCCCGCTCGGAGGCGGCCAGCGCCTCCGGCCAGCGGGCCTGCTGCGCCAGCACCACGGCCAGCCGATCGTGCGCGGCGGCCCGCTGCCGGGCGTCGCCGTGCTCGTCGAGGAAGTCGGCGGCGGTGTGCGCCAGCGCGTACGCCTCCTCGTCCGGCTCCTCGCCCTGTGCCAACAGCGCGCCGAGGCGGCTGGCGACGACCTGGGCGCGAGCCGGGTCGGACAACTCCTCGTACGCCGCGATGGCCGTCCGGTTGGCCGTCACCGCGCCGGCGACGTCCCCGGCGTCGACCAGCTCGGCGGCGCGCAGTTCGCCCCGGAGGGCACGCTCGCGCGGCGACAGCTCCGCCTCGCCGAAGCGTTCCTCGAAGGCGGTCAGGACGGCACGCATGCCGACGCGGTCGTGGGCCGACCACCGCTGCTCGGCCAGTGCCAGCAGTTCGCCCGCGTCCGCCTCGGCGGGTACGACGAACTCCGCCGACCGACGCGGCTCGGGGACCGTGACCTCGCGCGACGGGACAGCCTCGGAGGCAGTCTCGGCGGCGGTGGCGGTGCGGGTGGTGGGCACCGGTCGACGCCGCAGGCTCGCCGAGAGGGGCAGGTGGTCGCCGACCGGCGTCACGGCCAGTCGCCGGGCGATGCCCTCGGACTGGGTGCTGTTGCCGTTGCGGGTGTCGAACCGGGCGGCGATGCCGGTCGCCGTCTCGGCCAGCTCGGCGGCGAGCGCACCAAGCGTCACCTCGGCGGCCGGTCGCTCCCCGAAGGCGCGGCGGTGCACGGTCAGGGTCTGGTCGTCCACCTGGCGCAGCGCGGCGGCGGCCGACGCGGCGAAGTGCATCGCGGCGCCCGGCGAGGGAGCCCGGTCCAGCCAGTCCAGGTGGCGCTCGACGATCTCCAGCGCCCGCGCCTCGTTGCCGGTCAACGTGCAGAACTCGATGTGCTCGCTGACGTCCCACAGGTCGGCGATGCTGCCCCGGTGGCGGCGGTACGCCTCCCGGTGCGCGTTGCGCGCCTCGTCGTGCCGACCGCTGTGCAGGTATGCCGGCAGCAGCGCGGTGAGGATGCCCTGCGGCTGCTCGGTGCAGCTCAGCCGCCCGCTCAGCACCGGCTCGGCCAGGGCCACCGCCTCGTCGTGGCGGCCGGTCCGGCTCAGGTGGTTGACCTGGGTGGTCGGGTCACAGCCCGCGCAGTCGGAGAGCTGGTCGCGGGGTGTGGTGAGCCACTTGCGGTACCACTCCTCGGCCTGCTCACGGTCGCCCAGGTGGTCGGCCACCCGGTAGCGGTACTTGTAGACGGCCTGGAGGCTGTGCCCGCCCTCGCGGTAGCGCCGCTCCATGTCGTCGAGCACCGCGTGGGTGCGGTCCAACGGCACCTCGGGGAAGCTCAGCATCCCGTTGACCATGTGCTTGAAGTGCCAGAGCAGGTGCTGGGCGTACCGCTGGTGGTAGGGCTGCGGGTCCTTGTCGAACTCGGCCAGGCACCAGGCGAAGACGACGAACGACTTGGCCGGCTCGCCGCCGTAGATGTAGGTGGTGATGCCCTGGATGCGGACCGCGAAGGCGAGGTGCCGGTCCTCACCGGCGTCCGCCCGACGCAGCAACTGCTCCAACGCGGCGATCTGTCCGACGCCGTACGGCATCTCGCCGGTCTGGCGCAGCATCCGCCACAGGTCCTCGTCGGCCACGACGTCTCACTCCTGTCCAGGGACGGCCCGACCCAGCAGGCCGAGGAAGGAACTGTTGAGCAGGGCGGCGTCCGCCGCGCGGATGGGATGGTGCCCGAGCAGCAACGCCTGCCCGTAGAGCGCCTCGACGGCGAGCCCGACCAGCTCCGGGTCACCGAGTGCGGTGATCCGGCGTACCAGTGGGTTGCGGTGGTTGAGCACGAGCTGCGGGCGGTCCGCCGGAGCGGAGGCGGCCAACGCGTCGAGGACGCCGCCCCACAGCTCGTCGGCCTTGTCCCGGCTGGCGGCGAGCTGGTCGGTGAACGCGGCCGAGCGGCTCAGCAGGTACAACGCCGGGAGGGAGGCCGGATCGTAGGCCCGGATCAGCACCTCGCAGCCGAGGCGTTCCAGGGCCCGACCGGCGGCGGTGAGGAACGGCCGCAACGCCAACTCGACGTGCGGTTCGAGGGCGTGGAACCGGGTGGTCAGGTCGCTCGGTTCGAGCCGTTCGATGAGCACCGTACGGTCCACCGTGGGCAGTCGCTCGATCAGCTCGCTGTCGTACGTGTAGCCGCCGTTGACCACGGCCAGGTCCTGCGCGGCGGCGACGGCCGCGAGCTGGCGGAACTCGTCCAGGCTGGCGGCGTACCGGACCAGGCCGTAGCGCTGCCGGAACTCGGCCAGGGTGAGCGTGCCGACGTTGGTGTCCATCGGCCACCACTGGTCGACCAGGGTGAGCATCTCGTCGTCGTGCAGGGCGAGCGCCTTGACGCCGAGGTGGTGCACCTGGAGGAACTCGGCCAACCGGTGCGGCTGGTGCTTGGCGAGCCGGACCAGCCAGCCACGGATCTGCGCGCCGAGCGACTCGCGGGTGCTGGTGAGCAGGGAGTCCTCGTAGAGCGCCTCGCGGCTGGCGGTGGGCCGCAGCTCGCTGGTGTCGACCACGCAGTGCGCGAAGAAGGCCCAGTCCGGCAACAGGCCGTCGGCGTGCTCGGTGAGCAGCATCCGCTTGAGATAGACCCGGTGGCCGGCCCGGGCGGCCGGGTTCACGGCGGTGGGCAGGATGAACGCCACCCCGGTCAGCCCGGACTCCGGCACCCGCAGCGGCACCACGTCGAACGGGTCGACGCCGAGCGTCTCGCGGGCGTACGCGATCAGGGCGGCCCGGTCGACGGTCGCGCCCGGGCTGGTCGGCCAGGGCGGTTCCCCGGTGGTGGTCACCACGCTGCCGACCCGGACGGTCACCGGCAGCAGGCTGCCGTAGAGGCGGGCCAACTCGGTGACGGTGGCGGTGGCGTACCACTGGTCGGCGTCCTGACGCGGCACCAGGGTGACCGTGGTGCCGACCTCGGCGCGGGCCTCCTGCGGTGGGGCCAGGCGCACCGCGTAGCGGCCGTCGGCGTAGCCGGTCCAGAGCACGGTGGGGTGGTCGCCGTTGCGGGTGACCACCCGGATCTCGTCGGCGACGAGGAAGCAGGAGAGCAACCCGATGCCGAACTGGCCGAGGAACTCGTGGCGGGAGAAGCCCAGCTCGTCCCGTTTGGAGCTGCGGCCGATGGTGGCCAGCAACTCGTGCACCTGCGCCTCGGTCAGCCCGATGCCGGTGTCGTGTACCCGCAGGGTGCCGTCGCCGGTCAGCTCGGGCGGCTCGATCCGGACCAGGGCCGGCGCGTCGGGCTCGGCGGCCCGACGCGCGGTGATCGCGTCCACCGCGTTCTGCATCAGCTCGCGGACGTAGACCCGTGGGCTGCCGTAGAGGTGATGACTGAGCAGGTCGACCACGCCACGCAGGTCCACCTGGAAGGTACGGTCCACGCCTTGTCCGCTCCCCGCTCCCGGATGTCGGCGCCCACCGTACCGGTGCGGGCCGACATCCGCGTGCCCGATTCCTCAGCGAGACCTCGCCGGGTGGGCCACCTTATCGGACGCGCGTTGGCTGAGCCCGGAGAGCCGCAGGGCGACCCGTCGACGGACCGGTGGCAGCGCCGAGAACAGGCGCAGCAACGCGTCCCGGGCCGGACGTCCGGCGGCGGGCACGGTGGCGAGCCGGGTCAGCCGGTCGGCGAAGCCCGCCACCTCGTGGGCGAGGGGACGACGCCGGGCGGCGTACTCGTCCAGGACGGTCTCGGTGCCCCCGGCCAGCACGGCTGCCAGGGTCTCGCCGAGGTCGACGGCGTCGCAGATGCCGAGGTTCATGCCCTGCCCACCGGCCGGGCTGTGCACGTGCCCGGCGTCCCCGGCGAGCAGCACCCGACCTGCGCGAAAGGTCTCCGCGACGCGTCGGTGCAGCCGGAACCGCGAGGACCAGAGGACCTCCCGGACCTGGTCCGGCCGCCGTCGCAGGCCCCGCTCGTCGAGCAGTCGTTGCAGGTAGGGCAGGTCCGGCTCGGCGGGCGGGTCGGTCACGGTGGCGACCAGCCGCACCCGGTCGTCGGGCAGCGGCGCCCAGACCAGCGGTCCGCCCATGGCGAGGAAGACCGACGCGCCGTCGCGGGGCAGCGCGCTGTCCAGGCGTACGTCGGCCAGGACGAACGACTCCGCCGACCCGTCCGGGCCGGTGAAGGGGATACCGGCCAGCTCGCGGACGGTGCTGTGGATGCCGTCGGCGCCGATGACCCAGCGCGCCCGGACGATGGCGTCACCGAACTGCGCCACCACGCCGTCGGCGTCCTGGCGCAGCCCGGTCAGCCGGTACGGCCGCAGCACCCGCCCGCCGGCCTCGGCCAGCCGCTCGGTGAGCACCTCCTCGGTGACCGACTGGGACACCATCAGCGCGTACCGGTGGCGGCTGGGCAGCCGGTCGAACGGCACGGTGATCAGCACCCGGTCCCGGTCGCGGACGCTGAACCGGGCCGACGGCAGTCCGCGTGCGACCAGCGGCGCGCCCGCGCCGAGCAGGTCCAGCATCTCCAGCGTGTACGCGTGCACGACCGCCGCCCGTGAGGTCACCGCCGGTGTCTCCTGCTGGTCGACCAGGGTGACCTCGACCCCCCGGCGGGCCAACGTGAGCGCGGCGGTCAGGCCGGTCGGACCGGCTCCGACGATCAGGACGTCCGTGGTTCCGGGCAGCATGACGACCTCCCCCGATCAGCTTGCCAACAAATGTTGGCAAACACTTGTTGGCAACGCTAGGCGCCCCCGGGCGAAGAAGTCAACACGTGTTGGCATACCGTCGTGCACATGACGGAAGGCGTACCGCAGAACGAGCCGGCACCCGGCGGTGGCCGCCCGCGCAACGCGGACGCGACCCGCGCTGCCATCCTGCGGGCCGCCCGCGAGCGCTTCGCGGCCGACGGCTACGACCGGGCGACGATCCGGGCCATCGCCGCCGACGCACGCATCGACCCGTCGATGGTGATGCGCTACTACGGCAGCAAGGAGGGCCTGTTCGCGGCGGCGGCCGAGTTCGACCTGCGACTACCGGACCTGAGTGGCACACCGGCCGACCGCCTCGGCGAGACCCTGGTCGCCTACTTCTTCACCCGCTGGGAGGGGGACACCACGCTGCCGGCGCTGCTGCGCACGGCCAGCACCAACCCGAGCGGCGCCGAGCGGGTACGCGACATCTTCGCCACCCAGCTCGGCACGGCCGTGGCCCGGGTGGTCGCCGACCCGACGGAAGCCCCACACCGAGCCGGCCTGGTCGCCAGCCAACTACTCGGCGTGGCCCTGACCCGGTACGTCCTGCACCTGCCACCCATGGTCGACCTCTCCCCACCCGCCCTGGTCGCCTGGCTGGCCCCCACCATCCAGCGCTACCTCCGTGACCCCACGCCCGGCTGATCCCGGCGTGGCGAACACCCCGATCGCCAAGTCGATCAAGGAGTTCTGGTCAGGATCGGACGGTGGGAGCCCCCAAACTTCTTGATCATCCCGGTGGGCGGCTCACTTCGGGTCGGGGCCCTTGACGACGGGAGCCCGGACCAGGTTGCCCCACTCGGTCCACGAGCCGTCGTAGTTGCGCACGCGCGGGTACCCCAGCAGGTGCCGCAGCACGAACCAGGTGTGGCTGGACCGCTCGCCGATCCGGCAGTACGCGATCACGTCGTCGTCCGGGCTCAACCCGAGCTGGTCGGCATAGATCGCGCGCAGCTCGTCGGCCGACTTGAAGGTGCCGTCCTCGTTGGCAGCGGACTTCCACGGCTTGCTCACCGCACCCGGGATGTGCCCGCCGCGCAGCGCGCCCTCCTGCGGGTAGTCCGGCATGTGCAGCATCTCGCCGGTGTACTCACCCGGCGACCGCACGTCCACCAGCGGCCGGTCGGCGGCGACGTGCGCCGACACGTCCTCCCGGAACGCGCGCACCGGCGCGTCGTCGCGCTGCGGCACCGGGTACTCCGCCCTCGGCCGGGCCGGCTTGTCCCGGGTCAGCTCCCGCCCCTCGGCGATCCACTTCTGCCGACCGCCGTCGAGCAGCCGCACGTCCCGGTGGCCGAAGAGAGTGAAGACCCAGAGGGCGTACGCGGCCCACCAGTTGAAGTTGTCGCCGTAGAAGACGACCGTGTCGTCACGGCCGATGCCCTTGGCCGCACACAACTCGGCGAACCGCTCGGCGTCCAGGTAGTCGCGGGTCACCTGGTCGTTCAGCTCCAGATGCCAGTCGACCTTCACGGCGCCGGGAATGTGGCCGGTGTCGTAGAGCAGCACGTCCTCGTCGGACTCGACCACGACGAGACCCTCGTCGCCGAGGTGCTCCGCCAGCCATTCGGTGGTCACCAGTCGCTGCGGGTCCGCGTACGACTGGAGTCGGGGATCGGGATCACTGGGCACAGACATGAGCCCCAAGGTACGCCGAGCAGCCGCGTCCGCGTGGGGTTGTGTGTAAGGAGGGGTCCCCTGCTAACGCCTCCGGTATAGCAGGGGACCCCTCCTAACAACATGCAGCGAGCGGCAGCACCGCCTGGAGCACCCAGTCGGCCTTTGCCCGTCGATCATGGAGTTGTGGTGCGGCCAAAGCCACTAATATCCGCCCATACTGTCGACCACAACTCCATGATCGACGGGGCTAAGCGGGATGGGGCTAAGCGGGATGGGGCTGGGCGGGGTGGGGGATCAGTCGGGGAGGGGGGTGAGGGTGGGGCGTTTCGCGGTGCGGGTGTCGCCGGAGGAGCGGCCGGTGAGGCGGCGCTTGAGCCAGGGCGCCAGGTGTTGACCGGCCCAACGCAGGTCGGCGGTACGGGCGGCCAACCACGGGCTCGGCGTCGGCTTCTGCGGTACGAGCAACCACTCCTCATCGCAGCCGACGCCCAGCGCGTCGAGCACCTGGGCGGCGACCCGGCGGTGACCGACCGGCGACAGGTGCAGCCGGTCGGTGCTCCAGAGCAGCGGGTTGAGGTACGTGTCGTCGGCGTACAGGTCGACCAGGATCGCGCCGTACCGCTCGGCGGTCTCCCCGACGGCACGGTTGAGCAACTCGACCCGTGGTGCGATCAGCCGCTGCCCGGGCAGTCGGGCCATCACGTCGGCGAACCGGAACAGCACCACGTCGGCACCGCCCGAACGCAGATCGCGGACGACCTCGTCGAAGCGGCCGACCAGCGCGGCCGGGTCGAAGTTGCGGCGCAGCACGTCGTTGCCGCCGGCGGCGAAGCTGATCAGGTCGGGCCTCATCGCCAGCGCGGACGGCACCTGCTCAGCCACCACATGCGGGAAGAGTCGGCCGCGAATGGCCAGGTTGGCGTACCGGAACTCGGGCCCGGCCTCGGCGGCCAGCCGGGTGGCCACCAGATCGGCCCACCCCCGGAACGTGCCGTCCGGGTACGCGTCGTCCAGGCCCTCGGTGAAGCTGTCCCCGACCGCGACGTAACTGCGCCAGCGCACTGCTCACTCCTCGAAGCTGCGGGTAAGGCTGCCGGTGTGCGGCTGCCGGTAAGGAAGGGCACCTTATTAACGCCTGCGGTATAGCAGGGGTCCTCTCCTAACACATGGGAGTCTGGCACCGGTCGCATTCACCGGTCTGCCCCGCGTTCGCCGAACGTGGCAGACGTCATCCCTCCGGCGACGCGGCGGGCAGGCGGCAGCGGCCGGTGCAGGCGCGCGGCGGGTCGACCGCCGAGCGACGGTACGGCCCCCAGGCCACAAACCGGGCAAACAGCTCAGGCGGTGTCGGGCCGCCGTCCGGGTCGAGCCGGAACAGGTCGAGGGTCGCCTCGAAGTACAGCCCGGACAGGTAGACGGCCAGGTCGAGCCAGCGGTCGTCGTACTCGACACGGAGCAGCAACCGCGCCTCGGCGCAGGGCCACGAGTGCCCGCAGGCCCGACACAACCAGAGCGGACGCAGCGGCAGATGCTGCGGGCCGGACATCGGGTGCTGCCGGGGCCGCTCGGCCGCCGGGCCACGACGCGGCACCGGGTACGACTTCGGGTGGGACATCTCGACCTCCGCCTCCGGGTGGGGCCGCCCCGGCACGGGGGAGGTGTCGGGACGGCCCCGGTGCAGTCCCACCCCGTCCCCGGTGGATGGGAGCAGGACCGCCGGGTGACAGTCTGCTGACCGGACGACTACTGTCGGAAGGCATCGACACCGGCCGTGGCGATGGTGACGCCGGGCCGGGCAGCCATCCGAGCGGCCGAAAATTCGTGGAGGCAGTGTGGAATCCGAGCCGACCGCCGAACTGATCCGGGCGCAGTTGCGCAGGCTGCGACTCTCGGCCGACCTGACCCAGGAGGATTTCGGCAAGTTGGTGCACTTCTCCGGCTCGCAGGTCTCCGCGATCGAGCTGGGGCAACGCCCGTTCGACCGGCTCTTCCTCAAGCGGGCCGACGAGGTGCTGAAAAGCGACGGCCTGTTGTCAGGGCTACTGCGCATCGCCGAGCTGCACGGCCAGCCGAACTGGCTACGCCCCTGGCTGGACGCCGAGCGCAACGCGCGGCAGTTGCGCTGCTACCACCCGACGCTGATTCCCGGCCTGCTACAGACCGAGCACTACGCCCGCGCGGTGATCCAGTCCGACGACATGCTCAGCGACGAAGAGGTCGAACGGCGGTTGGCAGTACGGATGGATCGTCAGGCGATCCTGACCCGACCGGACCCGCCGATCCTCGTCGCGGTGATCGAGGAGACCACGCTGCACCGGGCCGACGAGGGTTTCCGAGGCATCATGACTCAGCAGATCGGTCACCTGCTCGAATGTGTCAAGCGTGGCGGCGTGCTGGTGCATCTAATTCCGGCAGAGGTGAGCGTGCATGTCGGGCTCATCAGCCCGCTCACTCTGGCCCGAGGCGCCGATGGTGACTGGCTAGGACACCTGGAGAACCATGTCGGCGGCACGACCATCGACAGGGACGAGGAAATCGCTACGCTGCTCACGAGGTGGGAGAGCGTCCGTAGCGTCGCCCTCCCTAAGGGACAGTCAGAGCTGCTGATGAAGGAAGTGATGGAGTCATGGTCCACGATCTGACTGGCGCAGACTGGCGCAAGTCCACCCGCAGCGGCAGCGGCGAGTGCGTCGAAGTCGCCGCCAACCTGCCCGGCATCGTCGGCGTCCGCGACAGCAAAGACGCCACCGGCCCGGCGCTCGTCTTCACCCCGACCGCCTGGCACGCCTTCATCACCGAGGCCAAACGCCCCTGACCCGGACGGCAACGACCACGCCCCAGGCCCGTCAGCGTTGACGACCGTAGGGTCCCAGGCCGACAACACCAGCACGGCCAGGACCAGCGGAGGGGTCAGGTCAGCGACGTCACCTGCATGATCGCGTCGGCGAAGGCCCTCGGTGCTTCCTGCGGCAGGTTGTGCCCGATGCCGCCGCTGATCGTGCGGTGCTCGTACGGGCCGGTGAACTGCTTGGCGTACACCTGCGGTTCCAGGTGGGGTGCGCCGTTGGCGTCGCCTTCGAGGCTGATGGTGGGCACCGTGACGGCGGGCTTGTCGGCCAGCCGGTCCTCCAGGTCGGCGTACTGCGGTTCGCCGTCGGCCAGGCCCATCCGCCAGCGGTAGTTGTGGATCACGATGTCGACGTGGTCGGGGTTGTCGAGGGAGGCCGCACTCCGGTCGAACGTCGCGTCGTCGAAGCTCCACTGCGGGGACGCCGTCCGCCAGATCAGTTTGGCGAAGTCCCGCAGGTTGCGGGCGTATCCCTGACGGCCTCGGTCGGTGGCGAAGTAGAACTGGTACCACCAGGCGTGCTCGGCCTCCGGGGGCAAGGGTGCCTTGCCCGACTCCTGGCCGTCGATCAGGTAACCGCTGACCGCGACGAGGCCGATGCAGCGGTCCGGCCAGAGGGCGGCCAGGATGTCGGCGGTGCGGGCACCCCAGTCGAACCCGGCCACCGTCGCCTGCCGGACGTCGAGGGCGTCCAGCAACGCGACCGCGTCGCAGGCCATGGCCGCCGGTTCGCCGTTGCGGACGGCGTCGGGCGAGCGGAAGCTTGTCGTGCCGTAGCCGCGCAGGTGCGGCACGAGCACCCGGTGACCGGCGTCGGTGAGCAGCGGCACCACGTCGGCGAAGCTGTGGATGTCGTACGGCCAGCCGTGCAGCAGCAGGACGACCGGCCCGTCCGGCGGTCCGGCGTCGACGTAGCCCACGTTCAGGACACCCGCGTCGATCTGCCGCACGTCATCGAACAACGCCCCACTCCTCGCCCTCGATCACCGACCGCTCCCCCGGACGGTAGGACGCGACGGAAGGCGACGACGACGGTTCCGGCAAGGACGGCGGCAGCCGCTGCGGCGCTGGCTAGAATCCCGCGTCGTCGCTGCCGCGCAGCAGGTCGAGCAGCCCGTGACCGTCCTCGATCCAGGCGTCCGGCGCCAACTCGGGCGCGTCGGGCTCGCGGTCGGTGCGCGGCGAGCGCATCAGGACCGCCGCCCCGACACCGGCCCGCCGCGCGCAGGCGATGTCCCGGTGCAGGCTGTCGCCGACGAACCAACACCGATCCACCGGTACGCCGATGGCGTCGGCGGCCAACGCGGCGAAGCGCGGATTCGGCTTGCGCAGCCCCGTCTCGTCGCTGTAGAACTCGGCGACGAATCGGCCGGACAGTCCAGCGGCGGCCAGGAAGTCGCGGTGGGCAGCACCGCAGAGCGCGTTACTGACCACGGCCATCGGCACGCCTGCCTCGGCAGCGGCCGCCAACGCCTCGGGGATTCCGGGTCGCACCTGCCACTCGGAGCGCCACGTCGACGCGTACGCCAGCGGGGTGGCCTGTCGCGCGACGGCGGCCCGGGCCGGTTCGGGCCAGGTGTGGGTGACGAAGTCCGCCCACACCCGGTCGTGCGTCAGCTCCATCGGCTCGGCCGAGACGCCGGTCTCGTCCCGCCACCGCCCGTACGCCCGCGCGCCCGAGGTCAGGTCGGCCGCGATCCGCTCGTCCGGCAGGGCACCGTCGATCACCTCGGACATCCGCCGGACGACCTCCGGCGACGCCCACCCGTTCCCCGGTGCGTCCGCCAGCACGCCCCCGAAATCCAGCAACAGTCCGCCCGGCGCCCGCATCATGCCCCCATCCTCGCCCAGAGCGTCACCGGCGACGGGCCCGGTGTGGAGATGCGCCGATCTGCACCGGTCAGGGGCGTACCCGGCTCAGCGCCCAGGCGACGAGACCGGTCACCACGCCCACGATGACGCCGGTGAAGACGCTGCTGATGGTGGCGAAGAACCGGATGACGACCGTCTGGGCACCCGGGGCCAGGTCGGTGAGGTTGCCGCCGAGCGTCGGCGGCTCGTCGAAGGCGACGTCCCAGAGGAGCTGGTGGGTGACCGCCAACAGGACGCCGTAGCAGAGGCCGACCGCGAGCAGGGTCAGGAACGGGTTGGGTACCCGCCGCACCAGCGCCACCGTGATCCAGACGACCGGCGGTACGACCACCAGCAGCAGGTTGACGAAGGTGCCCTCGTGCACCAGGCCCAGATCGTGCAGCACCACCCGGGGCAGGCCGAGCAGCGCCAACCCGACCAGGGCGAGCAGCGGCAGGCCGAGCGCGGAGCGGTGCGACGAGACAGTGGTCATGCCGGCAACGCTAGGGACGGCCGGGCCGCCCGCCATCCGCACGCGGACCCGATCGCGGTACGTCGGGAGGCGACCCCGGACGTCGCCTCCCGACGACTCCGGCGCCCCCCGTCCGCGCCGTACGCTGGGCCGGTGAGCGGTCAGCCGAGCCAGCCTCCGGTACGCCGGGTCCGGCCCTGGCTCACCGACGTACTCCTCGGCGTGGGCGTCACCGCCGTGGTCTCGGTGGTGATCACCGCCAACGAGGGTGGTCGGCAGGAGCCGGACCGGATCGCGTACCTGTGGGCGGTCGGTCTCGGCGCGCTGATGCTGGCCCGCCGCCGCTACCCGGTGGTGGTGCTCGCCGTCACGGTGCTCGGCCTGTTCGCCTACTACGCCGCCGGCTACCCGGCGGTCGGTCTGGCCGTGCCGGTGGCCGCCGCCCTCTTCTCCGCCGCCGAGCAGGGTCGCCTCGCCGCCTCGGTCGGCGCCGCCGTGCTGGTGGTCGTGGTCTCGGTGGTGGTCCGTCTCGCCGAGGGCCAGAACTTCTCCTTCGTCGTCGGCTACGAGCTGGCCGGTCACGTCCTGCTGATGGGCGCGGCGATCGCGCTCGGCGACAGCCTGCGATCCCGGCGGGCCGCGCAGGCCGACGCGCGACGGATCGCCGAGCTGACCGAGGAGCGATACCGGCAGGAGGCGGACGCCCGGGTGCAGGGTGAGCGGCTCGCGATCGCCCGGGACCTGCACGACTCGCTCGGCCACACCACCTCGGTGATCGCGTTGCACGCCGACGTGGCCCGGGAGGCGTTGGGCCGCGACGAGGAGGCCACCCGGTCGGCCCTGGAGCTGATCCGCGCCACCGCCCGCCGGAGCATGGACGACCTGCGGCGGACGGTGACGCTGCTGCGCCGGGACGACGACCCGCCCCGGACGGTCGTGTCGCTGGCGCACCTCGACGCGGTGGCCGGGGCGGCCGGTGCCGCCGGGTTCGACGTCGACGTGCAGGTCCGGCTGCGCGCCGCGCTGCCGGCACCGGTGGAGGCCGCCGCGTACCGGATCGTCCAGGAGGCGGTCACCAACGTGGTCCGGCACTCGGCGGGCAGCCGAGTGGAGATCAGCGTCGCGCAGGACGACCGGCAGGTGACCGTGTCGGTCACCGACTCCGGCGCGGACCGGCCGACCATCGACCGGGCCACCGGCGGCGGGCACGGCATCGCCGGGATGCGGGAGCGGGCCCAGAGCCTCGGCGGCTCACTCACCGCCGAGCACCAGGCCACCGGTTTCGCCGTACGGGCCGAACTGCCGTTGGCGGGTACGACGTGACGACCGTGCTCGTGGTCGACGACCAGGACCTGGTCCGGGCCGGAATCCGCACGCTGCTGGAGTCTGACGCGCAGATCAGCGTCGTCGGGGAGGCCGCCGACGGCCGCACCGGCCTGCACCTGGCCCGCCGGCTGCGGCCGGACGTGGTGCTGATGGACATCCGGATGCCGATCCTGGACGGGTTGGCCGCCACCGCCGCGATCCGCGCCGACGAGACGCTGACCGGGACGCGCGTGCTGATCCTCACCACCTTCGACGACGACGAGGACATCGTCGAGGCGGTCCGGCTCGGTGCCGCCGGGTACCTGCTCAAGGACACCGGCTCGGACGACCTGCGGCGAGCCGTGCACACCGCAGCGGCCGGTGGGAACCTGCTCTCGCCCACCGTCACCCGCCGGGTGATGGAACAACTCGCCGCCGTTCCCCGGCTGCCGCCGCCGGACCCTCGGCTGGCCGTGCTCACCGCGCGGGAACGGGCCGTGCTGGCCCGCGTCGGGCTGGGCGAGACCAACGACGAGATCGGCCGCGCGCTGTTCATCAGCCCCGCCACCGCCCGGACGTACGTGAGCCGTCTGCTGGCCAAGCTGGACGCCCGGGACCGGACCGCGTTGGCCGTCATCGCCCACCGCGCCGGGCTCGCCGACCCCGACCACGGCTAATCGGATCGCCGTCCCGTACCCCGGGTCGTACGCTGCGGCCATGCTGCTGCGCATGTCGACCACGCTGATCCGGACACTGCGCGAGGACCCGGCCGACGCGGAGGTGCCGAGTCACCGGCTGCTGCTGCGCGCCGGTTACCTGCGCCGCGCCGCCCCGGGCGGGTACACCTGGCTGCCGCTGGGCAAGCTGGTGCTGGACCGGGTCGCCGAGATCGTCCGGGCCGAGATGGCCGCGATCGGTGACCAGGAGGTGCACTTCCCGGCGCTGCTGCCGGCCGAGCCGTACCGCACCAGCGGACGCTGGACCGAGTACGGCGACGACATCTTCACGCTGGCCGACCGGCGTGGCGCCGAGCACCTGCTCGCCCCCACCCACGAGGAGTTGGCCGCGCTGCTGGTGAAGGACCTGTTCACCTCCTACCGCGACTTCCCGGTCACGTTGTTCCAGGTCCAGACCAAGTTCCGCGACGAGGCCCGGCCGCGCGCCGGACTGCTGCGCGGACGCGAGTTCCTGATGAAGGACGCGTACTCCTTCGACCTGGACGAGGCGGGGCTGCGCGCGGCGTACGACCGGCACCGGGACGCGTACCGGCGGGTCTTCGACCGGCTGGGCCTGGAGTACACGGTGGTGCACGCGACGTCGGGGGCGATGGGCGGTTCCGCCTCGGAGGAGTTCCTGGCCATCGCGCCGGTCGGCGAGGACACGTTCGTGGGCTGCACGGACTGCCACTACGCGGCCAACACCGAGGCGGTGACCACGCCCGCCCCGGCAGCCGGTGACCCGCTGGCCCGGCCGCCCGTCGAGGTGCACGACACCCCGGAGACGCCCACCATCGCCAGCCTGGTCGCGCTGGCCAACGACCGTCGACTCGCCGGACGCGACGACTGGACCGCCGCCGACACCCTCAAGAACGTCGTGCTGACCGTACGCCGACCCGGCATCGACGAGACCGAACTACTCGTCATCGGCGTGCCCGGTGACCGTGAGGTCGACCTCAAGCGGCTGGCCGCGGTGCTGGCACCGGCCACCGTGGACGTCTTCGACGCCTGGGACGAGCGCCCCGACCTGGTCCGGGGCTACATCGGGCCGCAGGTCTTCGACAAACTCGGCATCCGCTATCTGGTCGACCCCCGGGTGGTGCCCGGCACCGCCTGGCTGACCGGGGCGAACGAGCCGGGACGGCACGCCACGAACGTGGTCTGTGGCCGCGACTTCACGCCGAACGGCACCGTCGAGGCCGCCGACGTACGCCCCGGCGACCCCTGCCCCGCCTGCGTCGGCGGGAGCCTGACCATGCGTCGGGGCATCGAGATCGGACACATCTTCCAGCTCGGCCGCCGCTACACCGACGCCTTCGCAGTCGACGTCCTCGGGCCGCAGGGCAAGCCGGTACGCCCCACCATGGGCTGCTACGGCATCGGGGTGTCCCGGGCGGTGGCCGCGATCGCCGAGCAGCACCACGACGACCGGGGACTGGTCTGGCCGGCGGCGATCGCCCCCTGTGACGTACACCTGGTGGCGGCCGGCAAGGGTCCCCAGGTCGAGGCGGCGCTCGACCTCGGCGCCCGACTCGCCGCCGCCGGCCTGCGGGTATTGGTGGACGACCGGGCCGGAGTCTCCGCCGGGGTGAAGTTCACCGACGCCGAACTCATCGGCATCCCGCGCACCGTCGTGGTCGGCCGACGCCTGGCCGACGGGTACGTCGAGGTGCGTGACCGGTCCACCGGAGAACGTGCCGAGATCCCGGTGGAGAACGTGACGGACCATCTCGTCGAGGAGTTGGCGCGAAACGTGGTGTAGCGGTCACGTAACGGGGTACGGCATTCCGATCGGCAGATGGTGTTCTGGAGGCTCTCATGACCGAGTATCGGGTCGTCGACGTGATGACCAAGCAGGTGATCTACCTGTCGGCGGAGACCACACTGGACGAGGCCGCCCGGGTGATGCGGGACGCCGACATCGGCGACGTGGTGGTGACCGACGGCGCCGAACTGGCCGGCATCCTCACCGACCGCGACATCGTGGTCCGGGCGGTGGCGGAGAACGCCAGTGCGACGACCGCCACCATCGGCTCGATCCTCACCCGCGAAGTCGTGATGATCGAGCAGTTCTGCACCGCCGCGAAGGCCGCCGCCCTGATGCGCGAACGCGGCATTCGCCGCATCCTCGTCTGCGACCACGAACGCAAGCTGGTCGGCATCGTCTCCCTCGGCGACCTGGCGATGCAGCTCGACCCCACCTCCGCCCTCAGCGAGATCAGCGAACAGGCCCCCCAGGTGTAGGGCCAGGTGTAAGGAAGGGCCCCTTCTTAACGCCTACGGTAGAGAAGGGGCCCCCTATTAACACCCCACGACGCACCGCGAGCCGCACCGCGCGACCACGCACCGCGCGACCACGCACCGCGCGACCACACCCGCGCCCGCGCACCGAGTGCACCGTGAGCCGCACCGCGCATCCGCGCACCCCAGCCCGTGAGCCCACGCCTGCGCCCGCGCACCGAGCGCACCGTGAACCGCACGGCGCATCCGCGCACCGCCCACCGCGCGCCCCCGCCCGCGAGCCGCGCCCACGCCCACGCCCACGCTCCGAGCGCGACACGCGCACGGCAACCATGCGCGACCGCGCTCACCGCACCGCGCTGCCACCGTGGTCGCGGCCGTACTCCGGCCGCGACCGCAGCGCCGAGCACGCCGCCGGTAGCCTGGCGGAATGCCCGAGATGCCGACCAAGCTGGCGGAGATCGTCGACGAGTTCGCCTCCGCACCCCGTGAGGTGGTGCTGGAAATGCTGCTGGAGTACTCCGACGCGGTGCCGCCGCTGCCCGACGGCCAGACCGGCCACGAGGGCATGGAGCAGGTGCCGGAGTGCCAGACGTCGTTCTTCCTGCGCGCCGAGGTGACGCCCGAGGGCATCGTCCGCACCCTGTTCGACTGCCCGCCGGAGGCGCCCACCACCCGTGCCTTCGCCGGCATCCTCGCCGAAGGGCTGGCCGGCGCGAGCCCGGAGCAGGTGCTCGCCGTACCAGACGACCTGTACCAGCGGATGGGTCTGGCGCAGGCGATCAGCCCGCTGCGGGTACGCGGCGGCAATGCCATCCTGGCCCGACTCAAGCGCCAGGTTCGCGAACAGGTCGGCTGATCGGCACCGACAGGTCCCGGAGCAGGCCCGTGACTCGCGCGACAGGCGTCGGGGAGACGTGGGGTCGGGGGCGCAAGTTCGGGGCATGCGACAGGCCCCGGGGCAACTGTCGACGCGATCTCCCGCCAGCTTTTCGCGGGCGGAGATCCACGTCGAGACAGCAGGCCCGGACGGAGGCGGGTCGGCTTTCTGGCAGACGCGGAAGCGGCCCGACCGTCTCGATGTCGCAGGCGCGGGAGCGGGCCGGATCATTCACCGGCAGGTACGGGAACAGATCGGCGTACCGGCGGGTTGTCTCCGGGCATGGAGATCGACATCTACGCCGACGTGGTCTGCCCCTGGTGCTGGATCGGCCTGCGTCGCCTGGAGGAGGCTCTCGCCTCGTACGACGGTGAGGTCACCGTCCGGCATCGCCCCTTCCAGCTCGACCCGTCCCCGGTGGCCGAGCCGGTGCCGCTGCTCGACGCGTTGGCCGCGAAGTTCGGCGGTCCGGAGCGGGCCCAACAGATGGCCGCGCAGGTCACCGAGATCGGTGCGAGCGTCGGGCTGGAGCTGAACTTCTCGCAGGCGATCGCGGCCAACACGTTCCAGGCGCACCGGCTGATCGACTGGGCATCCGAGCGGGGTCGTGGCACCGAGACGGTGAACGCCCTGCACAAGGCCCACTTCACCGACGGCGTCGACATCGGCGACCGGGAGGCGCTCGCCGGGATCGCCGCCGGTGTCGGGCTGGACGGCGCGCAGGCCCGCCGTTTCCTCGACTCCGAGGAGGGCGTCACCACTCTCGACGAGGAGCTGACCGAGGCGCGGCAACTCGGCATCACCAGCGTGCCGACCTTCGTGTTCGCCGGGAAGTACGGAGTCTCCGGCGCCCAGGATCCGGCCACCCTGCTCGCCGCACTCAACGAAGTCGCGGAGCGTGAGGCCGCCGACTCCTGACCCATCGACGGCGGCGATGTTTCACGTGCAACCACATCGACGCCGTTCGACAGTCAGACCGACTTGGCCAGTCCCTCCACCACCCGCGCGCCGGGCAACACGGCCAACGCCGGGCCCGGCAGGGCGATCTTGCTGTGCCGCACACCCGACCCGATGATCACGTAAGGTGCGGCCACCACCCGGGCGTCGACCAGGATCGGCCACTCCGGTGGCAACCCGATCGGGGTGATGCCGCCGTACTCCATGCCGGTCGACTCGACCGCGTCGGCCATCGGGGCGAAGCTCGCCTTGCGTACGTCCAGCGCGCGCCGGGCCACCCCGTTCACGTCGGCCCGGGTGGTGGCCAGCACCACGCAGGCCGCGTACCGGACGACGCCCTCCCGCTTGCCCGCGACCACCACGCAGTTGGCCGACTCGTCCAGCCCCACCTGGTACGCGTCGCAGAAGGCGGCGGTGTCGGCGAGTTCGGCGTCGATCGCCGAGACCAGTACCGCGTCGACGTCCACCGGCGCGTCGGCGGGCCACTGCGCCAGCGCGTCGGCGACCGGTGCGGCCAACAGGTCGGGACGACCACGGGCGGGCTCGGTGTGCAAAGTTCCCATCACGGATGCGATCGTCGCATCCGGGGCGGGTGCGCTGGTCACCGAGGCCCCCGGCGTGCGCCACGGTCACCCGCGCGCCGGGCCGGCGGCCAGCCGTGGGGCGACCGGCACCAGGACACGCCAGTCCCGTCGCCGGTCAGCCGTTGGTGAGGAAGCCGTGCTCCTGGAGCATCGCCCGGTCCCGGGCGACGGCCATCTCCTCCGCCCGCTCCGCCTGTACGCGGCGCGCCTCGATGTCCTCGAAGGCGTGTCGGACCGCGAGCCGGATCACCCCGTAGAGGAAGACGAAGCCGCAGACGTACAGGAGGCAGGTGACGACGAACGTGAGCATGAGCCGACGGTAGGGCGAACGTGAACGAGAGCGAGCGTCATCTTGTCGCCGTTCCCCCGTACGTGTCGGCCAGGTAGTCCGCCCAGGTCCGCCGACCCGTCGGGTGGGCCTCGGTGACCAGTCCACCGTCGCGCAGCTCGCGACCGAGGCGGCCGGGGAACCGCACCGGCAGCATCGGTCGGCGGGACTTCCGCGCCTGCCGCCAGGTGCGTACCGCGTCGTCGAACCGCAGCACCTCGGGGCCGCCGTACTCCACGATGCCGTCGCGCGGACCGTCGCGCAGCAGCTCGATCAGCTTGTCCGCCACCTCACCGGGATCGACCGGCTGGGCCACCACCGCCCGGTCGGCGATCACCGGGCCGAGCTTGCTCGACTTCTGCAGCAGCTCGTCGAGGAACTGCGGGAACTGGGTGGCCCGCAGCACCGTCCACGGCACTCCACCGGCGGCCACCACCTGCTCGGCGGCGAGCTTGTGCCGGTAGTACACGTACGGCACGCGGTCCACGCCCACGATCGAGATGTAGACCAGGTGGGCCACGCCCGCCCCGGCCGCTGCGGTGACCAGCCGGCGGGTGCCGAGCACGTCGATCTCGTGGGTACGCCGGGTCGGCGAGGACGCCAGGTGCAGGATCGCGTCCACCCCGGCCACCGCCGCCGCGACGCCCGCGCCGGTCGCCAGGTCCGCCACCACCCACTCGACACCCGATCCGGTACGCGCCCGCCGGCTGGTGGCCCGCACCTGGAATCCCTCGGCGACCAGCCGGGGCAGCACCGCCCCGCCGAGTCGGCCGCCCGCTCCGGTGACCAGTACCCGCATGTCAACCTCCTTCATCGACTACTCCGACGACGGGTCGAGGACCGGATGGCGTGACAGTTGTGGGCCACCTCACCGGGCCAGGTCCAGCACGGTGAGTACGACGAAGAACGCGATCACCGCCTCGCTGACCAGCCAGGCGTGGCTGTCGGCCCAGTCCCGGATCCGGGGCAGCACCGCCGCCGCCCGACGGCCCAGGAGCAGCAACGCCAGCAGCGGCAGAGCGAGCAGCGTCAGGGTGAGCAGCATGAACGGCAGCAGGTGCCACCACGGCAGACCCTGCCGGGCGGCACTGGCACCGACCGTGAGCATGGTCAGGTCGTCCGCCGGCATGGCCAGGAAGAGCAGCACGCCGACTCGGAGCGCATAACGGGGGGTGGCGTGTTGGAGCCGGCCCATCCAGGCGGGTGGCCCGGAGTGGCGCCGCAGGAACACCACCACCGCCAGGACGGCCAGCAGCACCAGGACGAGCCAGTCGACGATCCGTTCGAACCGGCCGTCACGGTCGTCGACGCTGATCCGGAACAGGTGGGTGACCAGCCAGGCCAGTGTCGTACCACCGCACACCACGATGGCCGCGCCGGCCAGGTAGCCCAGCGAGGCGACCCGGGGCCGGTCGGAGGAAGCGAAGAAGACCGCCGCCACCAACTGGGTCCCGGCGACCATGACCACGGCCAGCGGCAGGAGAGCCAGGAAGTTCATCGCGTGCCCATCCTCCCGGCTGCCACCACCCTGCACTCCGGATTCGGCGGATGCGCACACCCGCCGGGCTCAGGCGGCCCCGACCCGTACGCCGGGCACCACCCGACCGGCGAGCAGCGCGCCGACCAACGCCAGCCCGGCCGCCGCCGCGAGGGTCACCCCGTAGCTGCCCGGACCCGGTGCCGCGCCCGCCGCCAGCACCGCACCGGTCAGCGCCAGCACGACGGCGGCGGCGAGCGAATCGCACAACTGCAACGACGAACTGTTACGGCCCTGCTCGCCGGGGGCCGACAACTCCAGGGTCAGCACCGACAGCGACGGATAGAGCAGGCCCATGCCGGTCCCGGCCATCGCCCAGCCGGCCACGCCCACTCCCACCGGCACGGCCGGCACCACCGTGAGGCCCACCACCGCGACACCGACGGTGATGCAGGCCAGGCCGGTTCTCGGCAGGGTGGCACGGCTGCGTGGCGCGCGGACCCGGCCCTGGAGCCACGACCCGAACGACCAGGCGACCGCCCCGGTGGTCAGCACCAGACCGGCTGCGGTGGGCGAGAATCCGCGTTCCCGGGAGAGCATCAGTGGGATCACCACCTCCGCGCCGACGAACGCGCCGGAGGCCAGCCCACGCAGCCCGACCACGGTGGGCAGGCCCCGTCCGGCGCGCAGGAAGCCGCCGGGCAGCAGGCGCGGAGCGCAGACCAGCAGACCGACCAGGGCCGACGCGACCAACGCCACGGCGGTGGCGCCGCGCTGCTGACCCCCGATGTGCAGCAGTGCGGCGCTCACCCCCGCCCCGCACGCCCAGCCGATCCGCGTCAGCGGACCGGACGGGCCGGTCGCCGGACGCACCGGCCCGTCGACGCCGGACGCCGGCCCGTCCGGCGACCGGCCCGCTCCGGTAGCCCGGCCCGCGCCGATCGACCGTAGGCCCGGATGGACCAGCAGGACCGCCGGCACCGCCACCACCGGCACCGCCAGGAAGACCCACCGCCAGCCGACGTGCTCCACCACCAGGCCCGCCAGCAGCGGCCCCACCAGTGACGGCACCACCCACGCGGCGGCGAACGCGGCGAAGATCCGCCGGTGCAGGTGCTCCGGGTACGCCTTCGCGACGATCACGTACAACGCGACCGACAGCAGACCGGAGCCGAATCCCTGCACGATCCGGCCCACCACCAGCGTGCCCATCGTGATCGCGCTCCCGGCGAGCAGCAGCCCGACGACGAAGCCACCGAGACCGGACCACATCGGCCAGCGCGGTCCCCGGGCGTCGCACCAGATGCCGGAGATCACCATGGCCACCACGCCCGCCGCGAACGGGCCGCCGAAGGCGATCCCGTACAGGGCCAGACCGTCCAGGGCACGGGCCACGGTCGGCATCGCGGTGCCCACCGCCAGCGCCTCGAAGGCCAGCAACGACACCAGGGCGACGCTGCCCACCGTCATCGCCCGCAGCCGGGTGGCGAAGATCGTCTCCGCCGACGCCAGGCCAGGAGCCGAGGCGGTGGCGGTCACCGAACACCCGCAGCGCAGGACGGGACCTCGACGGAACGCCGGTACGGGACGATGGGCATGACCAGATCCTGCGACCTCAAGCCATGTTCAGGTCAAGGGTGACGCGGCTTACCCTCAGGCCGACTCCAACGCCTCCCCGATGCCCTTGGCCAGTCCCGACAGGCGCTGATCGGCCAGCAGGTGCCCGGCGGTGATCACCAGCGCCAACGGCCACTCGATCACCTGGAGCGCGGTGAGCACCCCGATACCCGCGTAGTAGGCGAGCTTGTCCGGCGGCGGCACGGCCACCATGCCGAGCCATGGGATCTCCACCCGGTGGGCGAACGCCCGCAGCGTCTCCTGCGTCCCGCTGAGTTCTCGTGTCAGCGCACTCATATCGGCCTCCCCGTGGACGACGACGCCTCCCTTGGACGACGACGCCCACCACGGATTCCACCGCCGAGGCGGTCCATGCCCGCCGAGGCGAGAAACTTCCCCGTCCCGACGGGCATAAGGGACGCCCGGCCGGGAAGCCAGGCCGCCGGGCCGAACGGTAGGAGGCGAGATGCGGCGACCCGTATCCGTACCGCCGCTGGTCGGCGACGCCACGCGCGGCGTCGGCGCCGCCGCGACCCGGCTGGCCCGGGCCATCGGGCTGTCCAGCCGCCGGGTGTGGTCCCGGCCGGGACGCCACCACATCGAGGTGCACGGCGTCTGCCAGGACGGCGGCGACACGCTGGCCCGGCAGGTCGAGGCGGCCCTGGAACGGACACCCGGCGTGCTCTGGGCCCGGGTCAACGCCCCCTCCGGACGGGTGGTCGTCGCCGTCGACACACCGGGGCCGAAGGTACGCGAGCTGATCGCCACCATCTCCCGGGTCGAACGCACCTGCCCCCACGAGCCCGACCCGGAGATCCCGCCCCCGCACCCACCCGAGGAGGGGCCGCGTACCGCCCGTACCCTCGGTGCGCTCGCCTCCGACGCGCTCGGCCTGACCATCTCCGCGGCCACCCGGATCCTGCCCGTGACCCCGGTGCCCGCCGAGGTCTCCGGCCTGCTCAGCGCCATCGACCTGCACCCGAAGCTGCACGCCCTCGCCGGTTTCGGCCTGCGCCGCGACCCCCGCGCCGAGGTCATCTTCCCGCTCGCCGAAGCGGTGGTGCAGGGCCTCACCGGCGGCTGGACGGGCATCGTGCTGGACGGCGCCCAGCGCATCGTGCAGTGGGGCGAGGGGCTCGCCCAACTGCACGCCTGGGAGAAGGCCGAACCCCGGCTCACCGGAGAGCCGGACCGGGCCGTGGCCCGTTCGCCGGTCGGCGAACGTCCCTGCCCGAAACCGGACGGCGCCCCGGAGCGGTACGTCACCCGGATGCTCGGCACCGGCGCGGCGGCCTTCGCCGCCGCCACACCCGTCGTCGGTCCGAAACGCGCCGCCGCGCTGGGGCTCTCCACGCTGCCCAAGGCACCCGGCAGCGGCCGTGAGGGGTACGCCGCCCACCTCGGCCGCATCCTCGCCCGGCGGGGCGTCATCGCGATGGACCGGAGCGTGCTGCGCGAACTCGACCGGATCGACACGCTGGTCCTCGACGCCCGGGTGCTCGGCTCCGACCGGGGCGTCCTGGCCGACCTGGCCCCGCTGCCCGGCGCCGACACCTCCCAGGTGGCGGCACGGGCGTTCGCCCTGTTCGAACCGGCCGCCCCGACCGACGTACGCCGACTCGACGGGTGGCGACTCGGCCCCCTCGACCACCTCGACGCCCACGATCCCGGCGACACCGACGACAGCCGCCGGCTGCGCGAACGCGGCGGCACACTGCTCGGCCTGGTGCAGGGCGACACCCTGGCGTCCGTACTGCGGGTGGAACCGGAACCCGCGCCCGGCGTCGACACCCTGCCCGCCGTCGCCCGACAGGCCGGCCTGCGGCTCGTCGTGGCCGGCGACGACACCGAGCGGTACGTCTCCGCCGACGCGCTGCTGCCCGGCGACGACCGGCTGGCCGAATCGGTCCGCACCCTGCAACGCGAGGGAGCGGTGGTGATGGTCGTCTCCGGCGACCGCGCGGCGCTCGCCGCGGCGGACTGCGGACTGGGCGTCGCCGACCCGGAGGCCACCCCACCCTGGGGCGCACACCTGCTGGTCGGCACCGACCTGCGATCGGTCGCACTGATCATCGAGGCGGCCGGGGTGGCCCGCCGGATGACCGCTCAGAACATGCGCATCGGGCTGGCCGGCAGCGGCCTCGGCGCACTCGCGGCCTTCACCGCCGACCCCGCGCTACTGCCCGGCCGTTCTCTCGCCTCGGTCAACGGCGCGGCGGCACTGGCCTTCGCGCACGGCATGTGGCGCGCCGGCCGACTCTCCGCCCGCACCGAGTCGGCGGCCCCGGCCATCACCGCCTGGCACCTGATGCCGGTCCCGACCGTCCTCGACCAGCTCGGCACCGGACGCGGCGGCCTGACCGAGACCGAGGCCGAACGCCGACGCGCCGCCGGACCGGGCGAGACCTCCGGCCCCGGCGGGCTGCTACGGGCCTTCGTCGACGAACTGGCCAACCCGCTCACACCGGTGCTCGCCGCCGGAGCGGTCCTCTCCGCAAGCTTCGGCTCACTCGTCGACGCCGCCCTGGTCGGTGGCGTGGTCGGCGCGTCCGCGCTGGTCGGCGCGGTGCACCAGCGCAACACCGAGAAGTCGCTGGCCGCGCTGCTGTCCCGCTCGGCGGTCACCGCCCGGGTCTGCCGGGACGGCACGGAACGGGTGATCCCGGCCGAGGACCTCGTGCCCGGAGACGTGATCGTGCTCGAATCCGGCGACGCCGTACCCGCCGACTGCCGCGTGCTGGACAGCGTCGGTCTGGAGACCGACGAGTCCTCCCTGACCGGCGAGTCGCTGCCGGTCGCCAAGACCGACCAGCCGGTGGTGGCCGCCGCCGTCGCCGACCGCCGGTCGATGCTCTACGAGGGCACCACCATCGCCGCCGGACGCGGCGTCGCCGTGGTGGTCGCCACCGGCACCGACACCGAGGCCGGACGCAGCCTCGCCCTCGCCCGGCAGGCCCCGCCCGCCAGCGGCGTCGAGGCCCGGCTCGGACGACTGACCCGGGCCGCGATCCCGCTGGCCGCCGGGTCGGCCCTGGCCGTCGTCGGTGCCGGGCTGCTCCGCGGCGTACCCCTGGCGCAGACCGCCGCCACCGCCGCGAACCTGGCCGTGGCCTCCGTACCGGAGGGTCTGCCGTTCCTGGTCAGCGCCGCCCAACTGGCCGCCGCCCGGCGGCTCGCCGAACACGGCGCGTTGGTCCGCAACCCACGCACCATCGAGGCGCTCGGCCGGGTCGACGTTCTCTGCTTCGACAAGACCGGCACCCTCACCGAGGGACACCTGCTGCTGGCGGGCGTCGGCGACGCCGACGGGTACGCCCCGGCCGACCGACTCGACGACCGGCTCCGGCGGGTCCTCGCCACCGCGCTACGCGCCACCCCCGCCGCCGACGATCCCGAGGAACTGTCCATGCAGACCGACCGCGCGGTGCTGCGCGGTGCGACCTCCGCCGACATCCCCGAGCAGTACGCGGCCCCGGGCTGGCGCGCGATCGGCGGCCTGCCGTTCGAGCCGTCCCGGGGCTACCACGCCACCGTGGGCGAGACCGAGGGGCGGATGCTGCTCAGTGTGAAGGGCGCGCCGGAGCGCGTACTGCCCCGCTGTGCCGCCCGCCGCACCGACGGCCGCGACGAACCGCTCGACGACGCGGGCCGGGCGGAGCTGCACCGCCTGCTCGGTGAGCGCGCCGGAGCCGGACACCGCATCCTGGCCGTCGCCGAGTGCGTGGTCAGCGATCCCGACCTCACCGACGACGACGTACGCGGCCTGGTCTTCACCGGATTCCTGGCGATCGCCGACGGCGTACGCGACAGCGCCGCCCCCGCCGTCCGCCGGATCCGGCAGGCCGGCGTGCACACCATCATGATCACCGGTGACCATCCGGCGACCGCCGAGGCCATCGCCGCCACCATCAGCGCGGGCGACGCCCAGCGGGTGGTCACCGCCACCGAACTCGACACCCTCGACGACGACGCCCTCGCCGCCCGGCTCGCCGCCACCGACGTGGTCGCCCGGTGCACCCCCGCACACAAGGTCCGGATCATCCAGGCGTTGCAGAAGTGCGGTCGGACCGTCGCGATGACCGGCGACGGGGCCAACGACGCACCCGCCATCCGACTGGCCGACGTGGGCATCGCCCTCGGCCAACGGGGCACCCCGGCCGCCCGCGCCGCCGCCGACCTGGTGGTCACCGACGACCGGCTGGAGACCATCATCGCCACCCTGGTCGAAGGCCGGGCGATGTGGTCCTCGGTCCGCCACGCGCTGAGCATCCTGGTCGGCGGCAACCTCGGCGAGATCGCGTTCAGCGTGCTGACCGCCGCCGCCACCGGTCAGGCCGCCCTCAACGGACGCCAACTGCTGCTGGTCAACCTGCTCACCGACATGGCACCCGCACTGGCCATCGCCGTTCGTCCACCCGGCGACGGCGACCACACCGACGGCCTGCTCCGTGAGGGCCCCGACAGTTCCCTGGGCGAGACCATGACCCGAGAGATCGGGCTACGCGCCGCCGCCACCACCCTCGGCGCCACCGCCGGCTGGACGCTCGCCCGCTACACCGGCAGCCGCCGCCGCGCCGGCACCGTCGCCCTGGTCTCGCTGGTCGGCACCCAACTCGGCCAGACCGTACTGGCCGGTGGCACCAGCCCGTCCGTACTCGCCTCCACCGCCGCCTCCGTCGGCGTGCTGGCCGTCGTGGTGCAGACCCCCGGCGTGAGCCAGTTCTTCGGGTGCACTCCGCTCGGACCGGTCGGCTGGACCATCGCGACCGGCTCCGCGCTCGGCGCGACCTTCGCCAACGGCGCCCTCACCAGGCTGGTCGCCCGCCTACCCCAGACCGACCCCGCTCCTGCCGACAGCTCACCTGCTGACGGCGCTCAGGTCGACGGCGCTGCTGGCGACGGCGTGTCGGCTGGCGGACGCCGGGCCGAAGGCGTCTTGGTCGAAGACGCTCGGGCCCACGGTGTACAGGTGGACGGTGCGCGGGGTGACGGTCACCGGGGTGACGACGCTCAGGCCGATGGTGCGCGGGCCGATGGGGTGTCGTCGGACGGTCGCGCTTCCCAGGTCGGCCCCGGCCGGCAGGAATCCTGAGCGTCAGCCCGCAGAATGCCAGGTCGCGGCGGCGCGACGCAGCCGGTCGTTGACCGCCCGCCCCACCCCGCTCTCCGGCACCGGCTCGGCGACGATCTCGGTGACCCCGGCGGCGTCCAACCGGTGCAGTGCCTCGAAGAGCCGCGCCGCCGCCTCGGTCAGGTCACCGGCGGTCGAGAGCACCTCCACCGCCGCCCAACCCTCCGCCGGCCGATCCCGGAACGCCAGGTAGCCGCGCCGAACCCCGTCCTCGACAGGCAACGTCCCCGCGTCCCGCAGACGCAGCGGCGTACGCGGCGCGTAGTGCGCGGCCAACGTCCCCGGCGCGACCGGCTGCCCCGAACTACCCTGGCGCACCGTCACCGGGCCGGTGACCTTCTCCAACTCCTCGACCGGCAACGCGCCCAGACGCAACACCACCGGACGGTCCCCCCGGGCGTCCACGATCGTCGACTCGATCCCGCACCGGGTCGGCCCGCCGTCGAGCACCACGTCCACCGCGCCACCCAGCCCGCGTACCACGTGCTCCGCCCGGGTCGGACTGAGCTGCCCGAACCGGTTGGCGCTCGGCGCCGCCACCGGCACCCCCGCCGTGGCGATCAGCCGCCGCGCGTACTCGTTGTCCGGCACCCGTACCGCCATCGTCGCCAACCCGGAGGTGACGATCGGCGGGATCACGTCCGGCCGGTCCACGATCAACGTCAACGGACCCGGCCAGAACCGCTCCGCCAACGCCGCCACGCCCGCCGAGACCACCCCCACCAGCGCTTCCAGGTCAGCGGCGTCGGCAAGGTGGGTGATCAACGGATCGAAACTCGGCCGCGCCTTCGCCTCGAAGATCCGGGCCGCCGCCCGCGCGTCCAACGCGTTCGCCCCCAGGCCGTAGACGGTCTCGGTGGGAAAGGCCACCAACCCGCCGGTACGCAGCACCGAGGCGGCCTCGGTCAGGTCACCCTCGGCAGGCAGGACACGCGGAGATCCAGTGCTCACACCCTCGACGCTAGCCTGCGTCCGACGCCTCACCCGACATGCCCCGACTCACCCGGAGAACTCGGCGACGTACGCCGTGAGCGGCACCGCCCCCGGTCCCGTACCGCCGACCGTGACATCACCCCCAAGGTCCTGCTCGGCGTACTCGCCCGCCTCCCCGACGGCGGTCGTGACGACCCGCATCGGATGGGTGAAGTGCACGGCCAGGAAGCGCCAGGCCGCCCGGTTCAGGTCCGGCTGCCGAGAGTTGGGCATCCCGTCAACCGCACCCGCGTGGAACAGCAACGGCGCGCCCACCCGATCCCGCAACACGCGGCCCAGCGATAGACGCTTCGAGCACTCCGCACAGCGCAGGAACCCCTCGTCGGACGCGTCGAACCCAGCAGACAGCAGGTCCGCGAAACCACCCTCCGGCCAGCCCGCCAGATACGCCGAGAAGGAGATGTCATTCTCCCCGTCGCCGTCCAGCATCGCCGGAAGACAACCGGTCTCCATCTGCCGGTGCAACTCCGGGTCCCAGTCATGGGCCACCCGCAACCGGTGCCCACCGTGATCGGCGAGCAGCTTCCACAAGGCGCTCGACGCGGAGCGACACTGCGAGAAGACCGGCTGATCGGGGTTACCGGCATACCGGGTCAGCGCAGCGCCAGGCTGTTCACTCAGCGGCTTGCCGAGACCCCAACAGATCCGGTTGCACGAGCAGTAGAGAAAAGCGGAAGCCCCCATTGCCATCCCCTCTCGGGTGTACGGGCGACCGCTGTCATCGAGGACCAGCAGCGGCCCGGACGTCGATGCCAGCGCCATCACTGCAGCCAGCACGGTCTGCTCGAACTCCATCGGCTCGTCACCGTTGCGGCACGCCGTGACAACCGGCGCCGAACGCCGCAAAGACCTGCACCAACGTCGACCCCGGTCCTTCACTTGAAACCACCGATCGTGAAGTCGCCCCGGACACCCCACGCGGAGCACTCACCTGCCGTCAATCCCACCATGCTCTTGCCCTCGGCCGCTGTTGCAGTGATCCCGTAGCCTCGGTTCGTGGCCCTCGCCGATGTAACTCGTGCCGGTGTACTCGCCGCGGTACAACAGTTCGACGATCTTGGTCGTGATGACTTCCTCAAGTCGACCGGCTTTCGCAGGTCACGGGCCTACTACCTCGACTACCAGGGAAACCTCTACGACTCAAAGGCGATCATCGGCTATGCGCACGGTGCTAGCACCGGAACCGCTTGGGGGCCGCAGGACTTCAGTGGTGGTGACAAGACAGTGGCCCAGCGGCTGGAAGTACTCGGCTTCGCGGTCGCCTTCCTGCCGAACCCGGATTGGACTCGAGACGAGATCGTCCTCGCTTGCGACCTCGTCTGGATCAATGGCTGGCATCAGCTCGACGCCAACGACGAACGGGTACGGGCACTGTCGGACCTACTGCAGAGCCCAGCTATCCACCGTGGTCGCCGGAATCCGGATTTCCGTAACCCCGCCGGTGTCGCTTTGAAGACTTACAACATCGTTGCCGACAGCAGTAACGGCAACCAACTCGACAGAGTGGTCCGTGAGGAGTTCCGGGCCCGGCCGGCTGAGATGCGGTCGCTGGCTGACCGGATTCGTGAGTTGCTCCGCGAGGAGGTCGAAGCAGAGTCGGCGAGCAACGATCCTGATCTCGACGAGATATCAGTACGCGAGGGTGGCGTCACGTTGCGGGCTCATCTTCGACGCGAGCGCAACCCCAAGCTCCGTCGCCAGAAGCTGGCCGATGCGAAACGTCGCGGCGTCGCCATAGCTTGCGAGGTCTGCGGATTCGATTTCCAGCGGGTCTACGGTGACAGAGGACGCGACTACATCGAGTGTCACCATCGGATTCCACTGCACGTCTCCGGCGAGACCAACACCCGCCTCAGCGACCTTGCCCTGATTTGCTCGAACTGCCACCGGATGGCACACCGCGGCAGCCCTTGGCTGACGATCGAAGAGCTAAAGGTGCTAGTGACTTCGTCGTCAGCTTCCTAGCAGCCGTCCGAGCGTCCACTGGAACCGTCGACTCTCCGCCTGCGCAGCCGTGCTATTTGGTGGGCCGGAGGTACCACCATGCGAACCAGTCGGTGACCATCGCCGGTGGCCCACTACCGCTGCGAACGGGCAGGCCAGCCCAATGAAGCGCGATTCCAGACGTGGCCTAGAAGCGGTAGGCGTCGCGTCGGTGGCGGATCGAGTGGATCTCCACGACGCGCTTGGCCTCGTTGATCCGGTAGATGATCCGGTAGGTGCCGCGGCGGGCGGAGTGGAAGGCGTCGAAGGGTTCGTCGAGTGGTTTGCCCGCCCGATAGGGGTTGACCGCTATCGCGTGCTGGATGGTTTCCGTCGCCGCGACCGCGACCTCCAGCGGCAGGTCCTCGTGCAGGTTGCGGCGGGCCTGCCGCGAGAACATCACCGTGTACGGGCTGGCCGCCTCGCGCGTATCGTCCCGCCGCCCGCTTTGCGGAGGCATCAGGCCGCCCTGCCGCGACGCCGTTCCAGCTCGGCGCGAGCCTCGTCGATCGAGAACGTGTCGCCGGCCGCGAAATCCTCCCGCGACTGGCGCAGATCCGCGAGGGCCTCGTCGTCGGAGAGCAGGTCGAGCGTCTCCCGCATCGACTCGTACTCGGCGACCGAGATCAGCATCACGTCGGCGCGGCCGTTCCTGGTGATCGTGAAGTGGTCGTGTTCCCGAGCGACCCGGTCGGCAAGCTCGGCGATCCGGGCCTTGGCTTCCGTGATCGGAATGGTCTCCATAGCAACCATTCTAGCGACTGGTCAGAATTCTGGCCACGTTCTTCGCCCCGCCCCGAGGCGGCGAGCTGTCCGGGATTGCGGCGTCGAGCCGCGATACGAGCACCCGAGATATCGGCCGTGGCCTGCGGCTTTCGCCACACTGGCCCCTCCGTTTGGGTATCCGTCTGAAGTGGAGCCCAGGGGACTCGAACCCCTAACCCCTGCCTTGCAAAGGCAGTGCTCTGCCAGTTGAGCTAGGGCCCCGTACGCGGGCTGGGGCGCCCGCCGATCGGAACGGCGACGGTCAGCGCAGGTCCGGGGAGGTGGTGGCCTCGTGCCAGAGCGCGCGCTCGTCGTTCGCTTCCTTGATCTTCTTGGCCACCACGGCGGCCACACCGACGACGCCGGCCAGGATCAACAGCTTCTTGAACATGGGGCCTGCCCCTTACGCTCGACGCACCGTCGGACCATTGCGGTGGGGCTAGCTGGAATCGAACCAGCGACCTCAGAGTTATCAGCTCTGCGCTCTAACCGACTGAGCTATAGCCCCGCGTAGCGACGAGCAAGGTTAACCCATCCGTTCACGCCGCCCCAAATCGGGGTAGGCCCTCGGGACTGCCCGACACCGTCGTCCTCGAACCTACCCGAGAGCCGGTGGCGAGCCCACCGAGATACCTGGGACGCCCCGGGTCGGGGGCGGAAACGGCGACCGGGCCGGCCGCGAAGAGCGGCCGGCCCGGAGGCGATGGTGCTGAGGTGTCAGTCGCGCTCGGCGAGCGTCAGCTCGATGCCGCCGACCAGGTCGGCGCAGACGTTGTAGACGAACGCACCGAGCGTGGCCAGCGCGGTGAACAGGACGACGTTGACCAGGCCGATCAGTGCCGAACTGAAGATCACGCCGCGTGCGGTGATCTGGAAGCCGCTGGTGCCCTGCCCACCGCCCGCGTTGACCAGGTCGGCCAGGCTGTCGTTCACGCTGGCGAAGACGCCCATCGCGTCCAGCGCGAGGTAGAGCACCGACGTCGCGACCACGATGACGATGAACAGCACCACCGACACCGCGAACGCGAACTTCATCACGGACCAGGGGTCGATCCGCTTGAGGTTCAGTCGGGCCCGGCGCGGTCCGCGCGACGCGGCCGAGCTGACCGAGGTACGCGCGGCGCGTACCGCCTCGCCCACCCGCGCGGCACCGACGGCCGACGAGCCGACTCCCGGAGGCAGACCGCCACCGTTCGTCGGGCGACCCGTGCCGAGCGGGCGAGTGGTGTCCGGCCTCGCCCCGAGACCGGTGATCCGGGGCTGGGTACCTGTCGTCCCGGTGCTCGCCGCCGGCAGCACGCCGGTGGTGCCCGGCGAGGACTGACCCGGGCGAGGCCCGGTCGTCGACGCGGTCGACGGCTTGCCGGCGGCGCTGGCGGCAACTGTCGGTGTGCCCGGGGAGCCGGCGGCCTCGGTGCCCGGCTTGTCGCCGGACGCCTCGGCGTCCTTCCCGTCTGTGGGCTTGTCGGGCGGCGGAGCCATACCGGGGGCCCGAGTGAACTTCGGGGCAGGCGCGTCGGCCGGGACGGTCGCCCGGCCCACGGCCGCGCGGCCGGTTGCTGGCGTGCCGGTCTTCGCGGCGTCCTCGTCGACCGGGTTGGCCGAGGTCCCCGCGTTCCCCGACTTCGCCTGTGTCTCCGTCATTCAACTAGTCCTGTTCGTCAGGCTCGTCGGCATTGCGAGCAATCGCCACGATAGTCACGCCATCCGGGAGGTCCATCAGCTTGACCCCCATTGTGTTCCGGTCGCGTGTACGGCGTACAGGCTTCACCGGAGTCCGGATAACGCCACCGTTGCTGGTGATGGCAAACAGCTCGTCGTCCGGGTCGATCACCACAGCGCCGACCAGACCACCGCGCCGTTCGGTGATCTTCGCAGTCAGTACGCCCTTACCTCCCCGGCCCTGGACCGGGTATTCCTCGATCGGGGTACGTTTCGCGTATCCCCCGTTCGTGGCGACGAGCACGTCCAGCCCCTCGCGGACGACCTCCATGGCCAGCAACTCGTCCTCGTCGCTGAAGCGCATGCCGATCACACCTGACGTGGCCCGACCCATCGGCCGCAGGGCCTCGTCGGTCGCGTTGAAGCGGATCGCCTGGGCGTTCTTGGAGACCAACAGCAGGTCCTCGCCGGGGTCAACCAGCGCAGCACCGACCAGCTCGTCCTCATCGCGCAGGTTGATCGCGATGATTCCGCCGGACCGGTTGGAGTCGAACTCCTCAAGCCGCGTCTTCTTCACCAGGCCGTTCTTCGTCGCCAGGACCAGGTAGGGCGCCACCTGGTAATTCGGGATCTCGATGATCTGTGCGATCTGCTCGTCCGGTTGGAACGCGAGCAGATTGGCCACGTGCTGGCCCTTGGCCACCCTACTGGCCTCCGGAAGCTCGTACGCCTTGGCCCGGTACACCCGCCCCTTGTTGGTGAAGAACAGCATCCAGTCGTGCGTCGAGCAGACGAAGAAGTGGCTGACGATGTCGTCCTGCCGCAGCGTGGCACCGCTGACACCCTTGCCGCCGCGCCGCTGCGAGCGGTAGAGATCCACCTTCGTCCGCTTGGCGTACCCGGTGCGGGTGATGGTCACCACCACGTCCTCGCGGGCGATGAGGTCCTCCATCGAGACCTCGCCGTCGAACGGGATGATCTGGGTACGCCGGTCGTCGCCCCACTTCGCGACGATCTCGCCCAGCTCCTCCGAGACGATCCGCCGCTGCCGCTCCGGCTTGGCCAGGATGTCCTTGAGGTCGGCGATCTCGACTTCCAGCTTGGCCAGGTCGTCGAGGATCCGCTGCCGTTCCAGCGCGGCGAGCCGGCGAAGCTGCATGTCCAGGATGGCGGTCGCCTGGATCTCGTCGATCTCCAGCAGCCGGATCAGGCCCTGCCGGGCGTCCTCGACGGTGGGCGAACGCCGGATCAGGGCGATCACCTCGTCCAGGGCGTCCAACGCCTTGGAGAGACCACGCAGGATGTGCGCCCGCTCCTCGGCCTTGCGCAGCCGGAAGGCCGTCCGCCGCCGGATCACCTCGATCTGGTGCTCGACGTAGTAGCGGATGAACTGCGCCAGGTTCAGCGTGCGCGGCACCCCGTCGACCAGCGCCAGCATGTTCGCGCCGAAGGTCTCCTGGAGCTGGGTGTGCTTGTAGAGGTTGTTCAGCACGACCTTCGCGACAGCGTCGCGCTTGAGCACCAGCACGATCCGCATACCGGTACGCCCGGAGGACTCGTCGCGGATGTCGGCGATCCCGCCGAGCTTGCCCTCCTTGATCAGCTCGGCGATCCGCTCGGCCAGGTTGTCCGGGTTCACCTGGTACGGCAGCTCGCTGACCACCAGCGCCGGCCGACCGCGCTTGTCCTCCTCGACCTCCACCACCGCGCGCATCCGGATCGAACCCCGACCGGTGCGGTACGCGTCCTGGATCGCGGACTGGCCGACGATCAGACCGTGGGTGGGGAAGTCCGGACCCTTGACGATCTCCAACAGCGCCTCAAGCGTGGTGGCCTCGTCCGCCTCCGGGTTCTCCAGGCACCACTGCACCGCCGCGCCGATCTCCCGCAGGTTGTGCGGCGGGATCTTGGTCGCCATGCCGACCGCGATGCCCTCGGAGCCGTTGATCAGCAGGTTCGGGATCCGCGACGGCAGGATGGTGGGCTCCTTGGCCCGGCCGTCGTAGTTGTCCTGCAGGTCGACGGTGTCCTCGTCGATGTCCCGCAGCATCTCCATGGCGAGCGGGTCGAGCTTGCACTCGGTGTTGTGGCTGACGAACCCGTCGGAGACGAACGAGTGGTCGTCGGTGTCCACCCGGATGCTGTAGACCGGCTGCACACCCGCGTCGGTGACCCCGGCCACCTCGGCGTAGTAGAAGCGACCGTCCACCAACGGCTCGACCACGTCGAGCACCTCGGATTCGGTGATCCGGGCGGCGATCTCGTCGCGATCGCGCTCCCAGCGCTCGATCCGGTCCACGTTGTGCCGGCGCAGCCAGTCCCGCTCGGTCCAGCGGCTGGCGCCGTGCTCGCGGATGAAGTCACCGACCAGCGGTACGTGGTCGCTGGAGAGCGCCGTGCTGCTCGCCGGGACCGAGGCCAGCTCCGACTCCAGCTTGGCCTGCTTGCGGCCGAGGAAGCCGACCTGGGCGGCGAAGATCCGCGCGTCCCGGCGGTTGGTCACCACGACCTTGATCTCACCGTTGTCGTACCGGCACTGGCGGCTGACGACGCCGAACTCCAGCAGCAACTGCTGCACCTCGCTGGCGAGCCGCTCGCTGCGCGTGGAGTACGAGATCTGGATGGTGTTGCGCGGCAGCAGCGAGGAGGAGCCGTCCCCCTCGAAGAGGGCCTGGAGGAAGGCCCGCTTGATCGCTGCCGGTCCCTGCCAGACGAACTCCGGCACGAACTTGTCGGCGCTGCGCGCACCGACCATCTCACCGAGGATGCTGGCCCGGAGCGCGGAGAGATCCTGGATGTCGAGCTCGTGCAGGACACTCCCGGACGCGATCACCCGCTCGCTGACATACCGGCGCCCACCGACAGCGAGGTCGTACGCCGCCAGGACGCGGACGAAGAACTCGCGGTCGACGTTGTTGAAGCCCGCACGGGTCTCGGAGACCCAGCCCTCGCTGACGAAGGCACCCGCGAGGACGGCTGCCTCGACGTGCTCCAGCATCGGGTAGCCGATCTCGTCCGGCACGCTGCGCTGGAGCACCACCCGGTCACCGGGGGAGATCTCGGCGAGCAGCTTCCAGAGCAGCGTCGGCACGCCGGCCACGTCCACCAGGCAGAGCACCGGGTGGTTGTGGGTGCCGGTCAGCTCGTACCCCTCGCGGGTGCGCAGCCGTAGCGTCGGGTGCTCGCCGGAGTGGAAGAACGCCGAGGCGCGGACCAGGTCGCCGTTGCGGTCGCGAACCTTGAGGTCGATGTCGCTCTCGCTGCTCGACGCCGCGCCCGGCACCACGTCACCGATCCGCACGCTGCCACCAGCGGTACGAATACGGACATCTGCGGTGATGCAGTACCTCATGGCAGCAGCCGGGTCGTTTCCGGGCGAACCGAAGTTGCCGTTGCCGTCCACCAGCGGGTAGCGCAGTGACCAGGGCTGGGCCATCCGGACCAGGGCGTCGTAGATGGCCGAGTCCCCGTGCGGGTGGAACTGGCCCATCACGTCGCCGACGACGCGCGAACACTTGACGTAACCACGGTCCGGCCGGTAGCCCGAGTCGAACATGGCGTAGAGGATCTTGCGGTGGACCGGCTTGAGCCCGTCCCGGACGTCCGGCAGCGCCCGCCCGACGATGACGCTCATCGCGTAGTCGAGGTAGGAGCGCTGCATCTCCACCTCGAGCCCGACCGGCTCGATGCGGTCGTGGGCGACCACGGCAGCCGGCGCCTCGGGGACCTCGGGCTCGTTCGGTGTGGACTCGGGGGAATCGGTCACTGTTAACCCTTATCAGACTGAGAGTCGTTTTTGTGCCTGTGGATAACTGCTGTGGATAGCGGCCAAGTTGTGGATAACTCTGTGGACCGGCCTGCCGGACCGGGGTTCCGGTCCGGCAGGCGCGCCCGTCAGATGTCCAGGAAGCGGACGTCCTTGGCGTTGCGCTGGATGAACGAACGGCGGGCCTCGACGTCCTCGCCCATCAGGACGCTGAACAGCTCGTCGGCGGTGGCGGCGTCGTCCAGGGTGACCTGACGCAGCGTCCGGGTCGCCGGGTTCATCGTGGTCTCCCACAGCTCCGGGTAGTTCATCTCGCCGAGGCCCTTGAACCGCTGGATGTCGTCCGGCTTGGCGTTCGGCTTCTTCTGCTGACGCAGCGCGATCAGCCCGTCGCGCTCCCGGTCGGAGTACGCGTACTGCGCGTCGTCGCCCTTCTTGTTCCACTTGATCTTGTAGAGCGGCGGGGCGGCGAGGTAGACGTGACCGAGCTCGACCAGCGGTCGCATGAAGCGGAACAGCAGGGTGAGCAGCAGCGTCTGGATGTGCTGACCGTCGACGTCGGCGTCGGCCATCAGCACCACCTTGTGGTAGCGCAGCTTCTCCATGTCGAAGTCGTCGTGGATGCCGGTGCCCAGCGCAGTGATCAGCGCCTGCACCTCGTTGTTCTTGAGCACCCGGTCGATCCGGGCCTTCTCCACGTTCAGGATCTTGCCGCGAATCGGCAGGATCGCCTGGGTACGCGGGTCACGGCCCTGCTTGGCCGAGCCGCCCGCCGAGTCGCCCTCGACGATGAACACCTCGGACTCGCGCGGGTCGGTCGACTGGCAGTCGGCCAGCTTGCCCGGCATCGAGCCGGACTCCAGCAACGACTTGCGTCGGGCCAGCTTGCGCGCCTGCTGCGCGGCGATCCGGGCGCGAGCGGCCTGGGACGCCTTGGTGATGATGATCTTCGCCTCGGCCGGGTTGCGGTCCAGCCAGTCGACCAGCCGGTCATTGCAGACCCGCTGGACGAAGCTCTTCACCGGGGTGTTGCCGAGCTTGGTCTTGGTCTGACCCTCGAACTGCGGGTTGGTCAGCTTGACCGAGATGATCGCCGCGAGGCCCTCGCGGATGTCCTCACCGGAGAGCTTCTCGTCGCCCTTGAGCAGCTTCTTGTCCGCGCCGTAGCGGTTGACCACGCTGGTCAGCGCGGCCCGGAAGCCCTCCTCGTGGGTGCCGCCCTCGTGGGTGTTGATGTTGTTGGCGAAGGTGTAGACCGACTCGCCGTACGACTCGTTCCACTGCATGGCGATCTCGAGCGACATGCCCTCTTCCTCGGCACCGAACTCGATCACCGTCTTGTGCATCGGGCTCTTCGAGGCGTTGAGGTGCCGGACGAAGTCGGCGATGCCGCCCTCGTACTGGAAGGTCACCTCGCGGAGCTTGCCCTCATCGCCCTCGGCGACCCGCTCGTCGAGCAGGTGGATCTTGAGGCCACGGGTCAGGAAGGCCATCTCCTGGAGGCGGCGGTAGATCGTCTGGAAGTCGAAGTCGATCGTCTCGAAGACGTCGGGGTCGGGCCAGAAGGAGACCGCCGAGCCGGTGGTGTCGGTCGGCTCGCCCTTCTCCAGCGTGGTGGGCTTGGAGTGGTGGTACTGCTGCCGCCAGACGAAGCCGTCCTTGTGGATCTCCACTGCCATCTTGGTGGAGAGGGCGTTGACGACCGAGACGCCGACGCCGTGCAGACCACCGGAGACCGCGTACGCCTTGCCGTCGAACTTGCCACCGGCGTGCAGCACGGTCAGCGCCACCTCGACGCCCGGCTTCTTCAGTTTGGGGTGCAGGTCGACCGGGAAGCCGCGCCCGTTGTCGGTGACCCGGACGCCTCCGTCGGCGAGCAGCACCACGTCGATCGTGTCGCAGTGACCGGCCAGCGCCTCGTCCACCGCGTTGTCGACGACCTCCCACACGAGGTGGTGCAGGCCCCGCTCGCCGGTGGACCCGATGTACATACCGGGCCGCTTACGGACCGCCTCCAGACCTTCGAGGACGGTGATCGACTCGGCGCCGTACTGCTGATTGTCCTGCGCTGCCACCCTCGGCCACTTTCTCGCGCCGTCCGCGCCGTCAGGCACGTCCGGCGCGGGTTCGGCGGACAGACGCGACGTCGGCACGCAGACCGGCACCGGGGACAGAATCCGGGGTACGGGTCGAACGCGCCGGTCGCCGCGGGTGCCCGCGGATCGCGATCGGCTCGACCCGAGTCGGACAATGATCGCGGGCCCGTGCCGGACCCGTGACCCGTCGCTCCGCACCGGGTCTTCGTCTCACGCCAATCTTACTGTGCGCGGGCGACAGAACCACCACTCGGCACCCCTTCGCGGCGGCTGAGATTAACGCAGCGGGCCGAACCGCGCTGTCTGCGACTCCCCCTACACGCAAGGGCATGATCGCCGGATCCGTCGCGTGACGGCGACACGGCCCGGGCGGCGCTGCCGACAGCGCTACTGGCCGGTATCGCCCACCATGGTCTTGCCGTCCGTTCGGGTTGGCGGGCCGGCCTTGATCTTTCACGGCCGGAACCGGACGATCGACCCGATTGACCCACCCGTGCCGTTGAGAGGTGACACCAAGATGGGGCTGGACAACGTCGCGGTCCAGTGGCCGCGGACCGGCCAGTTCTACGATCCGGTCGCGCCGGCCGACTTCGTCGACTTCGGCGAGATCGTCGACGTGCCGGGGATCTCGGCGCCGACCGCCGCGCTCGCCGAGCTGATCGCGAAGACAGGAACGGTCCGGGCCACCGCGTACACAGAGGTGGTCGATCTGATCCTCGGACTCGACGGTGTGCTCTACGCCACAGACGCGGCCGCCGAGGACGAGGACCCGGTCATCGACCCGGACGGCTGCGCCTGGATCGCGGGCGGCATCGAGCGCTTCGTCATCGCACACCGTCCGCACGGTGAGGCGGTCACCTTCGAGTCGGTCGGCACCGTGCTGCGGTCGCTGCTCGCCGACGGTCGCCTGGCCGAGCAGCAGTTGCGGTGGCTGGACAGCCGGCTGGACGCCCTGCTGGACGAGAGCGGTGCGCCGCCGCAGTGGACGTTCACCTGCGCCGAGCTGAGTGTGGTGGCGGCCTTCTACCGACGCTGCGCCGAACGGGGCTTCGCCGTCTACGCCGAGTCGGCCGCGCCGCGTCGCGCCGCGCACTCCTGACCGCAGGCGTACGCCGCACCTCGCGGGGTGCGGCGTACGCCACACGGATTCCTCAGCCGTACGTGTCGCGGGGGCCCCGGCCGCGTACCCGGCGTGGGCCGCGCGACCAGGACGGCGCGGCCGGGCCGTGGATGTGCAGCTTGCGCACCACGTTGTGGCCGACCTCCCGGCCGATCTGTTGCAGCAGCGACCCGGCGAGCAGGCGGAGCTGGGTCGCCCAGGCGGTGGACCTGGCCTCCACGGTCAACTCGCCGTTCTCCAGCTTCACCGGACGGCTGTGCTGGGCCACCTCCGGCCCGACGACCCGCTCCCACGCGCCGAAGACGGTCGCCTCGGCGGCCGGCTGCTGCCATCCGCGCGACTTGACCAGCCGGGCCAGCACCGTGCCGAGCAGTTGCGGATCACGCGGATCCGGTCCCGGGCCGGAGTAGCCGCGCAACCGCCGCTCTCCCGTACCCGCTCCGGTGACGCCGCGTCGGCGCGGTTTGGCGGCCTCCCGGCGGGCCTTCGCCGCGTCCAGCACCGCCCGCGCGAGCTGCGGCCCGGACACGCCGTCCTCCCCGGCTGCCGGCGTTCCCGCGTCGGCGCTCACGCCGGCCGGGCCGGCGTCCCGCCCAGCATCGGCCGGCTTCCCGCCGGCACCCGCCTCCACGCCGCCCGTCGGGGCGCTCTGGCCCGCGCCCCGCGTACCCCGGCCCCGGGGCGCTCGTCGGGGCGCTGCGGCGCTGTCGTCGGCCTGCGGGGCGCGGGCAGGTGCCGCGTCGGTACGCGGCCGGTCCGGCTCATCCGACACGGCGCACCGTCCCCTCGGCCACCTCGAAGCGGGCGCCGCGCAGAGCCGCCGGTACGTCGTCGGCGACCGCACAGGTCACCAGCAGTTGGCTGGCGCCGCCGACCAGGTCGGCCAGCCGCTCCCGCCGGCCGGCGTCCAACTCGGCGAAGACGTCGTCGAGCACCAGGACCGGTTCGATGCCGTCGCCGCGCAGCAGGTCGTATCCGGCCAGCCGGAGCGCGAGCGCGAACGACCACGACTCGCCGTGGCTGGCGTACCCCTTCACCGGCAGCGGGCCGAGGGTGAGGGCGAGTTCGTCCCGGTGCGGACCGACCAGGGTGGTGCCCCGCTCGATCTCGGCGGACCGGGACTCCGCGAGCGCGGTGGCCAGGATCTCGGCCAGGGCCTCCCGGTCGGTGGTCGGCTCGGCGAGTTCCACCGACGGCCGGTACGCGATTCCCGCCGCGCCGCGTCCGGCCGCCACCGCGTCGTACGCCTTGGCCACGTGCGGTGCCAGCGCGGCGACCAGTTCCAGCCGACCGGCGAGGAGTTCGGCGCCGTGCCGGGTCAGGTGGGTGTCCCAGACGGCGAGGGTGGATAGGTCACCGCCCCGGGAGCCACCGGTCTTGCGGGCCAGGTACGCGGTCCGCAGCAGGGCGTTGCGTTGCTTGACCACCCGCTCGTAGTCGGCGCGGACCCCCGCGTAGCGGGGCTGACGCGACACCAGCAGGTCGTCGAGGTAGCGGCGGCGTTCCGCCGGGTCGCCCCGGACGAGTTCCAGGTCCTCCGGGGCGAACAGCACCAGCCGCAGCGCACCGAGCACGTCCCGGGCGCGGCGGGCCGGGGAGCGGCCGAGTCGGGCCCGGTTGGCCTTGCCCGGCACGATCTCCAACTCGACCAGCAGTTCCCGGCCCTCGTGCACCACCGCGCAGCGGATCACCGCGGCGCCGGCCCCGGCGCGTACCAGGGGCGCGTCGGTGGCGACCCGGTGCGAGTCGAGCGTCGCCACGTAACCGAGCGCCTCGACCAGGTTGGTCTTGCCGACGCCGTTGGCGCCGATCAGCACGTTCGGCCCCGGTTCGAGGTCGACGCCGACCCGCTCGTACGAGCGGAAGTCGACCAGTTCGATCCGGCGGACGTACACGGGGCCGGGCGCCGGTCAGCGCTTACGGACGGCGTGCCCGCCGAACTGCTGGCGCAGCGCGGAGACGGCCTTCAGCGCCGGTGACTCGTCCTGCCGGGACGCGAACCGGGCGTAGAGCGACGCGGTGATGACGTGGAGCGGTACGGCGAGCCGGACCGCCTCGTCGACCGTCCAGCGGCCCTCGCCGGTGTCCTCGGTGTAGTCGCTGAGCTGGTTGAGCTCCGGGTCCTCGTCCAGCGCCCGGTCGAGCAGGTCCAGCAGCCAGGAGCGGACCACGGTGCCCTCGCGCCAGGACTTGATCACGCCTGGTACGTCGGTGACCAGCTCCGAGGCGGCCATCAGCTCGAAGCCCTCGGCGTAGGCGTGCATCAGGCCGTACTCGATGCCGTTGTGCACCATCTTGGCGTAGTGGCCGGCGCCGACCGGGCCGGCGTGCACGAACCCGAACTCGCCCTCGGGCTTGAGCGACTCGAAGATCGGCTTCAGCCGCTCGACGTGCTCCTCGGCACCGCCGACCATCAGGCCGTAGCCGTTCTGACGGCCCCACACCCCGCCGGAGACCCCGACGTCGACGTAGCCGATGCCGCGCTCGTTGAGTCGCTCCGCGCGCAGGGCGTCGTCGCTGAACCGCGAGTTGCCGCCGTCGATGATGAGGTCGCCCGTGCCGAGCACGTCGGCCAGCTCGTCGATCGTGGCATCGGTGACGGCGGCGGGCACCATCACCCAGACCGCCCGGGGCGCGTCCAACTTCTCCGCCAGCTCGGCCAGGCTGGTGACGTCACTCAGCTCCAAGTTGTGGTCGAGGCCGACCACCTCGTGACCGGCAGCGCGCAACCGCTCGCGCATGTTGCCGCCCATCCGGCCGAGTCCTACCAGGCCGAGCTGCATCGGTTCTTACCTTTCGGTGGGTTTCGGGTGTGCTCTGCCGGTCAGCGGGACACGCGGATCGGCATGATGAGGTACCGGTACCCAGGGATGAGCTCGCCATCCTCGCCGGCGGGGGAAATCACCGCAGGCTTGAAGGCGTCGACGAACTGCAACACGGCGAACTGGGACCCGAGGTTGGCCAGTCCGTCGATCAGGTACTGCGGGTTGAAGCCGATGGTGAGCGGCTCGCCGGTGAAGGTGGCCTCCATGGCCTCGCTGGCCCGGGCCTCCTCGGTGCCGCCGGCCTCGACGACCAGGCCGTCGGCGCTGAAGCTGAGCAGCACCGGGGTGGTCCGCTCGGCGACCAGCGCGACGCGCTTGACGACCTCGATGAGCGTGCTGACGGCCACCCGGGCGTCGGCGTTGTGGGTGGCCGGGAAGAGGGATCGCACCGGCGGGTAGTTCGCGCCGTCCAGCAGGCGGCTCGTGGTCCGCCGGGTGCCACCGGAGAAACCGATCATGCCCTCGCCGGCAGCGCCCTGGGAGAGGGCGAGGACGACGTGCCCACCGAGCGGCCCGAGGGTCTTGGCGGTGTCGTTGAGGGTCCGCGCCGGCACGAGCGCGTTGATGCTGGTCTCCGGGTCGTCCGGGTTCCACTCCATCTCGCGCAGCGCCAGCCGGTAGCGGTCGGTGGCGAGCATGGCCAGCGTGCCGCCGGAGAGCTCGACGCGTACGCCGGTCATCATCGGCAGCGTCTCGTCCCGGCTGGCGGCGACCGCGACCTGGGCGACCGCGGAGGCGAAGGCGGCGGCGTCGACGGTGCCGGCGCTCTCCGGCATCTCCGGCAGGGTCGGGTAGTCCTCCACCGGCATGGTGGGCAGGGTGAACCGGGCGCTGCCGCAGACCAGTTCGAGGTGCGCGCCGACGGCGGCGATGTCCACCGGCTTGGCCGGTAGTGCCTTGGTGATCTCGGCGAGCAGGCGACCGGAGACCAGCGCGGCGCCGTCGGCGTCGCCCTGCACCTCCACGGTCACCTGGCTGGAGACCTCGTAGTCGAAGCCGGAGACCTGCAGGCTGCCCTCGGTCACCCGGAGCAGCACCCCGGCCAGCACCGGTACGGACGGCCGGTTGGGCAGGCTCTTCGCGGTCCAGGCCACGGCCTCGGCGAGCGCGTCGCGCTCCACTCGGAACTTCATCAATGCCTCCGCGTCGACGTCGACGTCGTCAACTCTCTCATGCCGGCCGCTACCCACCGACCCACCTGGCGTGCGGGTACCCATCGCACCTTAGGGCGCGAGGGTATCGGCTGTGCGCCCGACCCCGGCGATCGAGTCGATGCTGACGGGTGCCTCCGACAGCATCGGCCCGATCCACAGGAAGTCCAACGGTGATGATTGGTTTTCGTTCTCTTAGCAGAGATAACCCATCGTCTTCATCGCACCTGTGCAAACTGTGGAGAACTCGCGTCGACGCAGGTCAGGACGTTATCCACGTGTGGTTTCGCTGTGGAGAACCCGGGGTAAAACTCGCCTGGTGGTCCACAGGCCCTCGTCGTGCACCACGTTGTCCACCGTCGTCCACCGGTTGTCCACCGGTTGTCCACCGACTTTCTCCCCAGTCCTGTGGACAGCCGAGACGGTCTCGGACCCCGTCATCCCCAGAACCTTCAACAGGGCGTCCACAGGCGGGTCGTCGTCGGTGGACAGAGCGACGCGTTGTCCCCAGTCACCCACAGGCGTCCACAGGGTTGTCCCCAGGGTTTCTCCACAGCCTGTGGGTAACCGGGTGCCGACGTTCTGTGGTTATCCACCGGCGGTGGACAACGAGCTGTGGACAACGAGCGCGGGCCGGAGCGGACACGCCTCCGATGGTGTGGTCTACACCTCGTCGAGAGTCCACGGTCGAGACCGAAAAGAGACCCGACCGGAGGGCTCCGGCCGGGTCGTGGGCACCGCTTAGCGGGCGTACGCCTCAGGTGTTCTGCTTGATCCGGTTGGTCAGCTCGGCGATCTGGTTGTAGAGCGAACGCCGCTCGGCCATCTGCTGACGGATCTTGCGGTCGGCGTGCATCACGGTGGTGTGGTCCCGTCCACCGAACGCCTGCCCGATCCGGGGCAGCGACAGGTCGGTCAGCTCCCGGCACAGGTACATGGCCACCTGGCGGGCGTTGACCAGCACCCGGGAGCGGGAGTGCCCCCGCAGGTCCTCCAGGCTGACGCCGAAGTAGTCGGCGGTGGCGACCATGATCTGGTCGGCGGTGATCTCCGGGCCGGCGCCGTCCGGGATGAAGTCCCGTAGCACCTCCTCGGCCAGCGACAGCTCCACGCTCGACCGGGTCAGGCTGGCGAAGGCGGTGACCCGGATCAGGGCGCCCTCCAGTTCCCGGATCGAGTTCGACACCCGGGACGCGATGAACTCCAGCACGTCCGGCGGGGCGTACAGCCGCTCCTGGGCCGCCTTCTTCTGCAGGATCGCGATCCGGGTCTCCAGGTCCGGCGGCTGGATGTCGGCGAGCAGGCCCCACTCGAACCGGGTCCGCAGCCGGTCCTCCAGCGTCGCCAACTGCTTCGGCGAGCGGTCGGAGGTGATCACGATCTGCTTGTTGGCGTTGTGCAGCGTGTTGAAGGTGTGGAAGAACTCCTCCTGGGTGCGCTCGCGGTTCTCCAGGAACTGGATGTCGTCGATCAGGAGGATGTCGACGTCGCGGTAGCGGCGCTGGAACGCACTGGTCTTGTCGTCCCGCAGCGAGTTGATGAAGTCGTTGGTGAACTCCTCGGTCGAGACGTACCGGACCGAGCGGGCGTTGCCCAGCGTGGTGGCGTAGTGCCCGATGGCGTGCAGCAGGTGGGTCTTGCCCAGCCCCGAACTGCCGTAGATGAACAGCGGGTTGTACGCCTTCGCGGGTGACTCGGCCACCGCCACACTCGCCGCGTGCGCGAACCGGTTCGAGGAACCGATGACGAACGTCTCGAACATGTACTTCGGGTTGAGCCGGTTGCCACCGCTGTCCGCGCCGGTCGGCAGCCGACGGTCGTCCCGTCCGACCGGGCGGTGGTCGGCGCTGCCCCGACCGGGCCCGCTGTCGGTGCCGCCGTCGTTCGGCATCGCCCGGATCACGTGCTGGTCGCGCGGAGAGACCCCGTGGTCCTCGCCGTACCGTCCGGCGAAGCCGCGCGGACCGCCCGGCGGCTGGTCCATCCGGCCGCCCTGCTCGGTGAAGCCGAGTCGGTCGACGGGCCGCCGGGGCACCTCGGTCGGCCGGTCGTGCGGTCGGGACGGTTCACCGAAGGCGTGGCCGAAGAGCATCTCCTGGCCGTCGACCAACGGAGGACCGTGACCGGTACGCCCACCGCCGTCGGCCGGTGGCACCTCCGCCACGGGCAGGTCGAACCGGCCCGGCTGCGGCTGTTCCGGGATCAGCGGGAGCTGTTGCCGACCGAGGTCACCGGCGGGGCCGACGTCCGACCCGCGAGCGTCGAAGTCGACTGGGCCGTCCTGGGCGCCGATGCCGGGCTCCGGCGAACTGCGGTAGACGGTGCCGGTGGGGTGCCCGTCCTCGGGTACGCGGACGGTGACCGCGACCTGGATCGGCCGACCCAGCCGACGGGTGAGCGCCTCGGTGATGGCCGGGCGCAGCCGAGACTCGATCACGTCCCGGGTGAACGCGTCCGGCACCGAGAGCAGCGCGGTGTCCTCGACGATGGCCCGTAGCCGGGTCAGCCGCAGGTACGCCCGCTGCTGCGCGGAGATGATCTCGTCGGCGAGCTCGTCCGTCGTCGCCGTCCACACCGCGGCAAGGTCGGTCGTACCGGCCACCGTCGTGCCACCCCCTCGCCTCTGCTCCCCCGGACGCCGCCGTTTCCCGGCTGTCCGGATGCCTGGTACCGAGCGGTGTGACCTCTCACCCACCCGGACGCCGCACCGGTCGTCCTCCACAAGTTATCCACAGCCTGTGTACCGACCGATTGTGGCCGCCCGCCGGGCGCGGGTCGGACCTGCCCCCTGCCGTGGCCGGGCGCTGAAGCGGGTTCACCGTGCCGAACGATTCACTACCGTGTCCGGTCTTGCCTGGCGGCGACATCCCGGAACTGGAGACGCTGACCGCAATCGGGCACGGTAACAGCGATGTCGCCGCATCATCAACCGTCGACGCGCCTGGCACGTTGTCGGCATCAGCGAAATCCCCCGCTTTCGGGCGGTTGTCGCCGCAGGTGAAGGCCCGACTGCGCCGGTTTGACGGTGATTGCCCCCCGACCTAGGCTGGAGGGGCTGCTCTCACGCCCTCTGCTAGGGTGATGGGTGCTTGCTGCCCGTGGTCGCGCCCCGTAACGCCGGGGTGACAAGCCGTCCGGGCAGCGCCGATCGGGGCCACCGCAGCGGCGGCCTGGACCACCACGACCCGGACGATCCACGTGTCCGGGCGTCCGACAACGGAGAGCCTGACGTGAGCAAGCGCACCTACCAGCCGAACAACCGCCGGCGCGCGAAGACCCACGGCTTCCGGCTGCGCATGCGCACCCGGGCCGGCCGCGCCATCCTTTCGACCCGCCGCGCCAAGGGCCGCACCCGCCTGTCGGCCTGAGGCCGACAGGGTCCGCTCCGGGGACGGCAGTCGTGCTGGCGGCCGCACAACGACTGCGGCGCAGCATCGACTTCGCCGCAGCGGTTCGCGGTGGCCGACGAGCCGGTCGGGGCACGCTCGTCGTGCACCTGACACTGCCGGTCACACCCGGAGCCGCAGACGTAGCGCCGAAGCCGGCGCGGGGCGGTGCGGAGGAAGACTCCGCACCGGTGTCCCGCGCCGGCTTCGTGGTTTCCAAGGCGGTCGGGCCTGCGGTGGTCCGTAATCGGGTCCGTCGCCGGTTGCGGCATCTGACCCGGGAACGGCTCGCCGCGCTGCCGGCCGGGAGCACCCTCGTCGTACGCGCGCTGCCGGCCGCCGCCGACGCGACGTACCAGCGACTCGGTGCGGACCTGGACGCGGCGCTCGCCGCCGCCCGGGCCGGCCGGGAACGGCGGCCACGGTGAGCTCAGAACCCACGTCGCCGCGCCCGGCTACCACCGGTGCCCGAGTGCTGACCCTGCCCGTCATCGCGTACCGTCGGTGGATAAGTCCGGCGTTGCCGGCCCGCTGTCGGTTCTACCCGTCGTGCAGTGCATACGCCCTGGAGGCGATTGCCCGGCACGGCGCGCTGCGGGGAGCCGGTCTGACGGTCCGGCGACTGTCGCGCTGCCACCCATTCCATCCTGGTGGATACGACCCGGTACCGGAGCCGGGCAGCCGCCGACCTGCCGACGTGACTGGAGCCGAGAATTGAGTCTCGACTGGATCTACTACGCGATCTCGTGGATCCTGCTGGCCTGGCATTCGGCCTGGGAGGCCATCGGGATTCCCGACGCCACGGTCCTCGGCACGAACTGGGCCTGGATTCTCGCCATCGTCTTCCTGGTGGTCACCGTCCGGGTGATCCTGTTCCCGGTCTTCGTCAAGCAGATCAAGTCCCAGCGGGCGATGCAGGCGCTCCAGCCGCAGGTGAAGGCGCTGCAGGAGAAGCACAAGGGTGACCGGGAGACGCTCCAGAAGGAGATGATGGAGCTCTATCGGAAGGAAAAGGCCAACCCGTTGATGGGCTGCCTTCCGATGTTCCTCCAGATCCCGGTCTTCCTCGGCCTGTTCCACGTCCTGCGTCGCCTCAACCCGGACCCGGCGAAGAACAACAAGGACATCTACGGCTGGACGGTCGACCAGTTCAACAGCGCCTCGGACGCGACCCTCTTCACCGCGCCGATCGCCAGCAAGTTCGGCTCCACCGCCGCGGAGCTGGCGCAGCTCGGTGCCAACGGCACCGTCGTGAAGATCATGGCCGGTGTCCTGGTGCTGGTGATGATGGGCACCACCTACCTCACCAGCCGCCAGATGATCCTGAAGACCGGTTGGGCCGAGGACCCGCAGCAGCGCATGATCCAGCGCCTGATGCTCTACGGCATCCCGCTCTCGCTGCTCATCTCCGGTGCCATCTTCCCGATCGGCGTCATCATCTACTGGGTCACCAACAACCTCTTCACCCTCGGCCAGCAGCAGTGGGTGCTGCGGAAGTTCCCCCCGCCGGTGACCGCCACCAGCAAGCCGGCCACCACCACCGCCGCCGCGCGTAACGGCGCGCAGCCGGCCAAGAACCGTGGCCTGTTCGGCCGCAGCAAGCCGGCCGAGGCGCCGCCCGCGCCGGCCGCGCCGAAGGTCGCCGGCCCGAAGCCGGGCGCCAAGCCGGCCAACCCGAAGAAGGGCCGCCCCGCCAAACGGCAGGGCTGAATCGTCCGGGCCGCCGTCGGGAGACCGACGGCGGCCCGTTGCGCGACGTGCTGCCGCCGAGAGACCGGCGCCGGAGCGCGGAAGCGCCGCGAACGACGCGGCGAACGGGCGACACTGCCCTACAGACGTGCCCGTGGGCACCGGCGACGTCCCGCCGGCCGCGGGGAACCAGCGGACCCGAGGTCCGGCCGAGTGAGTACGGAGATGACACCGTGACCGACACCAGCATCCCCCGCGCCGACCAGCCCCTGGACGACGAGGAGCCGACGGCGGCGGCTCCGGTCGACGGCGAGCCGGAGGAGACCGACGCCGAGAAGGCGCCGAGCAAGGCCGCCGGCGAGGGTGACCTCTTCCGGCAGAGCGAGATCGCAGCCGACTACGTCGAAGGGCTGCTCGACATCCTCGACTACGACGGCGACATCGACGAGCTGGTGTCGGGCGGCCGTCCGGTGGTGGAGGTCGTCGGTGGCCGGCTGCAGAACCTCGTCGGCCAGCGCGGCGCCACCCTGGAGGCACTCCAGGAACTGACCCGGCTCGCCGTCTTCCGGCAGACCGGCTCGCCGAGCCGGCTGCTGCTCGACGTGGGTGGCTACCGGGCCAACCGGCGCAAGGAACTCGCCGCGGTGGCGCGCAACGCGGTCGAGAAGGTCAAGGAGCACGGCGAGGCGGTACGCCTGGAGCCGATGTCGGCCTTCGAGCGCAAGTGCGTCCACGACGTGGTGAACGCGATCGACGGTGTGGAGAGCGAGTCCGAGGGCGTCGAGCCGAACCGTCGCATCGTCGTTCAGCCCGCAGGCTGACGGATGACCGCAGACGACGCCAGGGGCGTTTCCCCGTCCGGCCCGGGTGGTACGCCGCCCGGGCCGGCGGCTGTTCCGCCCCGGCCCCACCCGTCCCCGGCCGCATCCGACGGTACCGACCCTGCGGTGGCCGTGCTGCCGCCCGAACTGGCCGAGGCGGCCCGGCGCCTGTTCGGTGACCGGCTCGACCTCGCCGCCGCCTACGCCGAACTGCTGGCCACCGACGGCGTGGTACGCGGACTGATCGGCCCGCGCGAGACACCCAGGATCTGGGACCGTCATCTGCTGAACTGCGCCGTCGTCGGCGAACTGATCCCGCAGGGTGCGACGGTGGTCGACGTCGGATCGGGGGCCGGTCTGCCCGGTCTGGTGCTCGCCATCGCCCGCCCCGACCTCACGGTGACGCTTGTCGAGCCGCTGGCCCGGCGCACCGTCTTTCTCGACGAGGCCGTGGAGTCGCTGGGTCTGACCGCCTCGGTGCGGGTGTTCCGGGGACGGGCCGACGAGGCAGTCGCCGAACCGGAACTGCTTCCCAGTGACGTGGTCACCGCCCGGGCGGTCGCGCCGCTGGACCGACTCGCCGGGTGGTGCCTGCCGCTGGCCGCGCCGGGCGGACGCCTGATCGCACTCAAGGGCGCCTCGGCCGCCGACGAGATCGCCGAGCACGCCCAGGCGATCCACCGCCTCGGCGGCGGGGAGCCGGTGCTGCGCCGCTGTGGCGAGGACGTCATCGCGCCACCGACCACTGTGGTCGAGGTCGTCCGTGAACGGGTGATCGCCCCGGCTACCAAGCGCGCCCCCAAGAAGTCCCGCCGCCGGATGTAAGGAAGGGACCCTTTCTAACGCCTCGTGCATAGGAAGGGACCCTTCCTAACTCCTTCGGCCGGACATCGCTGATCGAACACCTCCGTGAGGCCGCCACCTGTCCCGGATCGCGTCATCCTGACCGGCGGGTTGCGAACCCGACGTGGACCCGCCACGCCCATGCGCCGTAGGCTGACCGCGCGTCGATAGTGTGGAGCGGGCGGCGATGGGTCTCCCCCGAAGACCGGCCGCTCCCGCCGGGCGGTACCTCTGCGAGGACAGCGCGAGAGGCCCGGGTGACGACGGGTGCAGACCGACCATCCGAAGCGGGCAGGGATGACAGGTGCATGACGACGGCAGGTACGACGATCCGCGCGTGACCGGGTCAGCGGGCGACCCTGTTTCACGTGAAACCGACTACCCGAGCTGGCGCTCCCAGGGAGGCGCGCAGGACCCGCCGGAGTCCATGCGGGACAGGCCGACGTCTGGCGTACCGTGGTCACCGAGTCCGGAGTTCTCGTCCGGCCGGGACGCGTCGGACGGGGCCGGTCGACCTGTGAACGCCACCCCTGACGCACGTGTGATCCCGATCCGCCGCAACACCTCGGCCGCCACGCGGTTCGAGGCGGCGACATATCAAGCGGCCTCTGGAGTGGTGCCCGATCCCCGCCCGGCTCCCGACACGCCTACCCCCTCGGCCGGGCCCTACGAGCCGGCCGACACCGAGGCCGCGTACGTTTCACGTGAAACCCCGACGCGCGAAGAGGATGATCCACCGTTGGCAATGGAGGCGATGCGCGCCGTGCAGATCCTGAACCCCAGTGGCGAGGTGACCATGCCTCGGCCGGACCGGACCCGGGTCATGTGCGTCGCGAACCAGAAGGGCGGCGTAGGCAAGACCACGACGACGGTGAACCTTGCAGTGGCCTTGGCCCTGCACGGCAACCGGGTGCTCGTGGTCGATCTCGATCCGCAGGGCAACGCCTCCACGGGGCTGAACGTGCCGCACCACACCGGCGTGCCGGACGTCTACGACTGCCTGATCAACTCCGTCCCGCTGGAGGACGTGGCCCAGGCGGTCGAGGGCATCCCCAACCTCTGGTGCGTACCGGCGACCATCGACCTGGCCGGTGCGGAGATCGAGTTGGTCTCGGTGGTGGCCCGTGAGTCGCGGCTCGCCCGGGCGATCACCGCCTACCCCGGCCACTTCGACTACGTCTTCATCGACTGCCCGCCCTCGCTCGGCCTGTTGACCGTGAACGCGTTGGTCGCGGCCCAGGAGGTGCTCATCCCGATCCAGTGCGAGTACTACGCGCTCGAAGGGCTGAACCAGCTCATCAACAACATCAACCTGGTCCGTCAGCACCTCAACCCGCAGCTCGAGGTCTCCACGATTCTGCTCACCATGTACGACCGGCGTACCCGCCTGGCTGACGCGGTCGAGCAGGACGTCCGGAACCACTTCGGCGACAAGGTGCTCCAGGCGGTGATCCCGCGCAACGTACGTGTCTCCGAGGCACCCAGCTACGGCCAGTCGGTGGTGACTTACGATCCCGGATCGCGGGGGGCGACGAGTTACTTCGAGGCCGCCCAGGAGATCGCCGAGCGTGGCGTCAAGGAGCCGGTGGGCCGGAATGCGTAGTGCGGAAGAGGCGCTGGGAGGCGTGGCATGAAGAACCGTCCTCGGGGCGGTCTGGGGCGGGGCCTTGGGGCACTCATCCCGACCGGGCCGGTACAGGAGCCGGATGGTGCCGGTGCCGGCGTCATCACGAACGGAGCTGCCGTCGGAGCGCCGGAGGCACCCGCGCCGCTCGTACCGGAAGCGCCGCTTCCCACGGTCACTCCCGACCCGGTCCTCAGCCCGGTGCCCGGCGCCCGGTTCGCCGAGATCTCGGTCGACTCGATCGTGCCCAACCCGAAGCAACCTCGGCAGGTTTTCGACGAGGAGGCGCTGGAGGAGCTGAAGACCTCGATCCAGGAGGTGGGCTTCCTCCAGCCGATCGTGGTGCGGCAGCTCGACGACGAGAAGTTCGAACTCGTCATGGGCGAGCGGCGGTGGCGAGCCGCCCAGGCTGTCGGTCGGGAGAGCATCCCGGCGATCGTCCGGGACACCCGCGACGACGCGATGCTGCGGGACGCCCTGCTGGAGAACATCCACCGCGCCAACCTCAACCCGCTGGAAGAGGCGGCCGCCTATCAGCAGCTTCTGGAGGAGTTCGGGGCCACGCACGAGGAGCTGGCTCGCCGTATCGGACGCAGCCGGCCGCAGATCTCGAACACCATCCGCCTGCTCAATCTTCCGGCCCAGGTGCAGCGGCGAGTGGCCGCCGGAGTGCTCTCCGCCGGTCACGCCCGGGCGCTGCTGAGCCTGGAGGACGCGGAGACGCAGGAACAGCTCGCGCTGCGGATCGTCGCCGAAGGGCTGTCGGTCCGCGCCACCGAAGAGATCGTCGCGCTGGCGCTCAGCGAAGGCCCCAGCACGAAGGAGGCGGCCAAGCGCCGGCCGAAGCCCGTCGCACCTGCTCTGAACGACCTCGCGGACCGTCTCTCGGATCGGTTCGACACCCGAGTGAAGGTCGACATCGGGCGGAGCAAGGGCAAGATCACGATCGAGTTCGCCACGGTCGACGACCTGGAGCGGATCGTCGGCATCATCGGGGTCGAGGCCGAGGAAGCACAGGACTGAGCTCACCTTCGTTCCGACCAACGGCCGTGTCCCGAGAGGGCGCGGCCGTTGTCGTTGCCCCAGGGACCCGCACGGCCCATTCGATAACGCCGCCTGAGAGCCCCCTGAGGTCGCGAGATCGTGTCCCCTAATTCCTCGACGCACCTGCGTCGCGCGAGGCGCTCACGGGCCGCTCAGCGCTCTGGAGGAGCCGGCCTCCCGGACTGGCGGTGTTCGCCGTGGCGCAAGCTCGGCGATCGCAAGGGTCGGAGGCGGTGGAGCGCGAGCGGAAGGGCTCCCAGCGCGCGTTGCGGTGACCGACCATGGCGTCGAGGGTGCGCCGGGAGTTTGCGCGAGCGGAGGGGTTCGTAGCGGGAGGAGGCGCGAGCGGAGGGGCCGCGTCGTGGTTGGGCCTCGGGCCGATGCGGACGGCCTCCCGTTTGCGGCAGGGAGGTACGCGGACGGTAGGGCTGGCGGGTGGTAGGGCTCGCGGAGGTGCGGCAGGCGCCTGCCACCAGCGCGGACCCGTCCGGGGCCCGGGACGATCTGAGAAGTTCGAAACCGAGGGTACGGGTGGCGGAAGATTGGTCCTCCTGCTGCTTATTGAAGGCGCTGCTGCCGCCCGGTCGAGCGCGAGTCCCCAGGTGCGGGTGGCGATGAGTCCACCGAAACAGCCTCGGTGCACCGCCTTCGATGAGGGCCGCCTCGGTGTAGCGGCCTCTGCGGATCTGGTCTTGGGGAGAAGCCAGCGGATGGACGCATCTCGACGGAAATCGCCTGTGGTCCGGAGTCGCACGAACCAGCACGCCAGTGCATGGCGGCGTGGACACCGGCGACGCTGCCCCGGGGGCGGGGGCGGGGGCGGGGGCGGGGGCGGGGGCCGAACCCACTCGGGAGGTCGAGCGAGCAACTCGATGGCAGTCACGGCTGCCGCTCGTCCCCACCGCGCATTCGGCTGAGTGAAGTCGACTCCTGCCCTCCGGTATCCGCCACAGTCGACCCGGTGATGTTCGGCAACGCTCCGCTCGACCGGCCCGTTTCACGTGAAACGGGCCGGTGCAGTCCGACTTCGTCACCCCATCTGCGGCTCACACTCGATTGCGGCCGGGAGCGGGAAGAGGCGACTCCGTCGCGGCATGGCGACCCGGCGGCCTCGACCGGGGTCCGGGGTACACCCCGCCGACAGTCGATCCCACCTGCAGCGCGTCGACGGCATGCCTGGCATGCCGCGCATCAGGCCGACGGCTTTCAGTCGGCCGCGAACCCGAAGAGCGAGGGGCTTCGACCCGCATGCCCCACCGCTCGTTGCCTGGGCGCTGCGGGCGAGCCCGGCCTGATCGTAAAGCGGACGCGCTCCGGGCAGAGAATCCGCCATGGGAGCGAACTTGGCGAGGGCGCTCAGTGCGGTGGGAGCGTGGGAACCTGCCGCCGACAGTCGGCAGGTCGGCTGCGGGCGGGCGTTGCCACCTACCGCGAGGGCGGAATCAACGACGACTACTCCGGTTCTGCGCCGGAGGAAGAGCCGCCGGACATCCCCTTGGCCACCAGCCGCAGCACCTCGGTCTCCCGGTCGGTGAGACGGGGTAGGACGTGGGTTCAAGGCCGGAGGGATCCGCTCACGTGGAGGATTCGGGACCGGAGAGCGTCGTCCCGCTCGGAGCGGAGCCGACCGGACCGGCCCGCCGGCACCGCCGTTTCACGTGAAACGAGCGGCAGCGGCAGTGGTCGCCAGTGGCCAGAAAGTTATCCACACCGGTTGTCCACAGGTCGGCGTCGTTTCACGTGAAACAAAGGCCGAAAACCCTTGTCGAACTGGGGATGACGATGGCCACACGTCGAGGTGCAAGCCTGTGGATAACTCTGGGGAAAGTCGGAGGTGGGCCACTGTCCCGCGATCCGAGCCGCTGCGGAATCGAACATGCTTCGGGTAGGGACACTGGTGCCGTACTCGGTTAGGGTCAGCCTCGTGCACGACACCCCTCCCTCAGTCCCGGACTTCACCCAGTGGCCGTCATTCCCCTTCGAAGGTGACCTGCAAGTCAAGCGACTCGACGAACCGGTCGCGGTGGAGCCGCCCCGCAAGGGCGAGGCGCACCGTGAATGCACCGCATGCCAGGCACCCGACGAGGCGTACATCTGGGTGGGTGAGAGGTGGCGCGTACGGGCGATGGACCGTCCTACCGGCCTGCCGATGGTCCTCATCCTGGAGTCCCGGTCGCACCTCGATCTCGGCGACCTGCCCAACCTGCTCGCGGCCGAGCTGGGGGTGATGACGGTACGTCTGGAGCGCGCCATCCGCTCGCTCGACGGGGTGGCCCGGGTGCACGTCAACCGCTGGGGCGACGGGTCGGCGCACCTGCACCTCTGGTTCCTCGCCCGACCGTACGGGCGGCTCCAACTGCGCGGCACGTTCCTCTCCCTCTGGGATTCGATCCTTCCGCCCATCTCCGAGGACAAGTGGCGGGAGAACCTGGCGCTGGTCGCCGCCTGGCTCGCGGAGTTCGGCGGTCGGCCGTTGGCCGAGCCACCCCGGATCCAGTGGCAGGCACCGTCCAGCCTCGCCGCTCAGGCGGCACCCGCCGAGAAGACCCAGCCGAGCGAGGGCGGGTCGCTTCTGGACGCCATCGGCGAGACGGCTGAACCGCCGGACGTTCCGCTCGCCGACGACGAGTCTCCGGCCGAACGGCCGAGCGGTCCGCCCGGCACCACGCTCCCGGAGCAGGCCGTCGAGGATTCGGACGGGGAGGCGACGGACGTCGCGGACGAACCCGCCGAGGACCAGGACGCCGACGACCAGGAAGCTGAGCCGGCGGCTACGGCGGACGGTCCGGCCGCGGAGCGCCCGGTGGCGAGGCAGGAGCCCCGCGAGACGGGTGCCGAAGTGACCTCGGTGGAGTCGTCCACCAAGGCGGGGACGGCAGCAGCGGCCCCCGGCGGGGAAGGCACCCGCCCGGCACAGTGACCCCTCGCCCGACAACAGCGTCCAGCGGGCGCTGAACGGCCGTACGGCTGATCGGCAGGGGCCAGGGTGCCGACGGAGTCGCCGGAGCCGGCAGGAGGCGCTCAGCGGGTGGCGGCTCGGGCGACGAGGTCGGCGATCACCTGGCCGAAGTCCAGTCCGGCGGCCTGTACCGCGAGTGGTAGCAGCGACGTCTCGGTCATCCCCGGGGAGACGTTGACCTCCAGTACGTGCGGCTGCCCGGCCGGGTCGACGATCAGGTCGACGCGGCTGAGGTCCCGCAGACCGAGTGCGGTGTGGGCGGCCAGCGCCACCTCCGCCACCGCGTCGGCCACCGCCGCGTCCAGCCGGGCCGGCGTGTGCCAGGTGGTCCGGCCGGCGGTGTAGCGGGCGGCGTAGTCGTAGACCCCGTTGCGGGGCACGATCTCGACCGGTGGCAGGGCCTGCGGGCCATCGCCCAGGTCGATGACGGAGACCGCGACGTCCATGCCGGGCACGTACCGCTCGACGAGCGCGGTCGAGTCGTACGCGAAACAACCCACCATGGCGGCCGGCAGGGACGCGGCGTCCCGCACCACGGCGGCGCCCAGTCCGGAGCCGCCCTGCGCGGGCTTCACCATCAGCGGCAGTCCGAGCCGGGCGACGATGCGGTCCAGCACGGCCACCGCGCCCAACTCGCTGAACCGGTCGTGCGGCAGCGCCACCCAGTCCGGCGTGGCGATCCCGGCCTCGCGCAGCACCGTCTTGGCCGACGGCTTGTCCCAGGCGAGCCGGGAGGCGCGGGAGTCACACCCGACGTACGGCACACCGCAGAGGTCGAGGACGCCACGCAGTGAGCCGTCCTCGCCGGTGGCGCCGTGCAGGGCGATCACCACGGCGTCCGGTGGGTCGGAGTCCAGCGCGGGCAGCAGGGCCACGTCCGCGTCCCGCAGCTCGGCTTCCATCCCGACGGAGCGCAGCGCGTCGAGCACCCGGCGGCCGGAACGCAGCGACACGTCCCGTTCGTACGACAGGCCACCGGCGAGCACGAGGACGCGGAGGTCGGTGGTGGCGGGACCGGACACGGCGGATTCTCTGGCAGCGGTGGCACCCATGCCGGGCATCATGCCAAGTCGGGACCCGGGGTGTCGGAGCCGGCCCGACCTCGCCGCGCGTCCGGCGCGCCGACCGCCCCGAACACCCGCCGCATGGCGATGTCCTGCTCCATCACGCTGGCCAGTCGACGGACCCCCTCGCGGATCCGCTCCGGGGGCGGGAACGAGAAGTTGAGCCGCATGTGGCCGTTGCCGGTGCCGTCGGCGTAGAAGCCGGTGCCCGGCACGTACGCCACCCGGGCGGCGATCGCCCGGGGCATCATCGCCTTCGAGTCCAGGCCCTCGGGCAGCGTGGCCCAGACGAAGAGCCCGCCACCGGGGACGGTCCAACTCGTCCCGGCCGGCATCAGGTCCGCCAGGGAGGCCAGCATCGCGTCCCGCCGCTCCCGGTAGACCTCCCGGTAGACCTTCAACTGCTCGCGCCACGGCATGGTACTCAGGTAGGTGCTCACGGCGGCCTGTGCGTAGGCGCTGGGACAGAGGATCTGCGCCTCGCTGGCGATGACCAGCTTGTCGCGCACGGCGTGCGGGGCGAGGATCCAACCGACCCGCAGCCCCGGGGCGAACGTCTTGGAGAACGTGCTGAGGTAGAAGACCCCGTCCCGGCGGCGCGCGCGCAGCGGTGCCGGCGCCTCGCTCTCGAAACCCAGCTGGCCGTACGGGTCGTCCTCGATCACGAGCAGGCCCGCGCGCTCGCAGATGTCGAGGACCCGCTCCCGGCGTTCCTCGCTCAGCGTCACGCCGGCCGGGTTCTGGTAGGTGGGGATGGTGTAGAGGAACTTCACCCGCCGCCCGGCCCGGGCCTGCTCGGCGATGGCGATCTCCAACGCCTCGGGGATCAGGCCGTCGTCGTCCATGGGGACGTGCACGACCTGTGCCTGGGCGGCCTGGAACACTCCGAGCGCGCCGACGTAGGTCGGCCCCTCGGCGAGCACCACGTCACCCGGGTCGAGGAAGAGTCGGGCCACCAGGTCGAGCGCCTGCTGGCCGCCGACCGTCACCACCACGTCCTCCGGCGAGGCGCCGCAGGCGGCGTCGATCCCGGAGAGGGCCATCACCTCGCAGATCCGTTCGCGCAGCTCCAGCGTGCCCTGGCCGATGCCGTACTGGAGGCTGGTGGTGCCGTGCTCGGCGGCGAGCCGGCCGAGCATCTCGCCGACGGCGTCCAACGGGAGCGCGGCGATGTACGGGGCGCCGCCGGCGAGCGAGACCACCTCCGGACGGCTGGCGACCGCGAACAGTGCGCGGATCTCCGAGGCGGTCATGCCCCGCACCCGGCGCGCGTACCGGTCGGTGTAGTCGTCGAGTGTCGTGCCGGTCATGACATCACCTCGATGCTGCTCGGACAGCTCCCGTCCCGGGATACCCAGGACACCGGCGACCATGGCGACACGGCGCGCCGAGTGTCGATGGTAGCCGCCACACACCGTCAGGAGCGCCCTCGATTACCGCGCGTCCACATGCCGGACCGGTGTCGACCGTGCCTGAGGAGGGCATTTGCGCGTCCCCTCCCGCGTCGCCGATCGGCGGCGTACGATCGCTCGTCGGGGGCGGGGATGCGGCGGAGCCGTCCGGGTCGGTCCCGAGTCCGAGCCTAGTGTGGGGAAGCGCCAATGTCGCGACGTCTGGTCAGTCTGACCCTGGACACGCTGGAGGACCTGCCCCGTCCGTGCCGGCAGTGCGTCTACTGGGAGCTTGATCCGGTTTCCGCCGATCGCGCCTGCGCCGCGGGTGATCCGGGGCTGGAGAAGGAGGCGTGGGTCTCCCAGACGCTGCTGGAGTGGGGTTCCTGCGGCAAGCTGATCTACGTCGACGGCATGCCCGCCGGTTTCGTCATGTACGCCCCACCGGCCTACGTGCCGCGCTCGATGGCCTTCCCGACCTCGCCGGTGTCGGCCGACGCGGCGCTGCTGACCACCGCGAACGTGGTGCCGGCCTTCGCCGGTGGCGGGTTGGGTCGGATGCTGGTGCAGGGGGTCGCCCGCGACCTGACCAAGCGGGGCATCAAGGCGATCGAGGCGTTCGGCGACGCCAAGTTCGGTGACGCCGCCGATCCCGCCGGAGCCTGCGTCGCACCCGCCGACTTCTTCCTCTCGGTGGGCTTCAAGACCGTCCGACCGCACCCCCGCTACCCGCGTCTGCGGCTGGAGTTGCGGACGGCGTTGAGCTGGAAGTCGGACGTCGAGTACGCGTTGGAGAAGCTGCTGGGCTCGATGAGCCCGGAGTCGCTGCTGCGTCCGGTCCGACCCGCACCGGCCACCCGCTCCACGGCGGGCTGAGGCAGCAGCGGGCGGTCAGTCGACGACGGTGCCTGCGGCGACCGCCGCCCGCAGTTCGCTCACGTCGATCGAGCCGGTCGGCACGTCCCGCTCGATCGGCAGGTACATCCGTTGCACCGCCGCCACGATCGCCTCGACCAGCCGGTCCCGGAACCGGGGATCGATCAGCCGTGCCCGGTCCGCCGGTGAGGTGAGGTAGCAGACCTCGACGCGTACCGCCGGCATCCGGGTGATCCGCAGCAGGTCCCACGCCTTCGCGTGGGTACGGCAGTCCCGCAGCCCGGTACGCGCGACGATCTCCCGCTGGACCAGCCCGGCCAGCCGTTCCCCGGTCGCCGACGTCACCCCGTTGTCGGTGCCGTAGTGGTATGTGGCGACGCCTTCGGCTTCCGGGTTGGCGTGCCCGTCGACGTGCAGCGAGATGAACACGTCCGCGCCGAGCGAGTTGGCCAGTTGCGCCCGGTCGATGTCGGGCAGGCAGGTCTCCGACGCCGGTCCCCGGGTGAGCTGCACCCGTACGCCCGATGCGGCGAGTCGCCCTTCGAGCCGGCTGGCCAGGTCGTGCACCAGGTCCGCCTCGGTCCAGCGCAAGGGGCCGTCGGGCACCACCACGCCCGGGTCGGTGCCGCCGTGGCCCGGGTCGATGACCACGGTGCGACCGACCAGGGTCGGCCCGGACTGCCGGATCGCGTCGGACTCGCGGAGCCACTGCGGGCGGCCGCCGACCACCTTGCGGCCGAGCCGCCGCAGCGCGTCCATGGTCTGCGGGCCGCAGGTGCCGTCCGGTGCCAGCCCCACCTCGCGCTGGAACTGGGCCATCGCCCGCGAGGTGCGGATGCCGTAGATGGCGTCGGCGCGCCCGGTGTCGTACCCCATCTCCAGCAGGCGTTCCTGCAACGACCGGACGTCTTCGCCGGTGAGCGGCACCGGGACGGCGTGATAGAGGGTGCGGGCGCCGAGGCGCCAGCGGGCCGCGTCGAGTGCCCGCCAGGTCTCGGCACCGACCCGACCGTCGACGCTGAGCCCACGGGACTGTTGGAACGCTCGTACCGCCCGCTCGGTGGCGGCGTCGAACTCGTCGCTGAACGGACCGGTCGCCTTGGAGAGAAGGTCGAGGCTGGTCAGCACCGCTCGGATCTCGATCACGGCGGGTCCCCGGTCCCCGGGACGGATCGGACGCACGTTCGGCCCCCTCTGCACGATCGGTGGCTAACCGGGTCCTGTGTCGGCACGCGTGGCAATGCGACGGGGACCCAGGTGCTCACCGGCGTCCGGCGGCCCCCGAGTTCGAGGTTAGGCGTTGGGCGTTCGGTGCGGGTGCGGGCGGGGAAAAACGCGCCGACCCCGTCCCGGCGGTCCCGGGGCGGGGTCGGCGATCATGCTGCTGGGGTCAGAGCGCCGATTCGATCAGCTTGACCAGCTCGCCCTTGGGCTTGGCGCCCGCGATCGACTGCACCGGCTCGCCGTTCTTGAAGACGGTGAGCGTCGGCACCGACATCACCCGGTAGGCGCGGGCGGTCTCCGGGTTCTCGTCGATGTTGAGCTTGACGATGCTGACCTGGTCGCCCATCTCGCCGGCGATCTCCTCCAGCAAGGGCGACACCTTGCGGCACGGCGCGCACCACTCGGCCCAGAAATCCACCAGGACCGGCTTGTCAGACTTGAGTACGTCTGCGGCGAAACTAGCGTCGGTAACCGACTTGGTTGCTCCCACTGTGTGACCCCTCCTCCGGGATGTGTCTCGTTCAGCCCTTGGGCAGCGTGGCGATGAAACGTTCCGCGTCGAGTGCGGCGGCGCAGCCGGTGCCGGCTGCGGTGATGGCCTGCCGGTACGTGTGGTCGACCAGGTCACCGGCGGCGAAGACGCCCGGGATGCTGGTGCGGGTGCTGGGCGCCTGGACCTTGACGTAGCCCTCGTCGTCCATCTCCACCTGGCCCCGGAACAGCTCGCTGCGCGGGTCGTGCCCGATCGCCACGAACACGCCGGTGACGTCGAGAACCTTGGCCTCGCCGGTGTGCACGTTGCGGACCCGCACCCCGGTGACCTTGCCGTCCGCGCCGAGGACCTCCTCGACCACGGTGTTCCACTCGACCTTGATCTTGTCGTTGCCCAGCGCGCGCTCCGCCATGATCTTGCTGGCCCGGAACGAGTCGCGGCGGTGGATGATGGTCACCGACTCGGCGAAGCGGGTCAGGAAGCTGGCCTCCTCCATCGCGGAGTCGCCACCGCCGACCACCACGATGTGCTGGTTGCGGAAGAAGAAGCCGTCACACGTGGCGCAGGACGAGACGCCGTGGCCCAGGTACTCCTGCTCACCCGGCACACCGAGCGGCCGCCAGGCGGAACCGGTGGCGAGGATGACGGCCGAGGCGCGGTAGGCGCTCTCACCGACCCAGACGGTGCTCATCGCGCCCGGGTGGCCGGTGTCGGCCAGCTCGACCCGGGTGACGTCGTCGGTCAGGAACTCGGCACCGAACCGCTCGGCCTGCTTGCGCATGTTGTCCATCAGCTCGGGACCGAGGATGCCGTCCGCGAAGCCGGGGAAGTTCTCCACCTCGGTGGTGGTCATCAACGCGCCACCGGACTGTACGCCCTCGATGACCAGCGGCTTGAGGTTCGCCCGCGCCGCGTAGACCGCTGCGGTGTAACCCGCCGGCCCGGAGCCGATGATGATCAGGTTGCGGACCTCGTCCACTGCCATCTCCCAATCGTGTTGAGCGTCGCCACCGGCGTCATCCGCCGATGCCGAACCGAGTGCCGACGCGGCGGCATTCTGACCTGCAGAACGTCATCGTACGAAGCGGAGATTCCCGAGCCGGTCATCCGGTGGGTCACGTCACTTGGTCGGCCAAACGTGCGGTGGCCGCGATTCACCCTACCCGCGATCGGTAGCGGGTGTCCGAGCCGGATCGGGGGTTTCCGCACTCCGGCCCGCTGACCCAGGCCCACTGCTCGCCGGAGCCGTCGGTGAAGCGCACCACCAGAGCCGGGAGCCCGCCGAAGCGGGCGTAGTCGACGACGTCGAAGACCAGCGGCTGATCGCCGTGCTCGACACCGATCTCGGCCAGGCAGGCGCTCAACGCCGCCTGGTCGCCGAGCCGGCTGAGTTCGCCGGGCATAGCGGGTTGGTTGTCGCTCTCGGTGCTGTCCGTGGGTCCTCCACCGAACCCGGGGCCCTTCATCACCGTCGGCCCGGTGAGGCTCTCCGGCGTGTAGTCGGACCCGGTGCGCAACGGCGGACTGGCGATCCGGAACGGGGTGGGGGCCGAGGCGGGCGCACGGTCCGGCGAGGCCGCCTGCGGTGCCTGTTCGGCGGATCCCTCCGGGTACGCGTGCGGCATGACCGGGCTGGTGCCCCGATCGCTCAGGGCCGTGCCGGCCGTCGAGTCACCTGCCTGCTGGGGACGGGACAGTTGCAGGGCGCCGAGGCCGACCACCGCCGCGGCCGCCAGCGCGACCGGTCCGGCCAGACGGGCCCAGCGGCGCCGACGCCGACCCGGGTGGCTCGGGGTACCGCGCTCCTGCCCCGGGCGTGGGCTGCCGCCGGGCCGTCGGGTACCGCCGAGCGGCTGGGCCGGCACCGGCGAGGGCTTCGTCGAAGCGTGGTCGTCGGCCTTCGTGGTCGCCGCGTCGTCGGTGTCGACGTCCTCCTCGGGTACGCCGACCGAGGGCACGGCCGTCGGGAGATCGGCGTCGCGCAGCGCGGCGAGGATCCGATCGCTGACCGCAGGCGGCATCTCGATCGGTGGCGCACCCCAGTCGACCAGTTCGTCCCGGACCTCGTCCACCGCCGGGGCGAGTCGGGCGTGTGCCCGCGCCCAGTCCGGGTCCTGATCCACGAGGCGGGCGACCTCTGCCTGCTGCGGGGTGCCGTCCAGCGCGCCGCCGAGGTAATCGGCGAGCAGGTCGAGGTCGACCCCGCTGAACTCCCCGGTACTCACGAATCCTCCTGGTTGGCATCCGGGCGATGGCTTCCCGACCTCGATCGGACGCCGTGCGGGGCTCCGGGGTTCCCCCGGGTGATCCGTGGCACCTCAGCGGCACCGGCGGGGGCTGGTTCGCTGCCGGTACGCAGGTGCCCGAGCAGGAGCGCCAACCGGGCGCGACCTCGGGCGCACCGACTCTTCACGGTGCCCTCGGCGACGCCGAGGATCCGCGCGACCTCGGCGACCGGGTAGCCCTGCACGTCCACCAGGACCAGTGCGGCCCGCTGCTCGGTCGGCAGGGTGGCCAGCGCCTCCCGGACCACCATCGCGGTGTCGTGGTCGCGTACCGGCGCGGTCGGCTCGGTGCCACCGGTGCCGCCCCCGGCCTCGGAGTCGTGCGTACCGTCGGGCAACGGCACCGTGGGATGGGCCTGCCGACGGCGGATGCGGTCGAGGCAGGCGTTCACCACGATCCGGTGCAACCAGGTGGTGACGGCGGCGTCGCCCCGGAACCGCGCGGCGGCACGGTGGGCCGACAGCATCGCGTCCTGGAGCGCGTCCGCGGCCTCCTCGCGGTCACCGAGGGTACGCAGGGCGACCGCCCAGAGCCGGTCCCGGTGCCGCAGGAACAGCGTGGCGAACGCGTCCCGGTCACCGTCGGCGTGTGCGCGGAGCAGGTCGATGTCGCTGACCACCCCGTCCGGCGGTACGCCGGCAACGTCCCGGCCGCGTACCTCCATCACCGGGTCCGCTGGGTGTGCCGCTCCGGTGGCGACCAGATCATGACCCCTGGACCGTGATCTCCTGGACGCCGAGCTTGAAGCCACCGTTGTTCGACGGCAACTCGGTGATCCAGAACATGAGGTAGCGGTACTTCTGGTCGGCGTCGAAGCCGTTGAAGGTCATCGTGGTGCCGTCGTGCTCCTCGAAGGGCTGCCCGATCACGCTGTTCTTGAACGCGTCCACGACCTGGCGGTCACCGGCACTGGTCGAGGGGGCGTCGACGGTGCCGGTGAGCAGTTGCGCGGAGGCCCCGGTGCTGGAGAGGTGGACCTGCACCGACTTGACCGTCCGCTCGGTGCCGAGGTCGACCCAGACCCCCATGCCTTCCTTGAGGTTGCCGAAGTTGCTCCGGTTGTAGGTCTCCGTGGACCAGCCCTCGTCCCGGTCACCGTCGAAGACCTTCTCGGCGTCCCGGACCTCGCTGCGATCGTTGCTGTCCGGGTCGATGATCCGAGCGGCGCTGATCTGGAGGTCCCGCACGGCGGGCGGCGGTGGCGGTTCCTCACTCACCGGGGCGCTGGACGTGGGCGCGGCGACCGGGTCGGTCTGCGGGCTGTCGTCGTCGCCACCGAGGGCGCTGATCCCGACGAGCAGGCCGACCAGGGCCACCACCAGCACACCGGCGATGCCCAGAGCCACCTTCCGGCCGCCTGCGACAGCCAGCGGCGAGGGCTCGTCACCGGACTCGGCGGCGAAGCGCAGCGGACCGCTGTTGTCGAGGTAGTCGTCGTCGGCGGGTACGTCGAGTCGGGCCAGTTCGGCGGCGAGCACGTCCGACGAGGGCGGGGCGATCCCACCGTCGAGCAGGTCCGTGGTGAGGTCGTCGAGGTAGGCCGGCACTCCGGCCCGGACCTGACGGGGAGCCGCCACCACGCCGTTGGCGTCGCGTACCGCGTCCGGGATGGCCGCCCGACCGTGCCCGGCGGTGGCGCCCCGCAGCGGTGCCTCGGTGTGCGGCCAGTAGCCGGTCAGCGCGTAGTAGAGGACACCGCCGACCGCCCGGACGTCGCTCTCCTGGCTGTCGTCCCCGTCGGTCCGCGCGTCGGCCAGCACCACGCGGCCGTCGTCGCTGATCATCACCGTGCCGGGGTGCACGTTGCCATGCACCATGCCGGTGGCGTGCACGGCGGCCAGCGCGCTGGCGACGGCACTGCCGACGGCGGTGGCCCGGGCCCCGTCCAGCGGCCCGTCCGCGACCAGCTCCCGCAGGGAGCGCCCGTCGACCCACTCGCGTACGACGTAGGCCCGATCGGCCTCGTCGATGGCGTCGTAGACACCGGTCAGGTTGGGGTGGATGACCCGGCTCGCGGCGACCGCGGCCTGGAGCATCTCGGTAGCGGAGTCACCACCCGGGTAGCGCATCACGACCGCGACGGGTCGGCGGAGCACGACGTCGACCCCGCGCCAGACCAGCCGGCCCGCGCTGTCGTTGTTGATGTGCTCGACCAGTTCGTACCGTTCGGCGAGGATCTCACCGACTGCGGGAGCACCGAAGGTCATGACCGGCGGAGTGGTCTCGTCCGCCTCCTGACCCTCGCCGACCTGGGTCACCCGTCCTCCCTCGGTGATCGTGTCGATCGATGGACCCGCGCTGCTGGGCATCTGACTTCCCGCTCCGCATTCGTGTGGCACCGGACGGACCGGTCCCGCGATGTGACGCGCGCCGTTCCTGCCGTACCCGTCGAGAGCGACCTTACCTGGGTTGGCCCGCTCCCCGACATGTCATCTTCCCGCCGTCGCCGGCCGGGGAGTTCGCAGTCAGGCGCACTCGTCCCGTTGCGACCGATGTCAGCCACGTTGCCGGTACATGTAGTTGCCAATCTAGAGGTCGTCCACAATCGGCTGCCGCAGGGGCGGTACCGAAAGCGACGGCGGGTACGACGTCAGCGGGTTCCCGTCGAACGGCTGACCACACTCGGCCTTCCGGTTGGTTATCCACAGGCCGATCCGGCAGTTGAGCGGCGACTCGCGGAGTTATCCACAGGCGCATCCCCAGGCTGGTGATCCCCGGTCACGCTCAGTGCACCGGTGTCCGGCGTCGGCGATCAGCGCCCGAGACGGCTGCGGACCATGCCGATCACCTCGGTGATCTCGGAGATCCGCAGGAGCGTGGCCAGCCCGAGGTAGGTACCGCCGATCACCGCGCCACCCACCACGAGCTGCACGATCGCCTCCAGCCGGGTCGGCGTGTCGTCTCCGGGCAGCAGAGCGACCACCAGCGCGCCGGCCACGGCGGCCCCCGCCGCGGCGAGCGTCACCCGGCCGAGGGTCCGCAGGATCGCGCCCAGTCCGATCCGGCCCACCCGGGGCCGCAACAGCCAGGCGGAGATGATGGCGGCGGCCAGGTAGGAGACCGTGTTGCCGATCATCATCCCGGCCCCCGCGAAGCTCGCCGAGAAGGCCAGGAACAGTGCGATCTGCACGCCGATCCGCAGCGCCACCACCGGAATGTTGATCAGGGCCGGGGTACGCGTGTCCGGCAGCGCGTAGAAGGCGAAGGTGAAGAGCTGGCTGATCGCGAACGGCACCAGGGCCAGTGCGGCGGCGAGCAGCACCAGGGACGTCGCGCTCGCGTTGTTCTGGTCGAAGGCACCCCAGCGGAACAGCGTGAACGCGATCGGGGTGGCGAGCACGGCGTAGCAGACCGCGATCGGCGCGAGTACCGCCGAGACGGTACGAGTGCCCCGGGACAGGTCTGCGGCGAGGTCTGCGTACCGGCCGTCGGCTGCGGCGGCGCTCATCCGGGGCATCAGGGCCGTGATGATCGATACGGCGATGATGCCGTGCGCGGTCATCAGCAGCAGGAACACGTTGTTGTAGATCAGCGGACCGGCGGAGTTCTCCTTGCCGGCGCGGTTCAACAGGTTGAACAGCACGATCAGGCCGATCTGGCTGACCGCGACGTAGCAGATCATCCAGGCGCCGAGTCGGCCCAGCTCGGCCAGCCCGAGCTTGCGGAAGTCGAACCGCAGCTTCCACGTGAAGCCGACCTTGCGCAGCGCCGGCATCAGGCCGGCGACCTGGACGGCGACGCCGAGCAGCGTGCCGCCACCGATCAGCAGGACCCGTCCGGTGGTCATGTCGTCCGGCCCGACGATCTCGGCACCGAAGATCCCGATGTAGAGGCCGGCGGTGCCGATCACCACCAGGTTGTTGAGGATCGGCGCCCACATCGGTGCGGCGAAGTGGCCCCGGGTGTTGAGCACGGCACTGATCAGTGCGCTCAGGCCGGAGAAGAAGATCATCGGCAACATGAGCCGGGCCAGCATGGTGACCAGACCCGAGTAGCCGGGTGCGGACTCGCTGGCACCGTAGAGCCAGGTCAGCGGTGTGGCGAGGGCGACCGCGAGCAGGGCGGCGGCACCGAGGGCCAGCAGCGCCAGGGTCAACAGCCGTTGGGTGTACGCCTGGCCGCCGTCGCTGTCCGCCTTGCGCCGGCGTACCAACACCGGGATCAGCACGCTGGTCAGGATGCCGCCGAGCAGGAATTCGTAGACCATTCCCGGCAGGATCTGCGCGGTGGTGTAGGCGTCGCCCACCAACGCCCCGCCCAGCGCCGCGCCGATGACCAGGTTGCGCAGGAAGCCCGTACCTCGGCTGACCAGGCTGCCGATCGCCATGACCGCGCTGTTGGTCGCGGCGCTGGCCTCGGCGACCTGCTCCTGGGGTGGCGCGACCGACTCGACGGCCGGCTGGTTCAGCGGGTCGGCGGAGATGAACGTGGCACCGTCGTCCGGCCGGCCGCCGGGCGCGCCGCCCTGTGCGGCGTTCGCGCTGCGGTAGAGCCCGCCGCTCATGCTGTGCCTCCCAGGGGTACGCCGGAGCCGTACCGGCCCGCACGCCACAGACCTTAGTCAACCCCGGCCCGTTACCCGCGCCCGGCGGATGAGATGCCGATCTGGACCGATAGGCTGCTGGTCCGATGTCCGAAGCCGCCGCATCCCACACCACCGACCGCCGCGAACTCACCGCCGCGCAGCGCAACGCCGTCGCCGAACTCCTCCGGGTCTCGCCGGTCGCCGACGAGTTGGGTCGCCGGTTCGCCGCCGCCGGCCACGAACTGCACCTCGTGGGCGGTTCGGTACGCGACGCCCTGCTCGGCCGACTCGGTGAGGACCTCGACTTCTGCACCGACGCCCACCCGGACCAGACACTCGCCGTCGTACGCGGCTGGGCCGAGGCGATCTGGGAGACCGGCCGGGAGTTCGGCACCATCGGCTGCCAACGCGACGGCCTGCGGCTGGAGATCACCACCTTCCGTGCCGAGTCCTACGACCAGGTCACCCGGAACCCGGTGGTCCAGTACGGCAGCAGCCTGAGCGAGGACCTGCGGCGGCGGGACTTCACCGTCAACGCGATGGCGGTGAGCCTGCCCGAGCACCGGTTCACCGACCCGTACGGCGGACTGGCCGATCTGGCCGCGAAGGTGGTGCGTACCCCGGGCACGCCCGCCGAGTCGTTCGGTGACGACCCGCTGCGGATGTTGCGGGCCGCCCGGTTCGCCGCCCAACTCCGCTTCGCGGTACACCCGGACGTGCACGCGGCGATGAGCCGGATGGCGGCCGACCTGGACCGGATCACCGCCGAGCGGATCCGGGACGAGTTCACCAAGCTGCTCACCGGGGCCGACCCGATCACCGGGCTGCGGCTGCTGGTGGACACCGGGCTGGCCGAGCGCTTCCTGCCGGAGTTGACCGGCCTCAAGCTGGAGATCGACGAGCACGCCCAGCACAAGGACGTCTACGAGCACACCCTCACGGTGGTCCGCAACGCGATCTCGTACGAGCAGGACGGGCCGGACTTCGTCCTGCGGATGGCCGCGTTGATGCACGACGTCGGCAAGCCGGCCACCAAGTCGGTCGGTACGGACGGGCGGGTCAGCTTCCACCACCACGAGGTGGTCGGCGCCCGGCTGACCAAGGCGCGGATGAAGGCGCTGCGCTACCCGAAGGACGTCACCGCCAAGGTCACCGCGCTGGTCGCGTTGCACCTGCGGTTCTACGGCTACGGCCGGGGCGAGTGGACCGACTCGGCGGTACGGCGGTATGTGACCGACGCCGGTGACCTGCTGTCCCGCCTGCACAAGCTGACCCGGTCCGACTGCACCACCCGCAACCGACGCAAGGCCGCCCAACTCGCTGCCGACTACGACGCGCTGGAGGAGCGGATCGCCCGGATCGCGGCCGACGAGGACCTGGCCCGGGTTCGGCCCGATCTGGACGGCAACGCGATCATGGAGCTGCTCGGCGTCCCGCCGGGGCCGATCGTGGGCCGCGCCTGGAAGCACCTCAAGGACCTGCGCCTGGAACACGGACCGCTGGACCGCGACACCGCCGAGGCCGAGCTGCTGCGCTGGGCGCGCGAGGAGGGCATCGTCGGCTGATCGCCGACCGCCCCCGTCGTCGCAGATTCTGGACACCGCGCTGTCCCGACGTCCATCGTGGCTCGTCCCGACGGGACGGACGCTACGACGAAACGCCGACGTTTCGACCGAAAGGTTGAGACGGGTCGTTGCGTCGGTCGTACATGATGTTGGCACGTCTCTTCAGCTCGCAGATTCACTGCCGAAGCGAGACGATCCACTGTCCGTCCGACCTGCCCACCGGCACGGTCGACACAACGGGGAGATCATTTAGTGAAACGCCGTGGCGTACTGCGCCGCTCGGCGGCGGCCGGGCTCGCCCTCGCGACCGCCTCCTCCATCATCACCGTCGCCACCGGCCAAGCCGCGTCGGCGACCACCCCTGAAGAGCCCGCGCGGGCAGCGGTGCGCGGCACCGAGCGCTCCGACGTCGTACCGGGTCGCTACATCGTCGTGCTGAAGGACCAACGGGCCACCTACACCTCGGTCCGGACCATCGCCGCCACGCTCACCCGGGCCAATGGCGGCAACGTCCGGCAGGTGTTCGGTACGGCGCTGAGCGGCTTCTCGGCCTCGATGAGCACGCAGCAGGCCGAGAAGGTGGCGGCGAATCCAGCCGTCGCCTTCGTGGAGCCGGTGCGCCGGGTGTCGGCCAGTGGCACCCAGAGCAACCCGCCGTCCTGGGGTCTCGACCGGCTCGACCAGGCGTCCGCGAAGCTGAACAAGAGCTTCAAGTACCCGAACACGGGCAGCAACGTCACCGCGTACATCGTGGACACCGGCATCAACACCAAGCACCAGGACTTCGGCGGTCGGGCCATCATGGGGTTCGACTACTTCGCCGAGCCCGTCGACCCCGAGCCGCCCGTCGACCCCGAGCCGCAGCCGGATCCCACCACCCCGGCCCCGACCACGCCCGTGCCGGCGTCGCAGGAGGACTGCGACGGCCACGGCACCCACGTGGCCGGCACCGTCGGCGGCGCCAAGTACGGCGTGGCGAAGCAGGTCAAGCTCGTCGGCGTACGGGTACTCGACTGCGACGGCTTCGGCACGACCGACAGCGTCGTCGCGGGTATCGACTGGGTGACCGCGAACGCGAAGAAGCCGGCCGTGGTCAATGTCAGTCTTGGCGGAGAAGCGGACCGGGTGCTCGACGCGGCCGTGAAGCGCTCCATCGACTCCGGGCTCACCTACGCGATCGCTGCAGGCAACGAGAACAGGGATGCCTGCAAGGTGTCGCCGGCCCGGTTGCCGGACGCGATCACCGTGGGTGCCACCGACCGGATCGACATGCGCGCGTATTTCTCGAACTACGGCAAGTGCCTGGACGTGTTCGCCCCGGGGACGGGCATCGTGTCGGCGCGGCACGACAGCAGCACCGCCGCCACGGCATTCAGCGGCACCTCGATGGCAGCTCCGCACGTGGCGGGTGCCGCAGCGCTCCTGCTGCACACCAACCCGACTTGGAAGCCGAAGCAGGTTCGCGACCGGATCGTCACCACCGGCATCGCCGGCGCGGTTTACGACTCGAAGGCGGGCTCGATCGACCGTCTGTTGACCGTCGGCTCGGTCACCCAGGCCCGCTCGGCGTACGGCTTCAAGGCCAAGTCCAACGGCAGGTTCGTCACTGCCGCCAGCACCAAGAAGGCGCTCGTCAACAACGGCAAGAGCCTGGGCACCGCGCAGCGGTACGACATCGTCAACGCCGGCAGCGGGTTGGTCGCGCTCCGCTCCAAGTCCACCGGCCGTTATGTGGTCGCGCCGAGCAAGGGCACCAAGCCGCTGATCGCCAGTCACAAGAAGATCGTCACCGCCGGGAAATTCCAGATCATCAACCACACCGACGGTTCGATCAGCCTCAAGGCCAGGGTCAACGGTAAGTACGTCACGGCGCCGAAGTCCGGCAAGTCGTCACTGAAGGCGAGTAAGACCAGCATCGGGACGACGGAGAAGTTCACCGTCGACGCGCCGGCTCCGGTGATCAGCATCAGATCGCTGGCCAACGGCAAGTACGTCGTGGCCGGCAGCAAGCCGCTGGTCGCCAGCAGCAAGTCGGTTACCAAGGCGGCGAAGTTCCAGATCGCCCCTGCGGGCGGCACGTGGTTCTCCCTGAAAGCTCTGGCCAACGGCAAGTACGTCACCACGCCGGGTTACGGCGAGAAGCCGTTGATCGCGAGCAAGAAGTCGGTCGGCACCTGGGAGAAGTTCGGTTTCTGGGACTACTACGCCGATGGCACGGTCACGGTGGTGAATCGTGATTACAGTGTGGTTTCCGCAGGCTCGACCGGTAACAAGAAGTTGATCGCGAACAAGGACCCGTATGCGAAGCATGGCAAGGGCGAGAAGTTCACCTTCTCGGTAGCCTGACGACCCCGCCGCACGACACCCGGCGCCCGCCGGAGCACCCCGAACGGGGATGCTCCGGCGGGCGCCGGCCGTTCGGCGTGTGTCGACCGGGCCGGGGACGCCCTCGATCCAGGATCGAGGGGCATCGCTTGCGGTGGAACACCACTCGATCCCGGATCGAGCGCGATCATGGTTGCGGTGGGCGGCTGGGGGACAATGGCGGGATGCGTTGGACCGTGTTGGACTCGCCGATCGGGGACTTCTCCGTGGGTATCGAGGGCGACAGCGTGTGCGGGACGCACTTCGCGGCGGTGGCGGGCGCGCCGAGGGAACCGGTCGACGAGGTGTCCCGGCGGGCGGTGGCGGAGCTGCGTGCGTACTTCGCCGGCGAGTCGACCGAGTTCGGGGTGCCGGTGCGGGTACCGAGGGGGTCCGAGTTCGAGCGGGCGGTGTGGCGGGAGATGACCCTCATCCCGTACGGCGAGACGCTGACCTACGGTGAGGTGGCCCGGCGGCTTGGGGATCCCGGCGCCGCCCGCGCGGTCGGGGTGGCGTGCAACCGCAACCCGGTCCCGGTCATCGTGCCGTGTCACCGGATCATCGGGGCCGGCGGCAAACTGGTCGGCTTCGGCGGCGGTCTGGATCGCAAGATCAAGCTGCTGGAGTTGGAGGCCCGGGTCGCCCTGCAACGCGCCTGGTCCTGACACCGCCTCGATCGTGGCACTGTAGGAAGTCGACACGCCGGGCCGGGAGCAGCCACAGTGCCACGATCCGAGTGTCGCCTGGGATGACGGACGACATGAAGGGCCGGGTCCTCATGGACCCGACCCTTCATGGTGGTGCTGGTGGTCAGCGCGTCAGCGCTCGACCTCACCGGTGATGAACCCCTCGACGGCGGCGTGCGCCTCGTGGTCGGCGTACTGCACCGGCGGGGACTTCATGAAGTACGACGAGGCCGACAGGATCGGGCCACCGATCTTGCGGTCCAGGGCGATCTTCGCGGCCCGGACGGCGTCGATGATGACGCCGGCCGAGTTCGGCGAGTCCCACACCTCGAGCTTGAGCTCCGCGTTGAGCGGGGTGTCGCCGAACGAGCGACCCTCCAGGCGGATGTACGCCCACTTGCGGTCGTCGAGCCACGGCACGTGGTCCGACGGGCCGATGTGCACGTCGCTCTTGGCCATCTCGTGCGGCACCTGGGAGGTCACCGACTGGGTCTTCGAGATCTTCTTCGAGACCAGGCGATTGCGCTCCAGCATGTTCATGAAGTCCATGTTGCCGCCGAAGTTGAGCTGGTACGTGCGCAGCAGCTCGACGCCCCGGTCCTCGAAGAGCTTCGCGAGGGCCCGGTGCACGATGGTGGCGCCGACCTGGCTCTTGATGTCGTCACCGACGATCGGCAGACCGGCGTCGGTGAACTTCTGCGCCCACTCCGGGTCCGAGGCGATGAAGACCGGCAGGGCGTTGACGAACCCGCAGCCCGCGTCGATGGCGGCCTGGGCGTAGAACTTGTCGGCCTGCTCCGAGCCCACCGGCAGGTAGGAGACGACCACGTCGACCTGCGCGTCGCGCAGCGCCTTCGCCACGTCGACCGGCTCGACGTCCGACTCCTTGATGATCTCGCGGTAGTACTGCCCGAGGCCGTCGAAGGTCGGGCCGCGCTGCACGGTGATGCCGGTCGGCGGCACGTCGCAGAGCTTGATGGTGTTGTTCTCGCTGGCGACGATCGCCTCCGCGAGGTCCATGCCCACCTTCTTGGCGTCGACATCGAACGCCGCGACGAACTGCACGTCAGAGACGTGGTAGTCGCCGAAGGTGACGTGCATGAGACCCGGGACGCGGTCGTTCGGGTCGGCGTTCCGGTAGTACTCGACGCCCTGTACCAGGGACGAGGCGCAGTTACCCACACCGACGATGGCGACGCGGACGGAGCCCATCGCGTGTGCCTCCTTCTTCTTGGTCACGGCCGCTCTGTCCTGGTCTCTCCAGGCGGAGGCGGGCTGTTGTCATCTCGTCGGCCGCCGGCCGTCCCGTCGTGCGGGACCGTCGGGGCACGGCCGGAGCGCTCGTTGGCGATGAGCTCCTCCAGCCACCGGACCTCACGCTCACAGGCCTCCAGGCCGTGGCGTTGCAGCTCCAGGGTGTACGCGTCGAGGCGCTCGGCCGCCCGGCCCAGCATGTCGCGAAGGCCCTCGCGACGTTCCTCGATCGTGCGGCGCCGACCTTCCAGGATTCGGAGTCGGGTCGCCCGGTCGGTTCGGGAGAAGAACGCGAAGTGCACACCGAAACCGGTGTCGCCGTAGGTCTCCGGCCCGGTTTGTGCGATGAGCTGAGCGAAGCGTTCTTTTCCTTCCGCGGTGATGGTGTAGACCACCCGACCTCGTCGGCTGGTCAGCGCGGGAACCTCCTCGGCGGTGGCGGGTGTCTCGGCGGCCTCGGTGATCCATCCCGCCGCCTGCAACCGGCGCAGGGTCGGGTAGAGCGAGCCGTAGCTGATCGCAGCTCGGATCGCCCCGAGCTTGGCGGTGAGCTCCTTACGGAGCTCGTAGCCGTGCATCGGGGCCTCCTGCAACAGGCCGAGGATGGCGAGTTCGAGCACGGCCACCCTTCCCTTACCCTGTGCGTGGAGCGCTAACCGCCGCGATGTATCGGGCCGATACATCGCACCGTAGCGTCTCACACCTCGGCGGGCAAACTCCTCGCTCCGAGGTCCCCTCATCACGGATCGTCACGGTGGTCGCCCCACCAGACGAGACCGCGTACCCTTTGCCGCATGCGTACGCAGCGCCAGGTCGTCGACTACTCGCTCCGGAAGCGAGCGCTGCTGCGTGAACTCCTCGCCGGTCGCGTCGGCACCTATGACCTGTGCGACGCGTCTCCCTACCTCAAGAACGCGGCTCGGTTCCACGGCGAGCCCACTGAGCAGCGTTGCCCGATTTGCCGGAGCGAGAACCTCACGCACGTCCATTACATTTATGGCGACGAGCTCAAGCAGTCTGCCGGCCAGGCCCGTACGGTGGCGGAGTTGTCCGTGCTGGCGATGACGCTGCGTGAGTTCCAGGTCTTCGTGGTGGAGGTGTGTCTCGGCTGTGACTGGAACCATCTCGTCGAGCAGTACCTGCTCGGGCGGGACGGGTTGACCGGTGGCGAGTCGGAGCAGGAGACGCCGGGTGGAGTGGCTGCCGCCAGTGGAGCAGGTGCCCGGCGAAGGCGAGAGGCGCAACGGTGATTCGAGCTCGATCGGCCGACCCCGGCCGTACTGCACGCGACCGGGGCGCCCGACGGCTTGTAGGTCTGAATAGTCCGATTGATTCGGATGTGGCACCACTGTGGCGGCACCCCCGTGCCCCGCACTCACGTGTCCCAACTCACGGCAAACCGGTGGCGGTGCGAGTGCGCCCCACCGCGACGGCAGGGTGTGAGGAATGAATTCGTACGGCGATCCCAGCTCCTCGCGCGGACGGGCCCGGATTCCGGGCCAGGACGACCCGGGGCAGGCGGACGACGCGTACCGCTACCCGGGTGGTGAACCGCGCGGCAACTGGTCGAGCGGCCCGGAGTCGTCCGGCCCGTCGGCCCGCGCCTCGGTCGGTGGTCGGGCCTCGGTCGGCGGGTCGGCGAGCGTACCCCCGCATGGCGGTTCCGTCGCCGGTTCCGCCTCCGTCGGTCGCGCCGGCCCCGGTCGGGCCTCGGTGCCGGTCTCGCCGGCCGCGCCCGGCCGCGCCTCGGTGCCCGTCTCGCCCGCCCCCGGTCGGTCCGGGCGCGCCTCGGTGCCGGTCAGCCCGGCCCCGGGTGGGCCCGCCGGCCGTGCCTCCGTCGGTGCGGCGTCCGTCGGTGCGGCGTCCGTCGGTGCGGCGTCCGTCGGCGCCGCGTCGGCCGGCCGGGCGAGTGTCGGTGCGGCGTCCGTGGGCGGTGCCGGGGGCCGGGCTGCGGTGGCCCGGGCCAGTGTCGGCGGTCCTGGTGGGCCGGGCGGACCCGGCGGTCCGGGTGGTCCGGCCGGTCCCGGTCGCGGTGGTCGCGACCCGAACGCGGTGTCCCGCGCCCGCAAGCGCAAGCGGATGAACATGCTGATCGCCAGCTTCGCGGTGTTCATCATGCTGGCCGGTATCGGCGTCGTCGGATTCACCTACTACTCGACGAACGTGGTGCTGCCCAAGGAGATCCCGCTGCCGCTCTCCACCACGGTCTATGCCAAGGACGGCAAGAGCGTCGTGGCCAAGCTCGGCAACGAGAACCGCATCTTCATCACCATCGACCAGATGCCGGAGCACGTGCGTAACGCCGTCGCGGCGGCCGAGGACCGCAACTTCTATCGGCACTCCGGCGTCGACTACAAGGGCATCGCCCGGGCCGCCTGGAACAACCTCTCCGGCGGTGACCGGCAGGGCGCCTCGACCATCACCCAGCAGTACGCCCGCAACGCCTACGAGAACCTCCAGGACGACAGCTACGGCCGGAAGGTGAAGGAGGCGATCCTCGCCTCCAAGCTGAACGACAACTTCGGCAAAGAGCAGATCATGGAGAACTACCTCAACGTGATCTACTTCGGTCGAGGTGCGTACGGCATCGAGGCGGCGGCACAGACGTACTTCAAGACCACCACCGCGAAGCTCACCCCGGCGCAGGCGGCGGTGCTCGCCGCGCTGATCAAGCAGCCGGACATCAGCCCCACCCACAAGGGATTCGACCCGGAGGTCAACGAGGTCGACGCCAAGTCCCGGTGGGAGTACGTCATCAACGGCATGGTCGAGGAGGGCTGGCTGGGCGTACCCGGCAAGCTCGAGCGGCCGACCGAATACCCGAAGGTCCAGAAGATCAAGAAGGACAACGGGTTCGGCGTCGCCACTCCGGTCGGCAACGTGATCAACTACGTGCGCAAGGAGATGGACGAGTGGGGCATCTGCTCCAACTCCGGCGCTCCGGACAAGCCGAACTGCGTGACCGAGCTGCGTGAGGGCGGCTACCGGATCACCACCACCATCGACCCAAAGATGCAGAAGGCCCTGGAGGAGGCGGCCCGGCCGGACCGTAAGGGCTCGGTGCTCAACGGGCAGCCCAAGAACCTGATGGCCGCCGCGGTCTCCATCGACCCGAAGACCGGGCGGGTGCTGGCCTACTACGGCGGCAACAGCGGCGCGGACTTCGACTACGCCGGCATGAACACCAACAGTAACGGCGACATCGTCGGCGGTCACCCGCCGGGCTCGTCGTTCAAGGTCTACACGCTGGCGGCGGCGATCGACGCCGGGATCTCGGTCAAGTCGCGCTGGGACGCGACCCCGTTCAAGCCCGACGGCTACGCGAACGAGATCATCAACGCCGGCCGGGACGTCCGGCAGAGCTGCGGCAAGTCCTGCACGCTGCAGGAGTCGACCGTGCGGTCGTACAACGTGCCGTTCTTCCACATCGCCGAGCAGGTCGGTGAGGACAAGGTCATCGACATCGCCCGTCGGGCCGGCATCCGGACCATCTGGTCGGTCGACCCGCCGAAGCCGTACGACCTGACCAAGAACAAGCCGGAGGAGCTCGGTAAGAAGACGTTCGACCGCGTCATCGGCTTCGGGCAGTACCCGATCACCGTCTTCGACCACGCCAACGGGCTGGCCACGCTCGCCAACAGCGGCAAGTACAACAAGGCCCACTTCGTCCGGGTGGTGGAGAAGCAGAACAAGGCGACCGGCAAGTGGGACAAGATCGCCGGTGAGAAGCTGACGAGGGGCGGCGGCACGCAGGTGATCAGGTCGGAGGTCGCCGACGAGGTGACCGCCGTGCTGAAGGAGATCCCGGGCCGCAGCAACGCCGGACTGAGCAACGGCCGGCAGGCGGCCGGCAAGACCGGTACCTGGGAGCACAACAACACCGACAAGAACGCGCACGCCTGGATGGTCGGCTACGACAAGAACGTCGCCACCGCCGTCTGGGTCGGCAGCCGCGATCCGAAGAAGCCGGCCATCGTCGACAAGAACGGCGACAACGTCGGGGGTAACGGCTTGCCGGCTGCGGTCTGGAAGAAATACATGGACGACGCGCTCAAGGGCTCCGATCCGTCCGACCTGCCGAACGTGACCGGCGTCGGCGACGACAAGTTGGGCAACGGCGAGGAACCACCGCCGCCTGCGCCGCCTGCGCCGCCGTCGAACCCGGGCGGCTGCGACCCGACGGACCTGCGCTGCCTGCTGGGCGGCGGCAACAACAACGGCGGTCCGGGCAACAACGGCCCCGGCAACGGTGGTCCGGGCGGTGGAAACGGCGGTCCGGGCGGTGGCGACCCGAACAACAATGAAGGACCGGGTGGTGGTGGCGGTGGCCTGCTGCCACCGAGAAGCACCCGGGACTGATCTCCGGTCCACGTGATGGGCGGTCCGAACCTGGTTCGGGCCGCCCACGCGGCGTTCATAGCCGCTGATAAATAGGCATTCATCGACAGTTGATCGGTAGGCGTTGCCGTGGTTCGACTTCTGTGCGGTCAACTGATACGGCAGGATGCACGGTCATGAGCACCCAGTCGACGCCAGGCATCGATGAAACCGGTGTCCCAGACCACCCGTCCCGCTCCGACGGCTTCGTGCGGGGGCTCTCCGGGCTGATCGGCGGCCCGCTCGGTGACCACGCCACCGCGCGCGACCGTCAGAGCGGCGCGGAACGCCGGTTCTGGACGGCGGTACGCATCGTCCTGGCGCTGACCTGCCTGACCCTGGCCCTGCACTGGGTGCAGAAATCGCCCTGCCAGGACGGCGCCTGGGTGGACAACAAGCAGTACACCCGCTTCTGCTACACCGACGTGCTGGCGCTCTACTACGCGGAGCGACTCCACGAGGGTGCCGTGCCCTACCGCGACCACCCGGTCGAGTACCCGGTGCTGACCGGGTACTTCATGGGGGCGCTGGGGCTGCCCGTGCACGCCGTGGGCGAGGGCAACCCGCAGATCAACCAGGGGCAGTGGTTCTACAACCTGAACGTGCTCGTGCTCGGGGCGCTGGCGGTGGCCACCGTGGCGGTGCTGCTGTCGCTACGCCGACGACGACCATGGGACGCCGCACTCTTCGCCCTGGCCCCCGCACTGCTGATCACCGCAACCGTCAACTGGGACCTGCTCGCCATCGGACTGGGCGCGTTCGGGCTGTTGGCCTGGGCCCGCAGTCGACCCGTCCTGGCCGGGATCCTGCTCGGGCTGGCGGGCGCGGCGAAGATGTGGCCACTGTTCATACTCGGCCCGATCCTGGTGCTCGCGTTCCGCACCGCCCGACTACGCGCCGCGTTCACGGCGATCGGCGCGGCAGCGGTCACGGTGCTGGCGGTGAACCTGCCGGTGGCCATTCCGGAAGCCACCCGCGACGGCTGGAAACGCTTCTTCGAACTCAACACCGAACGCCCGATCGACTGGGGCACGCTGTGGTACATCGGTCGCTACCTGGACGGCAAGGTCGGCGATCCGGCGAGCATCGGCCCCTTCCAGTGGCTCGACGCGAACATCCCCGTGCTCAACAACCTGTCGTACGTACTCTTCGGACTGGCCTGCCTCGGCATCGGCGCGCTCGGGCTGCTGGCACCGCGCCGGCCCCGGCTCGGCCAACTCGCCTTCCTGGTGGTCGCCGCCTTCCTGATCTTCAGCAAGGTCTGGTCGCAGCAGTTCGTCCTCTGGCTGCTGCCGCTGGTGGTGCTGGCCCGGCCCAAGTGGGGAGCGTTCCTCGTCTGGCAGGCCGCCGAGGTCTGCTACTTCGTCGCGTTCTACGGCCAACTGCTCGGCGCCTCCACCGGTCGGCCGGTCTTCCCCGAGGGCGTCTTCGTGCTGGCCGCCAGCCTGCGACTGACCACGGTGGTGGTCCTGTGCGTGCTGGTGATCCGGGAGATCCTGCACCCCGAGCGGGACGCGGTCCGCAGCACCTACCCGGACGACCCGGACGGCGGCGTCATCGACGGCGCCCCCGACGCGCCCTGGCTGGACCGATGGCGAAGTCGCCGCACCACCACTTCCATTGATCCTGTCTCTATTAAGTCATGAAATTGGCTGCTCCAAGATCGCATCTACTTGAAGTGTTCAGGCGGCCCTGGAGAGGATAAGAGGTTGGATTCGACGTAGTCGGGAATTCGGCATGAGCTGGGTGGTCGGCGAGGCGAGGCAATAGTGTGAATGGTTGCAGGCTCTCCGCAGAGAGCCTGCAACCATTCAACGCTAGTAGGCTACCTGGCCGCCGAAAGTCGTGCTCCAGTCCCGATAGTTGTAGATCTGAACCCGGAACCTCGTGCCGTCCAGTACATCGGTAGCGATGACCTTCCAGGCGGAGTCCATCAATAGGGTCTTGTACGAGTTGCAGGTGCCGTGGGACACCCAGCAAACCCGGACCTGCACGTTTCCGCTCTCAGGGTTGGCGAACTTGATGTTGATGTCCTGGCAGCGAGAGCTCGTCGTGTAGTAGCCCGAGGAGGAGGGAAGATATCGCGTGGATGCTGGGCCCAAAGTCTGAGACGGGAAGGAAACTGCGCCACCGTAACAACTGGCGGCTGCGGCTTCCGAAATGTCAGCCGGCTCTGCCGAGGCTGAAGTTGTGCTCGCGAGTGTGGTGGTGACGATAGTTGTCGCGACTACTGCCGTGGCCGCGAAGAGCTTCCTCAGTTTCACCCGAACACCTCCCGTTGGTCAACTCGCCAACCCATTGAGGTCGACGGTTTTGATTGTTGGCCATTCAGGTAGGCACTGTATTTGACGGGAAACGATAATGTCAAATGTATGGATCGCGGCAAGCTGCGCATAGCTGCCTAAATGAGACGATGCATGCACTGCTGTTGGTTTCCCGGAAATAATTCGTTCTTGATTGGGTAACACTTCCCCAAATCACCGCTGCGGCTGCTAGTATCCGCATGCCTTCTGGGCTGTCGCGGATATGGTGCCCTTCCGCGCTGTGTTAAAGTCTGGTAATTAGTGTCATGTAACGAAGAGTGGTCGCTAAATTGGCCGTGGCGGAGATGTCAGCGCTTCGCGATGTCGGCGCACATCATGTCGTTTGCAGCCCTACCTCGATAGGTAGCTTCTCGAAGCTGTAAGCACCAGCAATACGTGGATTAGAGACGGAAGACGACGACCGAGCCGATCTCCTCGCGGGTGATGCCGAGACCGTCGACCGGCGCGTCGATGCTGATCTCCCAGGGTGTGCCGACGACCAGGTCCCGCAGGATCAGGACGTTCTGCACGCCCAGGGTGCGCAGGTAGTCGACGCTGGTCTGGTCCGGGAAGGCCATCGTCACGCGGCGGACGTCGTCCAGTTGCCGGGGCACGAAGCCGCTGCCGCCGTTGACGACCTGCTGGAACCGCGAGGTCGACCAGAGCATCACCGGCTGGTCGTGGCTCTGCCCGCTGGGCAGCACCAGCATCGGACCGTCGACCTCACGCATGGCGGCCGGCTGCGTCGGCACCACCGGCTGCGGGGTGGTGTTCGTTCCCTCGGCGAGTACCAGCACCAGCGGAACCAGCGTGGCCAGGCGCAGCCACGGGCTGGGCCAGGACGGGATCCGCTCGGCGGAGATCTCCCGTACCCGCTCGGCGAACGCGCTGACCGCGCCCGCCGCGAGCAGCCCCAACAGCAGAGTGGTCCAGAGCATCAGCCGTCCCGGCGTACGGATGCCGTTCCAGCCGGGCAGGTGCTCGAAGAGCGGGACGAAGGTGTAGGTGCCGCCGAAGAACTCGGTGCCCATCGCCAACACCATCGTGACCAGCACGCCGAGGAAGAGCAGCAGGCGCTGGCGGGCCGTCCAGATCGAGAAGAACAGGCCGCCGGCCGCCAACGCGTACAGCACGAAGCCGGGCAGCAGCGTCATCTCCGGGTGCCAGGGCAGGATCGCCCGGGCACCCTCGTGCAGCTCGCCCCAGACGCGGGACTCACCGGGAGCGGTGACGAAGCCGGTCGCCGGAGGGGAGAAGACGGCGATGTCGGCGATGGAACGTTCCGCGTGCGGGTGGAGCTGGGTCACCGTGAAGTACGGGATGGCCAGCAGGATGCCGACTCCGGCGAAGATCAGGCCGCCGATCAGGTCGGCGGTCAGCAACCGCTGACCGAAGGGCCGCTTCACCCGCCAGAAGATGCGCTTGGCGTACGAGATGACGGCGGCCACCACGACCGTGCCGGCGAGGACGTACGCGAACGGCAGGCCGATGCCGAAGCCGAGACTCAACTGCCAGGCGGCGACCAGCCAGCCGGCGTACACCCAACCGGGGTTGCGGCGTTCGGGCCGGTAGCCGTGCCGCAGCGACCAACCGTGCCCCCGCGCGAGCATGGCCAGCGCCAGCGGGATACCGCCGTTGGAGATCACGTGCAGGTGACCGGCCTGCGCCAGCAACCACGGCGCGTAGGTGTAGCTGACCCCGGCCACCGCCGACCCGATCTGGCTGGCCCCGAGCTGCCGCGCCAGCACGTACGCGCCGAACGTGGCGAGCGCGTGGGCCAGCACGAAGATGATGTTGTAGCGCAGGAGCGCGTGTTCGGGGCCGGTCCCGATCATGCCTGCCGGGGCGTACCCGAGCAGGGTGTCGGAGAACGCGAAGCTCCACCGTTCCGGGAAGAACGTGTTGGCGTGCCAGAGTTGCGCCGGGTCGGTCTTCAGGATGTGTCCCGACCAGGCCATCTGCCATGCCTGCAGGCTCGGGTCCCAGTAGTCCTGCGGCAGGGTGTGCCGTGGATAGCGCAGCGTCGGCCAGGTCATCAGGACGGCCAGCGCCAGAGAACCGAGAGCGGCCAGGGTCCACTCGTGGATGGCGAACCGGCCGAGGCGGCGACCGAGCCGCCCGTACCAGGTGGGTACCGGGACGGGAGCAGGCCCGAAGGCGGCCCAGGGGTCCGACTTGTCGTCGCCCGTGGCGCCCTCGCCGGTCTTCTCCTTGTCCGAGTCGCTGCCGTCCTTGTCGCCAGCGCCCTTGTCGGCGGCGTCCTTGCTCGCGGTGTCCTTGCCGCTGCTCCTGTCGTTCCCGGCGGTCTTGCCGTCCCCGCTGCTCTTGTCGCTTCCGGCGGTCTTGTCGTTTCCGGTGTCACCGCTGCCGGCGTCCGCGCCGGTGGCAGTGGCCGGTGAGCCGGCCGTAGCGGTCGGCTCGACCTCGGTGCCCCGGTCCGAGGTGGAACCTGCCCGGCCGCCGACGGCCGCAGCCTCCATGCTGTCGACGGCGGTGGTGTCCGGGCCGGTGGCACGCGTGCCGGCGTCGGCCCCTGCGTTCGTCGCCGCCGGAGGGACGTCGGTCGACGCACCGGGGGGCGACGGCTCGGCCGCAGTGCTGCTGTCCTGGGGGGTCGACTGTGCGCCGCCGGTGGCGGACTGGTCCGTGGTCATGCCGCCGACGTCCCCGGGCCGAGTTGTCCACGCAGGAAGGCGATGTCGCCGCTCTGCCCGTCGGCCCCACCGGGAGTCTCCACGATGACCGGGGCGTCGGCCGCCCGGACCACGGCCACCAGGAGGTCCGGCTCGATGGTGCCGCCGCGCAGATTGTCGTGGCGGTCTCGGCCCGAGTCGAACGCGTCCTTGGAGTTGTTGGCGTGCACCAGGTCGATCCGTCCGGTGATCGCCTTCACGCGGTCGACCAGGCCGAGGAGTTCCTCGCCGCCCGCGTGCGCGTGGCAGGTGTCGAGACAGAAACCCACGTCGTACTCGCCGATGACGTCCCAGAGCCGGGCGAGCGCGTCGAGTCGACGGGCGCAGGCGTTCTCGCCGCCGGCCGTGTTCTCGATCAGCACCGGCAGCCCGAAACCACCGGAGTCCGCCGCGTACGCCAGGGCCTTGCGCCAGTTCTCGATGCCGCTGGCCGGATCGTCGCCGGCGTTCACGTGGCCACCGTGCACCACCAGCCCCTTGGCGCCGATCGCCGTGGCGGCCTGCGCGTGTGCGAGCAGCAGTTTCCGGCTCGGGATGCGGATGCGGTTGTTGCCGGTGGCGACGTTGACGACGTACGGCGCGTGCACGTAGACGTCGACCTCGGCGGCGCGCAGCAGTTCCGCGTCCGCACGGGGTTGTGGGGCCTTCCAACCCTGCGGGTCGGAGAGGAAGAACTGCACGGCGTCGGCCGTTCGGGCGGTCGCCTCCGCCAGCGGGTCGGTCGGATCGACGTGGGCTCCGATACGCATGCAGGGGAGCCTACGTCGCGCGACCGACGGTCGGGGTGACGCCCACCGGCCCGATGGCGTCACCGTGGCCGCCGGAACTCGTTGATACCGATGGATCCGGCGCTTCGGACGTTCCTGATCCCGGTGTCGACGGACCGGTCGCCTGTCGATGCCCGACCGGACCCGGTCGGCGCAGCGGCATCGGTGGGACGTCGACGGAGGTCAGCAGAAGAAGAATGTCGGTAATTCTGGGATTTGCCCCATGAAGCGCTGACTTCCGGGATATCGTCAGATAACAACGTGATAAAGCTCCGCGGGGCGTCTTCGGTCCAACCTCATCGGTGTGGTCGTTCCTCCCCAGGTCCCACCCAAGGAATGCGGACGGGACGCCCCGCGGTCCCGTGACCGGGGGTCCGGGTCGACAGCGACGTCGACGCGGACCCCCGGTTCGCTGTGCCGGTCACCTCGGTGCTGGTGATCGTTCGGGCCGGGTATCCTGGTCCGGTTGTCCGCTCCCGGTCGGGTTCCCCCGGTGCGGGACGGGCAGCGACGCACGACCTCCTGCCACGGAAGGACCGTGGCCGCTTAGCCCACAGGAGGTGAGCACGTCTTGCGTCATTACGAGATCATGGTGATCCTCGACCCCAGCCTCGAGGAGCGCACCGTCGCCCCGTCGCTCGACACGTACCTGAATGTGATCAGGACCGCGGGTGGCTCGGTGGAGAAGACCGACGTGTGGGGCCGCCGGCGCCTCGCGTACGAGATCAACAAGAAGGCCGAGGGCATCTACGCCGTCGTCGACCTTCAGGCGTCGCCTGAGGCGGTGGCCGAGCTGGACCGCCAGCTGCGACTCAACGAGTCCGTGCTGCGCACCAAGGTCATCCGCCCGGAAATGCGCTAATCCATCCACCTAGCCCCACCCGGAACAGCCTCAGCCGCGCTGTCAGAGGGTTCTGAGAACCTGTACGGCGGAACGGTTGAGTGTGCGAGGAGTTGGTCATGGCAGGAGACACCACCATCACGGTCATCGGCAACCTGACCGATGACCCCGAGTTGCGGTTCACCCCCTCGGGGGCAGCCGTCGCCAAGTTCCGGGTCGCCTCGACGCCCCGGTACATGGACCGGCAGTCCAACGAGTGGAAGGACGGCGAGCCCTTGTTCCTCGCGTGCACCGTCTGGCGTCAGGCCGCGGAGCACGTGGCGGAGTCGTTGCAGCGCGGTGCCCGCGTGATCGTGTCGGGCCGGCTACGCCAGCGGTCCTACGAGACCCGCGAGGGCGAGAAGCGCACCGTCATCGAGCTGGAGGTCGACGAGATCGGCCCGTCTCTGCGCTACGCCACGGCGAAGGTGCAGAAGATGTCCCGCTCCGGCGGTAGCGGCGGCGGCTTCGGCGGTAGCGGCGGCAACAGCGGCGGCGGTGGTGGTGGCCAGGGCGGCGGCGGAGGCAACTTCGACGACCCCTGGGCTTCGGCCGCACCAGCCCCCTCCCGTTCGGGTGGCGGCAACTTCGACGAGGAGCCTCCGTTCTAATGGCGCCGAGCGCCCGTGATCGTAAACCAGGAGCAAGAGCAATGGCGAAGGCTGCGGCACTGCGCAAGCCGAAGAAGAAGGTGAACCCGCTCGACAAGGACGGGATCACCTACATCGATTACAAGGACACCGCGCTGCTGCGTAAGTTCATCTCCGACCGCGGCAAGATCCGCGCTCGGCGGGTGACCGGCGTGACCTCGCAGCAGCAGCGGCAGATCGCCCGTGCGGTCAAGAACGCCCGTGAGATGGCGCTCCTGCCGTACACCGCTACGGCCCGCTGAGAGGAGGCACCGCCATGAAGATCATTCTGACTCAGGAGGTGTCCGGGCTCGGCACCCCCGGCGACATCGTCGAGGTCAAGAACGGCTACGGCCGTAACTACCTGCTCCCGCAGGGCTTCGCGATCGCCTGGACCAAGGGCGCGGAGAAGCAGGTCACGCTGATCAAGCGGGCCCGCTCGGCACGCGAGATCCGCGATCTGGGCCACGCCAACGAGGTGAAGGGCCAGCTCGAGGGTCTCAAGGTCAACCTGAAGGCCCGGGCCGGCGACGGTGGCCGGCTCTTCGGCTCGGTCACCTCCGCCGAGATCGTCGACGCCGTCAAGGCGGCCGGCGGCCCGGCGCTCGACCGACGTCGGCTGGAGCTTCCCGGTCACATCAAGGCGATCGGGTCGCACGCGGTGCGGGTCAAGCTGCACCCCGAGGTGACCGCCACGTTCAACCTCAACGTCGTGCAGGGCTGAGCCCCGCTGGACGTACCCGACAGGGCCCGCACCGATCACCGGTGCGGGCCCTGTCGCATCCGCGTATCCGACGGACGAACGACGGAACGCGACGACCGAACCGTCAGCCGATGGGCTGGCCCGTCACCGCACTGATCATCACCGTGGAGAGACCACCACCGACCACGGCGGCCGCCAGCGCCACCGTGGTCGACCGCCACGTCGTACCCACCCGGCGCAGCAACATCGCCACCGCCAAACTGCTCATCAACGCCAGCCCGAAGCGGGGCAACCCACCCACCATCGCGCCGAACGCCCGAGCCCGCGGCGAATCACAGCCGCCGCCACTGATGTCCGTCACGCAGCCGGCCGGCGGCGCCCCGTCGAGCGTCAACAGCCAGACGAAGATCACCACCGCCGGCAGCACGTAACAGGCCGCGGTGTACAGCAACGGCAACCACGGACCACCCGGATCCGGATCGAGCAGGTCGTCCTCGAGCCGACGGTTCCAGCCCCCGGAACCGACCGCCTCGATCCGCCGCCGTACGGCCGCCATACCGACCGGCCGAGGCGGAGCCGGTGCGGGCGACGAGCGCCGACGGGGCGCCGCCCGTGGCCGAGGCGCGGTGTACCCGACCACCGGCGACCGAGGCGCCGACTCCGGCGCGTCCACCCACCGCGGATCGTCGCCTGCCAGACGCGTACCCGGCCAGAAGGGCTCCCGCGCCGGCTCCGGCTCCGCCCGCTCCGCCCAGGACCACTGTCCGGCACCAGAGGTCGCCGGAGCAGCCCCCGAACGAGGCGGCTCCGTCCGATCCCACCGGTCCGGCTCGGAGGAACCGGCCCACCGCTCCGGGGGTCGATCCCGCTCCCGTGGCTCCGGCACAGGCGCGGACTTCGGCTCCGGCTCCGAGAAGCGATCCCACTGGCCGGTGCTGTCCGGCTCGATCCACGGATCCGTACCCGCCGCCTGAAGCCACTGGCTCGTACTGTCCGCGTCCCAGGGATCGGCCGACGCGGGGTCCACGCGGCGACCATCAACCGCCGACCGGTCCCACGCGTGCAGGCCGGACGCGTCCCACGGATCCACCGCCGGCTGCTGGTACTCCGGCTCCGCAGCCCGCTCCGTGCCCCGCTGCCACGGGTCGACCGCAGGCGTCGAGGGCTCCGCCGCACGCCGCCGACGCCGGGTGGGTGGCTCGGCGGCCGGCTCGGACGCGTCGGACTCGGCGTCCTCCTCCGCAAGCCCCGACCAGGTCACCTGGCGACGCTGCGACGGGGCCCGACGCGGCCGGCTTTGCGGCGTCACACCCGAGACCGGGTCGTCGTCCTCGGCGCGACGACTACCGACGTACCCCTCTTCCTGTGGACGGTCGAACGTCCACTCCCGGGTGTGATCGGACGCCGGCAGGGCAGCCCGTGCCGTGGGCTCGCGCCAACTCGACTCACCAGCCCGGCGACTCCCGCCGCGCTCGGCCGACCGCCGACCGCCCGCGTACCGTGGCCGCTCGACCTCGTCATCCTCATCCGGAGCAGCGTGCCGCCCGCCGCCGTCGACACTGCGCACGCCGGACTCCAGCGCCCAGCGCGGCAGGTACGGCTCGGCCGGCTCCTCCTGGCCGCGCTCGGCGGCCCGGCGCCGACTCGGGGTGCGGTACCGCTCGACCGCGGAGTCGTACCGCTCGTCCGGGTCCCGTTCCACGGGCTCGGCCCACGAAGCGGTCGGCCGCTCACGCGGGCCGTCCTCCCCGCGTACCCAGTCCCGGTAACTCACGGCCGGAGCGTGACCCTTCTCAACCGAAAGCGCAATCCGCTGTCCAGGTGTAGCCGTAGGGCACCGATCCTACGGGACGTTCAGGACAAAGCCCTACCCGGAAATTCCCGTCCACAGGCTGTGGACAATACCTGTCCAGCTCAGCGGCGTGCGCCTCGCTGTTCCCCAGGAGTTATCCACATGCTGTGCACACGCTGCGCACATGCTCGTCCACCGCCATCCACAGGTTGTCCCGAGGCTCATCCACTGGTCTGGTTGAGTGGCTGACCTCGGGTTCCGTATCGTTAGCCCCCGACCCGCCGCCAGATGCCCCCGATCGACGGCCGGTCGACTCTCGCACCCGGGCTGTGCAGGCCCAGGAACGATCCGACGCAGTGGAGGGGGGCTCGGTGTCGGTCACGGATGACATGCGGACAGAGTCGTTTCCCAACGGAGGGCAACCGTCCGGCCCGCCACCGCGCGACGGCCAGTTCGACAAGACGCCACCCCAGGACGTCGCGGCCGAGCAGTGCGTCCTGGGCGGGATGCTGCTGTCCAAGGACGCCATCGCCGACGTCGTCGAGATCCTCAAGACCAACGACTTCTACCGGCCGGTGCACGCCACCATCTTCGACATCATCCTGGAGATCTACGGTCGTGGTGAACCGGCCGACGCGATCACCGTCGCCGCGGCGCTGGCCGACTCCGGTGACCTGGCCCGGATCGGTGGCGCACCTTACCTGCACACGCTGATCGCGAGCGTGCCGACCGCGGCGAACGCCGCGTACTACGCGCGCATCGTCAGTGAGCGGGCGGTACTCCGACGACTGGTCGAGGCCGGCACCAGGATCGTCCAACTCGGATACGGCACCGGAGGCGGCGGCACTCGCGACGTCGACGACGTCGTCGACCTGGCCCAGCAGGCCGTCTACGACGTGACCGAACGCCGGGTCAGCGAGGACTTCGCCATCCTGGCGGACATGCTCCAACCGACCCTCGACGAGATCGAGGCCGTCGGCGCGCAGGGCGGCGTGATGACCGGCGTGCCGACCGGCTTCACCGACCTGGACCGCCTGCTCAACGGCCTGCACGCCGGCCAATTGATCATCGTGGCGGGCCGCCCGGGTCTTGGAAAGGCGCTCGCGCTCGACACGCAGCTGCCGACACCGACCGGCTGGACCACGATGGGCGAGGTGAAGGTAGGCGACCAGCTGATCGGTGCCGACGGTCGACCCACCACCGTGACGCACGCCTACGAGGTGCGCCACAACCGCCCCTGCTACGAGGTCGAGTTCTCCGACGGCTCGGTCATCGTCGCCGATGCCGAGCATCTCTGGACGACGACCACCCGCGCCTCACGCCGCCAGCAGAACGAACTCCGGCCGCGCCACCAGTGGGAGGCCTCGGCACGCGCCAAGGCGGCAGCCGTACACCAGGCCGTCACCTCCGCCCCCGACCGGCTCGTCACGTACCGGGAAGCTGTGGAGATCGCCGGGTCCGATTTCCGGAACGTCCTGCATGTCGTGGCGGCCGGGGTCGGCATCGCCGGCAAGGTCGAACGCCAGTATTCCCGGAACGGCAAGCCCTGGCGTCGGACGGTCGACGCCTACAGCGCCCATGCCCTGTTCGACGCGCACCTGAGCCGGGTGAGTCGGGTCATCAACAGCGAGACAACTGTGGCTCACCCTCGGACCGTCACCACCGAGCACATCGCCGCGACACTGCGGCATCCGGCTGACGGACGCGCGAACCACGCGGTGACCAATGCTCGGCCGCTGTCCCTGCCCGCCCGCGAGGACCTGCCCGTTCCCCCGTACACACTCGGGGTGTGGTTGGGCGACGGGCACTCCGCAGGTGCCCGATTCACATCGGCGGATCCGGAGATCGCACAGTACGTCGAAGCCGACGGCTTCAGGGTCACCCCGGGTAGCGGGACCTACTCCTACGGCATCAAGCTGCCGTCGCCGGCACCACTCGACGAGCGTTGTTGCATCGTCTGCGGCGTCACCTTCACTCCCCGCGCGTCTGCGGTACGAACCTGCGGAAGGACCTGTGGTGCCAGGTCGAGAGGCATGGTCGAGACCGTCGACCGCGAGGGTTGCGAGACGTGCGGTACGACGACGAAGTCCAGCTGGAACGGTGCCCGCCAGTGCGCATCGTGTCGCCGGTTGCGCGGCTCGTTCACCGGCCTGCTCCGAGCCGCCGGTGTCCTTGACGACAAGCACATCCCGCAGCCGTACCTCCGAGCGTCGGAGGAGCAGCGACGGGATCTGCTGGCCGGACTGCTCGACACCGACGGTACCGCTGCGCCGGCCGGCCATGTCCAATACGCCACCACCTCGGAGCGGTTGGCCGAGGATGTGTACGAACTCGTCGTCAGCCTCGGCTACCGATGCTCGATCAACCGCAAGCGAGTCAGCGGTCGCACTCCCGAAAGCTCGACTGCTTTCATATTGAACTTCTCGACCTCGGACGAGGTGTTCCGGTTGGCCCGGAAGCGGGAGTCACACGCGACGCGCCGGCACGCGACCGGCCGTGCGGGTACTCGGTCCCGCTACATCGTGGATGTGCGACCGGTGTCGAGCGTCCCGGTGCGGTGCGTGACGGTCGACAACGAGGATCATCTGTACCTGGCCGGTCGGTCGATGATTCCCACGCACAACAGCACGGCGAGTATGGACTTCGCCCGAAACGCGGCAATCCGGGCGAACCATGCGGCGGCCATCTTCTCGCTGGAAATGAGCAAGGTCGAGATCGTCATGCGGTTGCTCTCGGCCGAGGCGCGGGTGCCGCTGCACGTGCTGCGCAGCGGGCAGCTCTCCGACGACGACTGGACGAAGCTCGCCCGGTGCATGGGTGAGATCAGTGAGGCGCCACTCTTCGTGGACGACACGCCGAGCATGAACCTGATGGAGATCCGGGCCAAGGCCCGCCGGCTCAAGCAGCGGCACGACCTCAAGCTGATCGTGGTCGACTATCTCCAGCTGATGACCTCACCGAAGCGCACCGAGAGCCGGCAGCAGGAGGTCGCGGACCTGTCCCGAGGCCTGAAGCTGCTGGCCAAGGAGGTCGAGTGCCCGGTCATCGCGGTCAGTCAGCTGAACCGTGGCCCCGAACAGCGCACCGACAAGCGTCCGCAACTGTCCGATTTGCGCGAATCCGGGTCTATTGAACAAGATGCCGACGTTGTCATACTTTTGCATCGCGACGACTACTACGACAAGGAATCGCCCCGAGCCGGAGAGGCGGATTTCATAGTTGCCAAGCATCGAAATGGTCCGACCGACACGGTGACCGTCGCAGCTCAGTTGCACCTGTCGAGATTCGTCGACATGGCCATCGTCTGAGCCGTCCGGGACCGCTTCGAGCGGGCGGGCGACCGGGCCGGCCGAGGTGGCGGCCCGGTCGCGATATTGCTCAGCCGAACATGTCGTCCAGGAAGCTCTTGCGCTTCTTACGCCGGTAGTGGCCGTGGTAGCCGTAGTGCTGCTGGGAGTGGCCGTAGGCGGGCGCCGGTGCCGGATAGCCGTGCGGCGGGGGCGGAGGCGGGACGGCGCCGTAGCCGGGCTGGTGCGGGGCGGGCGCGGGGGGCGGCGGCGGTGGGGGCTGGTAGCCACCCTGGGGAGCGGGCGGGGGCTGCTGGGCGGCGCTCCAGTTGGCCTCCGCCTCGAACAGCTTCTCCAGTTCGCCACGGTCGAGGAAGATCCCACGGCACTCGCCGCACTGGTCGATGACGACCCCACTGCGCTCGTACTGGCGCATCTCACCGCGACACTTGGGACAGGTCAGGCTCATGACCCGAAGGTACCTGGTCGGGTCACCCGATAGTGGTAAGCGCCGCTGTCACCTCGCGGTCGGAGACCTCGTGGAAGTCGTCGTAGTAGGCGCCGACCGCGCCGAAGTCGGCGGGGCGCAGGGCGCTGACCACGTCGTCGGCCTCGGCGGCCAGCATCTCGTGGGCCTGCGGCGCGCTGACGGGTACGGCGACCACCACGCGGCGGGCGCCGAGGTGGCGGGCGACCTGGACGGCGGCGCGGGCGGTCGCGCCGGTGGCCAGGCCGTCGTCGACGATCAGGGCGGTACGGCCGGTGAGGTCCAGGGGTGGACGGCCGGCCCGGTAGAGCTGTTCCCGTCGGTCCAGTTCGGCCTGTTCGCGTGCCTGTACTGCGGCGATGTCGTCGGGGCTGAGCCGGTCGGCGACGACCTCGTTGAGGACGCGTTCGCCGCCGGGGCCGAGTGCGCCGAAGGCGACCTCGGGCGCCCAGGGCACGCCGAGTTTGCGGACCACCAGGACGTCGAGGGGTGCGCCGAGGCGTTCGGCGACGACCTGGGCCACCGGTACGCCGCCGCGTACCAGGCCGAGCACGACGAGGTCCGGTTCGCCGATCAGGCCGGTGAGTCGGTCGGCGAGTTCCTGGCCTGCCTCGGTGCGGTCGCGGTAGGTGGTCATGTCCTCAGGTCTACGCCCTGTCGGTCGTCCGCGCTCGGCGGTTGCCGGATCCCGAGAAGGTCGAGTGCGGGTGCCCAGAGCAGGAACGCGATCGGGTACAGCAGGTAGCCGAATCGGGTGGCGGGCATCAGCAGGATGGCGACGAGCAGACCGTACCCGCAGATCAGGGCGACGCTGCGGGCGGTGCGCGGCGGGCGGCGGGCGAGCAGGACGGCGATGGCGATGCCGGCGGCGACCAGCAGCACGGCGGCGATCATCCGGCCGGCGGGCAGGGCGTTCGCGATCAGGTAGCCGGGGAACGGGCTGGCGGCGGGGCTGGAGACGAGGCCGTGCCCGAGGGGGAAGCGCAGGACGTTCTCCACCAGCGCGTTGCGGTCGACCAGGAGGGTGGGGAGCAGCGCGGCGGCGGGGAGGCCGAGGGCTCCGGCGGCGACGCGGAGGCCGGCGCGGCGGGTGAGGCCCCAGATGATGAGTACTGCGGCGACCGGCCAGGCGAAGAGTTTCAGGGCTCCGGCGAGCCCGACGGCGATGCCGGCCCAGCCGGGTCGGTCGGTGGCGGCGAGGGCGAGTGCCAGCAGGCAGAGTGCGAGTACGGGTAGGTCGTCGCCGCCGGTGGCGAGCGTGAGCGCGCAGACGGGCAGGACGGTGGCGGCCTGTACGCCGCGCAGCAGGAGGGCGTCGTGCCGGGTCGTGTCGGTGCGGGCGGTGGGTGGTCGCAGGATGCGGATGGCGAGCAGCAGCGCCACGGCGGTGCCGACGGCGAACCAGACCCGGGCGTCGGTCCACCAGGTGTCGGCGAACGCCCGGGGTATTCCGAACAGGGCCATGCCCGGCTGGTAGGGGGTGTAGCCGAGGAGTTGTTCGTCGGGGGGCAGGGCGGCGATGGCGTCGGGCCCCAGGTAGGGCGTTCCGGTGTCGACGAGGCGGGTGCCGGAGTCCTCGACGACCAGGACCTCTTCCTGGGCGCGGTCGGTGCGTCCGGCCGTGCGTTGCACGCTCTGCCAGATCAGGGGCAGCAGGGCGGTGCCGGCCCAGGCGAGTGCGGTGACGAGGGCGCGTCCGGGCAGGGTGACCAGCTTCGAGTGTGGTCGGTGGCGGCGCAGGAGGAGTTGTCCGGTGGCGGCGAGTGCGGCGGCGAGGTAGCCGAGTGCGGCGATGGTGCCCCAGGCCCGGTGGGGTACGAGGGTGCTGGTGGCGGCGGTGATCGCGGCGAAGGCGGCTGCGGCGGCGTACAGGCCGAGGTCGAGGGTGAGGCCGTCGGCGGCGGTGTCGAGGCGGTGCCACCTGCCGGGGCGGTGGGTGGTCGAGGTGGCGGCGCTCACGTCGGCCAGTGTGTCAGGCGGGCCGGTGGTGGCCCCGGCCCCCCTGTCGGCGTCCCTTGGGTAGTCGGACGACGGCTCCGGCATCGTGCAGGGGTGCGGCGAGGTGTCCCGGTCGCCCGCCGGTTCCGCGTTGGAGTGCGGCGAGGAGGGTGCCGGCGGCGAGAGGGCGGGCGAAGAGGTGGCCCTGTCCGGCGGTGCAGCCGAGTTCCCAGAGGGCGCGGCGTTGGGCGTCGCGTTCGACTCCCTCGGCGACGACGGCCAGGTTGAGGCTGCGGCCGAGGTCGAGGGTAGAGCGGATGATGGCGGCGGCTTCGGTGGCGGATTCCATGGCGGTCACGAAGCTTCGGTCGATCTTGAGTTCGTGGACCGGGATCCGGGAGAGCAGGGAGAGCGAGGAGTAGCCGGTGCCGAAGTCGTCGAGGGCGAGGCGGATGCCGGCGTCGCGCAGTCGGGTGAGTCCCTGGTCGACGACGTCGAGTTGGCTGAGGGTGAGGGTCTCGGTGAGTTCGAGGACCAGCCGGTCGGGGGGTAGGTCGTGGGCGCGTAGGCGGGCGAGTACGGATCCGGGGAAGCGGGCGTCGAGCAGGCTGCGGGGGGAGACGTTGACCGCCACCGGGACGTCGAAGCCGGCGTCGCGCCAGGTGCCGGCGGCGATCAGGGCCTGGTCGAGGATGGCTTCGGCGAACGCGGGCAGTAGCCCGGAGCGTTCGACGGCTTCCAGGAAGCGCAGTGGGTCGATCATGCCGTGGGTGGGGTGGTGCCAGCGGGCCAGTGCCTCGGCGGCGATGACTTCGCCGGTGCCGAGGTCGACGATGGGCTGGAAGTTGACCGTGAACTCCTGGTCGGCGACGGCGCGGGGTAGTTCACCGCCGAGTGTGAGTCGGCCGATGTCGGCGGTGTCGCGTGCGGGTGCGTAGGTGGCGATCCGGTTTCCGCTTCGTTTGGCCTGGTACATGGCGACGTCGGCGCGTCGGAGCAGTTCGACCATGCCGCCGGTGGCGGGGGCGACGGCGATGCCGCCGCTGGCTTCGACGCTGATCCGCATGCCGTCGACGTCGAACGGTTCGTGCAGGGCGGCGAGCAGGGTGTCGGCGCGGTGCGCGGCGACCGCGGGGGCGGGCAGCGCCCGCAGGAGTACGGCGAACTCGTCGCCGCCGAGGCGGGCGACCAGGTCGTCGGCGCGGGCGGCGGTGCGGAGTCGTTCGGCGACCTGCATCAGCATCTGGTCGCCGGCGGCGTGGCCGAGGGTGTCGTTGACCTCTTTGAAGTGGTTGAGGTCGATGAGGACCAGGGCGGTGATGCCGTCGGCGTGCCGGTGGTGCAACTGCTCGTTGCCCTCTTCGAGCAGGTGGCGTCGGTTGGCCAGCCCGGTCAGTGCGTCGTGTGCGGCGGCGTGGGCGTGGGCCTGGGCCACCCGGGCGAGTTCGGCGTACGCCTGGGCGTTGCGGACGGCCGTGCACAGTGCGGAGGCGAAGGTGTGCAGGGTGTACCGCTCTCGTTCGGAGAGTCGTACCGGGCCGCGGAAGCGTAGGCGCAGCATGCCGACGTCGACGGTCTTGTCGTGGCCTTCGAGGCGTACGGGGACGGTGGCGCCGTGTACCTCGGTGGGTTCGCCGATGGGTCCGTCGTACGTGATGGTCTCGGTGGAGCCGCGTACCACCCGGCCGTCCTCGCGGAGTTCGATCTCGACCTCGTCGGCGGAGAAGAGTTCGGCGGCGCGGGTGACCGCCGTGGTGAGTACGTCGTCGAGCTCGACGACGTTGAGCGCGTCGGTGGTCTGGGCGAGTCGTTGCCAGGCCTGCTGTTCTGTGCGGCTGCGGACGCGGTTGGAGTTGAGCAGGTGGAGGCTGAGGACGAGTGGTGGTACGACCAGCAGCAGCCACGTGTCGATCTTGACGATGAGGATGGTGCCGACGATGACGATGGGGCGGGTCAGGGCTGCGGTGAGGCGGACGTCCCAGTTGTCGAGGAAGAGTCCGCGCAGCGAGGTGCCGGTGGCCATGGCGATGACCGGCAGGGTGACGAGTTCGTCGAGTAGCACCGCGGTGAGGTAGGCGGCGGCCAGGGGGGCGATGGTCGCGGCGATGTCGGAGTCGGTCGGTGGCCAGGTGAACAGTTGCAGGACCAGGCCGGCGGCGGTGGCGACGAGCATGTTCTTGGCGATGCCGAAGACGCGCTTGATCGGTGGGAGCCGGGCCAGTGTGGTGGCGATGGCGACGCCGAAGCCGGTGGCGAGGACGACCACGGAGGTCGGTGCCACGACGAGGCCGATGATGATCGCGGTCTCGGTCCAGGCGATGTAGTGGTTGGAGGCGCGGATGCGGACCCGGACCTTGGCGGTGAAGCCGACCGCCACCAGGGAAATCAGGGCGGTCCAGGTGAGGGTGGCGTTGACCGCTCCGTAGCTGGGCAGGTGGGCGACGGAGACCGCGGCGGCCAGTCCGGCCACAACGACGACGAGACCGATTAGCGGCAGTAGCCGCCGATCGGTCCCGGTCTGTCGTTCCTGCAGAGCCAACCATCGTCCCCGTTCGTCACCGAGGGGCTGCGCTCCGCAAGCGTACGTCGGTTGGTCCTGATCCAGAAGATGGGATCAGCCCCATTCGTTCGAGTTCATCTCGACCCCCAGTTTTGTGCTGCCTTCGCGTTGGTAGCCAAACCCTAGGGGCGCTTGCGGGCATATAGCGACTAAAGGTGTCTTATTGCGCAGAATAGGCCAATATGGTGATATTAAGTCACGTTCAGTTCCATCCGCTTAACGGAGGGTCCAATAAGGTGGATCGATCACGTTGTCCACCTCGGTGCCCGCCGCCGCAAGATTTCTGCGCAACAAGTGTGACCAGAAGCTTTGCTCGTTTCATCGCCGTTTCGGTCGAGCTTGCCGCATCACGCGGGGACTGGCAGCACGGGATCCTGGTTAAGCTGCGTACAGTGATCCTTTGAATGCGGGCAGAGGGGTCGGTGCAGATTCAGGTCCTCGGCGGTCTCGTGGTACGCCTCGACTCGGGGGTGTTGCCCCTGGGGACGCCGAAACAGCAGACGGTTCTCGCCATGCTGGCCGGCAACCCCGGTCGGCTGGTGTCGGTGGGCCAGCTCGTCGACGAGTTGTGGCCGGACCGCCCACCGCACTCGGCCGTGCCCAATGTCCGTACGTATGCGGCCAATCTGCGACGCAGCCTTGAATTGCTGGTGCCGGAGCGTGAGGTGCTGGTCCGCACCCGTGACGGCTACCGCCTCGACGTCGACCCCTCCGACGTGGACGTCTTCGCCTTCCAGTCCGAGGTCGCCGAGGCTCGTCGGCTCGTCGTCGCGGACGAGCCGGCTGCGGCGGACCTGTTGGTGCGGGCGCTGGCGCGCTGGCAGGGACCGATGCTCACCGGGCTTTCGCTGGGGCCGGGGCTGCTGGCACAGGTGGCCTCGGCGACCGAGGACCGGATGTTGACGGCGGAACTCCTGGCCGAGCTGCGGATCCGCCTGGGTCGGTACGACGAGGCGTTGCCGGTGCTCCGGGAGCTGTTGATGGGGCAACCGCTGCGCGAGCGGGCCCACCTGCTGCTGATGCGGGCTCTGTACCTGCGCAACGACCACGCCGGGGCCATCGCCGCCTACGCCGAGGCGAGACGGGTCCTGCGCGAGCAGTTGGACATCGAGCCCGGGGCGGAGCTGCGGCAACTCCACCAGCACATCGCCGCGCGGGAGCGGGAACGTCGGCATCCGGCGGAGTCGCGCCCGGCGTCCTCGACGCGGGACCCGGAGGGCAGAGGCGACGCTGCGCAACCGTTCCTGCCCCGCGAGGTGCCGGACTTCGTCGGTCGGACCCCGGCGGTCGAACACCTGGTGGCGGCGACGCTGCGCGCCGGCACTTCGCTCTCCGCGGTGCACCTCGTCGACGGCATGCCGGGCAGCGGCAAGACGTCGTTGGCCCTGCACGTCGCCGGTCGACTCGCCGCCCGCTTCCCGGACGCGCAACTCTTCATCGACCTCGCGGGTCACGACCCCGCCGCGAGGGTGGACCCGACCGCTGCGCTGGCGACGCTGCTGCGTCAACTCGGTGTGCCGGGTGGACGTATCCCTCCGGAACGCGGTGACCGGCTGGTCCTGTGGCGTCGCGAGCTGACCGGACGCCGGGTGATCGTGGTGCTGGACAACGCGGCGGACGCCGAGCAGGTCCGCCCGCTGCTGCCCACGGTGCCGGGAAGCGCCGTGATCGTGACGTCGCGGCGGCGGATCACCGGCCTGGACGTCGGTCCACCGGTGTCCCTGCCGGTGATGGACGTCGCGGAGGGGGTAGCGCTGCTCGCCTCCACGGCCGGATCGGCGCGGGTGGCGGCGGAACCCGAGGCGGCCGTGGCCGTGGTGGAGCAGTGCGGGCACCTACCGCTGGCGATCCGGCTCGCCGGTTCGCGGCTGGCGCATCGACCGACCTGGCGGGTCGCGGACCTGGCGGCGCTGTTGGCCGGCAACGCCCGCCGGTTGGACCACCTCGCGTCCGGGGACCGGAGCGTGGCCGGCGCGTTCGCGGCCTCGTACGAACCGTTGGACGACGACGCGAAGCGACTGTTCCGGCTGCTCAGCGTCGCTCCGGGCGCGGTGTTCGGTGCGGCGATCGCCAGTGCGGTGTCCGGGCTGTCCCCGGACGACACCGCAGAGGCGCTGGACGTACTCGTCGACTGTCATCTGATCGAAGAGGTCGAGGCCGGGCGGTACCGGATGCACGACCTCATTCGCCAGTACGCCCACGAGATGTCGATGCGACACGATTCGCCGGACACCCGGAATGGGGCTCTCGCCGATCTGCTCGACCTCGTTCTGCACCTCGCATTCGGTGTCGCTGACGAGCTGGAGTCCGGTTTCGTGCGAGGGCAGGTGAGCCTCGGTCGACCTCGCCGTCCTGACTTATTGGCCGACGTCGGAACACCGACCGAGGAATGGATGGAGACGGAGCGGGCCAACCTCGTGTCGCTCGTCGTACGGGCCCGGGAATGGCGACACCACGATCAGGCGTGGCGATTGACCCGACTGTTGTGGCGGTTCCTTTACGTCCGGGGCTATTTCGACGACATCATTTCGACGCATCTGCACGGGCTCGCCGCGGCGGAGCACGTCGAGAACGACGCCGCCATCGCCGCGATGCACAACTACCTCGCCTCCGCCTACGTCCGTACCGGCGACTACGGGGACGCGTTGCAGCACGTCGGCGCGGCGGTCCGCATCTCCGAGCGGCGTGGCGACCTGAAGAACATCGGCCGCTACCGGACCAACCTGGCCGCCATCCACTGGATCCGTGGTGATCTCGAAGAGGCGGTGCGGTGTGGTCTGGACGGACTGCGCAGCCAGAACGGGTACGACCCCGGCGAGGTGCCGACTTTCCTGCCGAGCGTGGGGCTCGCGCTCGGCCTGCTCGGCCGGTACGACGAGGCACTGCGCCTGCATCGCCTGCACCTCTATCTCGGTCGCCAGGTCAACAACCAGTTCCACATCCTCAACGCGTTGGGACACATCGGTGGGGTGAAATGTCGGATGGGGCGGTACGCCGCCGCCCTGCGGGCACTGCGGGCTGCGTTGGTGATGCGGGAGCGCACCGGTCAGCGCTACGCGGAGTCGGAGGTACGCAACGACATCGGCAACGCGCTGCGCGGACTGGGCCGAATCGACGAGGCCGTGCGGCAGCACGAACTGGCCCGGGAGTTGGCGGTGGAGTCGGGTGAGGCGCACGTCGAGGCCGCCGCCCTGAACGATCTCGCGTTCACGCTCGCCGGCTCCGCCGACGCCGACCGGCTGACCGCCCTGCACCGGTCGGCCCTGCAGTTGGCCACCCGGATCGCCCACCCATACGAGCGGGGTCGAGCCCTGGCGGGCCTCGCCGAGCACCTGTCCGGCACGGACCCGGCAGAGGCGCGCCGGCACTGGGAACGTGCCCTGGCGATCTTCAGGCGGATGGGGGTACCCGAGCGGTTCGACGTCGAACGCCGTCTGGCGGGGTCGTCCGTCGCGGTGACAGCCACCCGACTGACCGCCGCGTCGTCCGGTGCCGACCACCGCTGAGCAGCGACAGAACGAGAGAAACCTTCTTATCGATTTCTTATCGACCGGCTCGGTAGCGTCTCGACGTCGCCGACGGGGGGAGATCCGCCACGGACGGATCTCGTCGCGACACCTGCCATCGGTACGTCTCGACTACCACGGCAGGGTGCGGAAGGGGGCGGCGCGCGAGCGCCACTCCTTCCGCGAAGCACCGCACACCGGGCACGTCGGTGCGGAGGGATAGGCTCGCCAGCGTGACGGAACCCGCCCAGCTCACCCACGTCGACGCGACCGGTGCGGCGCGCATGGTCGACATCTCCGCCAAGCAGGTCTCCGGCCGGGTGGCCGTCGCGGCCGGTCGGCTGCGCACCACGTCCGAGGTGATCGAGCTGCTCCGCCGGGACGGGTTGCCCAAGGGCGACGCGCTGGCGGTCGGCCGACTGGCCGGGATCATGGGCGCCAAGCGCACCCCCGACCTGATCCCGCTGTGCCACCCGATCGCGTTGCACGGTGTCACGGTCGACCTGGTGCCCACCACGGACAGCGTCGAGATCACCGCCACCGCCCGCACGGCCGACCGGACCGGCGTCGAGATGGAGGCGCTGACCGCCGTGGCCGTCGCCGGATTGGCCCTGGTGGACATGGTCAAGGCGGTCGACCCGGCGGCGAGCGTCGAGGCGATCCGGGTGGTGCGCAAGGAGGGCGGCAAGACCGGCCTGTGGGAGCGTCCGGCGGACCGGCCGTGATCCGCGCCCGGGTGGTGGTGGCCTCCAACCGCGCCGCCGCCGGCGTCTACGCCGACACCAGCGGCCCGCTGCTCGTCGAAGGCCTGCGCGAACTGGGCTGCGAGGTGGACGAGCCGGTGGTGGTGCCGGACGGCGAGCCGGTCGGTCAGGCCATCCGAGCCGCACTGGCCGACGGTGTCGACGTGCTGGTCACCAGCGGCGGGACCGGGGTCACGCCGACCGACCGCACTCCCGACGTGACCCGGGCCCTGCTCGACTACGAGATCCCCGGCATCGCCGAGGCGCTGCGCGCACACAGCCGTGACCGGGTGCCCACCTCGGTGCTGTCCCGGGGGGTGGCCGGGGTGGCTGGTCGCACCCTGGTGGTGAACCTGCCGGGCTCCACCGGTGGCGCGCGGGACGGTCTCGCCGTGCTGGGGCCGATCCTCGCGCACACCGTCGACCAGTTGCGCGGTGGCGACCACTAGGCGAACCGATAGGCTCGGCCGGGTGAGAACGGAAACCGCATCCGCCCCCGAGGGCGTCGCCGCGCCGCCGCCGGCCGGTTGGGAGGAGGCGCGCTCCCGGGTGTACGCGGTGGGCCTGGCCGCCGCACTTCCCGCAGTCGAGCGCCCACTCGCCGACGTCGACGGGTACACCCTCGCCGAACCGCTCACCACCCGGACGGACCTGCCGGCGTTCCCCACGTCGAGTGTGGACGGCTGGGCGGTCCGAGGTACCGGTCCGTGGCGGGTGGTCGGGCGGGTGCTGGCCGGCGGCACACCGTCCCCGTTGACCGAGGACGGGACGACCGTCGAGATCGCCACCGGCGCGATGGTGCCGTCGGGCACCTCCGCCGTGCTGCGGGTGGAGGAGTCGACGCGTACCCCGGACGGGTCGGTCGACGGTGTGCCGCGCAGCGTGCCGGAGTGGCGGCGGCCGGGCGAGGAGGCGGCGGCCGGCGAGGAGCTGCTCCCGGCCGGTACCCCGGTCGACCCGGCCGTGATCGGCCTGGCCGCCTCCTGTGGCCACGACACGCTGCGGGTACGCCGCCAGCCCCGGGCCGCGCTGCTGGTCTTCGGGGACGAACTACTCACCGCCGGTCCGCCCGCCGCCGGGCGGGTCCGTGACGCGCTGGGCCCGACCGTGCCGAGTTGGCTGCGCCGGTACGGCTGTCAGATCCGTCCGGCCGACGTGGTCGGACCGGTGGCCGACACGCTGCCCGACCACGTGGCCGCGCTGCGTGCCGCGTTGGCCCACGCCGACCTGGTCTGCACCACCGGCGGGACGATGCACGGGCCGGTCGACCACCTGCATCCGGCGCTGGCCGAACTGGGCGCCGACTACGTGGTCAACACCGTCGCGGTACGCCCCGGTTTCCCGATGCTGCTGGCCCGGGTGGTCGGCGACGATAGTCGGGTCCGGTTCGTCGCCGGCCTGCCCGGCAACCCGCAGTCCGCCGTCGTCGCGCTGGTCTCGCTGGTCGCGCCGCTGCTGGCGGGTCTCGCCGGCCGGGTGGCACCGGTGCTGCCGCACGTCACACTGGCCGAGCCGGTGCCGGGACGCGGCGACCACACCCACCTCGCCCTGGTCCGGCTCGACCGGGCCGCCGGGACGGCCCGCCCGGTCCGACACGTCGGATCGGCGATGCTGCGCGGCCTCTCCGGCGCGGACGGCTTCGCCGTGATCCGGCCGGGCAGCACCGGTGCCGCCGGGGACCGGGTGCCGCTGGTGCCGCTGCCGCTGCTGCCCGGGGAGCGGGCGTGGTGATCGTGGTCGGGGACGTCACCGAGCAACCGCTGGACCTGGCGGCCCACGAGGCGGCCGTCGCCGACCGGCGGGCCGGCGCGGTGGTCTCCTTCGCCGGGGTGGTACGCGACCACGACCACGGCCGCGCGGTGGTGAGCCTGGAGTACGAGGGCCACCCGAGCGCCGCCGCCATCCTGCGGGAGGTGGCCGCCGAGATCGCGGCCGATCCCGACGTATACGCGGTGGCCGTGTCGCACCGGATCGGCCCGCTCGCCATCGGCGACGCGGCGCTGGTCGCGGCGGTGAGCACCGCGCACCGGGCGGCCGCGTTCGCCGCCTGCGCCAAGCTGGTGGACGAGGTGAAGGCCCGGCTGCCGATCTGGAAGCGGCAGGTCTTCGCCGACGGCACCGAGGAGTGGGTCAACTGCCCGTGATCCGCAGGTGCCGGGTCACGTCGACCCGGCACCGTCGACGCCCCGGTCAGCGCCGGCTGTGCAGCAGCGCGATGCGGGCCATCCGGTCGGTGTAGAAGGCGGGTTCCGCACCGGGACGCCACGGCAGAGCGGCGACCAACACGATCAGGGCCAGCGCCAGCGAGTTCTCCATCAGCACCCCGAACAGCCCGTTCTCGTAGTGCGAGACCTCGGGGAGTTGGTGCTCGTACGGCCAGATCGGCGAGATCAGGAAGAGCAGATAGAGCCCGAGCGCGGCGATGCCGTGCCGGAGCCCGGTCAACGTCGGATACCAGATCGGCGGGCGGAGCGCGGAGACACCCGGTGGACCGCCGTACGCGCCGGAGGTGGCCCGCAGGGCCGGACCTCGGCTGGCGTCGTGGCGGCGGATCGCCGCGTCGGCCAACACGATGATCGCCGGGATCACCCAGACGAGGTGGTGTGTCCAGGAGATCGGGCTGATCACGTTGGCGGTCAGGCCGACCAGGGTGAAGGCGGTCAGCTCGTCACCGTCGGCGTGCGACTGCGAGGCCCGGGACAGGCCCAGCGCCAGCACCAGCACCGCGAAGGCGAGCCAGAGCAGCGTGGGGGTCTCGATCGAGTCGTACAGCCGCGCCAGCAGACCGGCCAGCGACTGGTTGGGCGTCATGTCGGCGGCGCCGACCCGCTCGGTCTGCCACAGCACGTTGCCGAAGTAGGCCCGGGACTCGGCGCCCACGATGCCGAAGCTGCCGATGGTCACGGCGACGGTGGTGCCGATCGCGGTCGCGGCCACCCGCCACTGGCGAGTGATCATCAGATAGAAGATGAACAACGCCGGGGTGAGCTTCACGGCCGTGGCCAGACCGATGCCCACGCCGGCCCAGGCGCCACCGTAGACGAACCGCAGCAGGGGCCCGTCGCTGTCCGCCTGGTGCGTGCCGCGCCGGGACCGCCAGCGCAGCGCCACCAGATCGGCCATGATCAGGGCGAACAGCAGCAGGTTGACCTGCCCGTAGCCGAGGGTCTCGCGGGTCGGCTCGATGGCGAGCGCGACCGGGGTGGCGATGGCCACCGTGTACCACAGTGGCCAGCCCAGCCGGTCCACGATCGGCCGCAGCAGGGCGGCCAGCACCACGGCCAGCGCGGCGATGCTGACCAGCGCGTTCACCAGCCCCGCCGCGGCCACCGGCAGGTGCGCCATGGGCAGCATCGCCAGCCCGGCGAAGGGTGGGTAGGTGAAACCCAGTGTGGTGTCGGGCGCGACGAACTCGTACAGCTCGTGACCGCTCGCCCACCAGACCACCGCGCCGTGATAGATCTTCATGTCGAAGAAGTTGTACGGACGCCCGAAAGCGCCGATGGCAAGCCATGCGGCATAGGCGACGGCGGCGACGATGCCGGCCCGTACGACTGTCCTACGATCGATCCCACGCGTTACGCGACGGACTGCGGCGAGGCGGTCCAGCCTTCTACCGACGCTCGTCGGCATGGCTCGGCCACCCCCGTACCAAGGTCGTCCTACCCGTCCAGGTCCGGTAGGGAGCCTAGAACGGCGCCTCACGTCAGTGCCTCCCGCGTTATGCGACCGTGTCCGATCCCACACCATCTTTTGACATTTCCACCGCGTTAACGCCTACCGGGCGGTTCAGGTGATTCGCGGCCTTAGCCAGACTGGGGGTGGGATAAACGCAGGTCAGCGAGGGGTGACGAGGCTCAGCCGGGGATCCGGCGCGCGGTTGCCGCCGAGCGGACGGCGATCCGGGCTTCGCGGCGTGCGGTCCGGACGGCACGGCGTACCGACCGTCGGGAGTGGCCGATCCGGTGACCGGCCCGCCACCGCAGTCCCGGCTTCCCCCCGGTGTCCGCCGCGGCGAGCAACAGCCCACCGAGGAGACCGAGGTTCTTCAGGAAGTGAATCTGGTTGTTGTTCCGCGCCGCCGGGTCGTCGTTACGCCAGAAGGGATGCCCGGCGAGGGTGACCGGCACCAACGTGCCGGCCAACACCAGCGCCGCCGGCCGGGTGAACCTCCCGGTGGCCAGCATCAGCCCCGCGCCGAACTGGACGGCGGCGTTGGCGCGGATCAGGCTCACCGTGTCGGTGGGGATGCGGGCGTCCGCCCGTTGCAGCAGCGGCGCCACCCGGTCGGTGACCGGCTGCGCCGCCGGCACCAGACGTTCGGGGCTGGTGAAGTTGCGGGCGCCGCTGACCACGAAGATGCCGCTCAACATGGCGCGGGCGAGGGATCGTACGGGCGTCATGGAACAGTCATACCCCGTCCGTGACCTCGACATGCCCCGCAACGGCCCATCTCGATCGATCGGGTGGGCCGGATGGCCCGAGTGGCGACGCGCCACGCCGATTCCAGCGACCGTCACTGATGGATGCGTCGCGCGCGGTAACCTCCCCGCGTGACGACGCTGCGGCTCCGACCCGAGGACCCGGCAGACACCGGCGCGGTCCGCCGGGTACTGGCCGCCGCCTTCGCCCGCCCCGACGTGACCACCCCGCCGGAGGTACGCCTCGTCGACGAACTGCGGGCCGGCGACGCGTGGCTCCCGAACCTGGCGATGGTCGCCGAGTACGGCGGTGAGATCGTCGGCTACGCCCTGCTGACCCGGGTTCGGGTCTGCGCGGACGGGGCCAACGCCCCGGCGCTGGTGCTCGGACCGGTGGCGGTGGCACCGCACCGGCAACGGATCGGGCTCGGCGGCGCGGTGGTGCAGGCCGCCCTGGAGGCGGCCACGGAACTCGGCGAGCGGCTGATCGTGGTGCTCGGCGACCCCGCGTACTACCGGCGCTTCGGCTTCAGCCGAGCCGACCGGATGGGCCTGACCAGCCCCTGGTCCGGTCTGGGTGAACCATGGCAGGCCCTGGTCCTCCCTCCGACGACCTCGGGCGAGCCGGCCGCCCCACGGGGTGAGGTGGTCTTCCCGCCTCCGTGGTCCAAGGTCTGACCCGCCCCACCTCACCTGCCTCCGCGATCATGGAGTTGTGGTCGTGCTCGATCCAGGATCGAGTGGTGTCACCCTCGCCCCGAGACCACTCGATCCCGGATCGAGCGTGATCTCGCGGCGAGGTCGAGACCGGGTCAGGCGGGTTGGGTGCGGAGGTAGCGACCGAAGTGCGGGACGGTGAAGGCGACCGTGCCGCGTTCCCCGGAGTAGATCAAGCCCTTCTTGATCAGGGCGTCCCGGGCCGGGGAGAGGCTGGCGGGCTTGCGGCCGAGAGCACGGGCGATCTCGGCGGTCGGCACTGCGGCGTCCATGTCGTCCCGGCCGCCTCCGTCGGCTGCCCCCTCGACCAGGGAGAGCGTCGCCATCGCCCGCATGTACTCGCGCTCGGCCGGGGTGGCCCGCTCGAAACGGGAACCGAAGAAGCCCACCGCCAGCTCGGCCTCGGCCTCCGGGGCGGCCACCCGTACGTCGGCGGCGGTGATCGGTGACCGGGGGGCGTGGTCCCAGGTCGCCTTCCCGTACGCCTGGACGAAGTACGGGTACCCGCCGGACTTCTCGTAGAGCAGGTCGAGCGCCTTCGCCTCGTACTCCACGTCCTCCCGCTCGGCCGGTGCGCAGAGTGCCTGGTCGGCGGCGATGCGGTCGAGCCGGTCGATGCGTTGGTAGCGGAACAGCCGCTCGGAGTACGACTTGGCGGCGCTCAGCACCGCCGGCAGGTGCGGCAGGCCGGCGCCGACCACGATCAGCGGTGCGCCGAGCTGGGAGAGTTCGTGGCAGGCCGCGCAGAGTGCGGAGACGTCCTCCGGCCCGAGGTCCTGCATCTCGTCGATGAAGACGGCGACGCCGGTGCCGACGTCGCTGGCCACCGAGGCGGCGTCGGTGAGCAGCTCGACCAGGTCGATCTCGATGTCGCCGGAGTCGGCCCGGCCGGTGGCCGCCGGTACGTCGATGCCGGGCTGCCACCGGTCGCGCAGCTTGGCGGCACCGGCGCGACCGGTCGGGGCACCCCGTTGGGCGAAGGCTTTGAGTACCCCGAGGAACGCGTCGATCCGGTCCGGTGCGCGATGCCGTGGGGCCAGTTCCCGGACGGCCATGTGCAGGGCGGCGGCGATCGGCCGGCGTAGCGACTGGTCCGGGCGGGCCTCGATCTTGCCGCTGCCCCAGAGGCTGTTGATTGCCTGCGAGCGCAGCGTGTTCAGCAGCACGGTCTTGCCGACGCCCCGCAGCCCGGTGAGCATCAGACTCCGCTCCGGACGTCCCCGGGCGATGCGTTCCAGCACGATGTCGAAGACGTCCAGTTCCCGCCCCCGCCCGGCCAGTTCGGGCGGGCGCTGACCAGCGCCCGGGGCGTACGGGTTGCGGACCGGATCCACGAATCGCACAGTATCGGGCCGTCTAGGCGGGAGGCTAGACATGGATAGACGGTGCTACCGGCGTGTTGCCGGTCGAGCCAAAACTAAGGCTGTCTAGCGTGGACGCTAGACAGCACTAGTTTTACCGATCGTCGACACCGGGCCTGAGGTCAGCCGCGCTGCTTGAGGTCAGCCGCGCTGCTTGAGGTCAGCCGCGCTGCTTGAGGCAGAGCACGAAGTCCAGCGAGTCCAGCTCACTGTCGTAGAAGTACCAGTTGGTGTAGCCGTCGACCGGCGCACACTTCGCCTCGGCGTCCCGCTCCCCGCTGGTCTTGCCGTCGAAGCGGCGCAGCACCTCGTACGACTTCGGCGCGCACTCGCTGATCACCAGTTTGGGTTTGCCACCGGCGGGGCCCTCGTTGCGTACGCACTGGCCCGGCTCGACGAACCGAGGATCGGTGGACGAGGCGTCCGACGGCGAGCTGGCCGGCTCCTCGTCCTCGTCGTCCGGCCCGGCCGGGGTCACCGGTGCCTCCTCGGGCGTGGGAGCGGCCACCGGCGTCGGCGTCTCGTCGTCCTGCCCGATCAGGTAGAACGCGGTCGCGCCGCCGAGCACGAGCACCAATACCGTCGCCAGCACCGCGAAGATCCGGCCCCGACCGCGCCCGCGCTCCGGCGGCGGCTGCCCGGCGTACGCGGTCTCCGCCGCGCCGTCCTGATAGGCCGGGTACGTCGCGGTGTCCTGCGAGTCGGATCCGTGGCCCGCTTCGTGTCCACTGCCCGGGTACTGCGGCCCGCTCGCCCCCGGACCGTAGCCGCCACCGTAGGGCTGGTCACCGCCGTAGGTATGACCGTCACCGTAGGACTGGCCACCGCCATGGCCCTGCCCGCTGCTGCCGTAGGGCTGCCCGCCGTGGGACCGCGCATCGCCGTAGCCCTGGCCGCCGTAGGGCTGCCCATCGCCGTAGCCCTGGCCGCCATGGCCCTGTCCGTCGCCGTAGGGCGGCCGGCCGTCGTCGGGTGGTGGTGTCGCGTCATAGGGGCGGTGGCGGTCGGGCGGTCGACGATCGGAGCCGTACCCCTCGTCATGGCCCGGCTCGTGCCACGGCGAAGGGCCGCCGCCCCCCGGTGGTCCGTAGTTCGCCATGCACGCACTCCTGAAGCCGTGGGTGGAATCGGTGGGCCGCAGCCGGTCGTCGCCCACGTCACCGTAGCGCGTGACCGTCTCACTGATCGTCCGTACGCGATCACGGACCGGTCACTGCGGCCGCCGCCCCGCCCCGCACTGTGGAGGGCGGGGCGGGTCGGCGGACGCTCAGATGAGCCGGAGCTGATGGTCCTTCGGTCGGCGAGGCCCGGCGGGGTCGCCGAGTCGTTCGAAGAGGCCGGCGTCGATCACGTCGAGGAACGGAGTCGGTCGGCAGTCGCGTTCCGACCCGTGCCGGACCCGACGTGCCGCGTGGCTGACGTAGAGCCGGTCCTGTGCCCGGGTCAGCCCGACGAAGAACAACCGTCGCTCCTCGGCGATCGCCTCGTCGTCCGGAGTGGTGCCCGGCCAGCGCAGCGGCAGCAGTCCGTCCTCGGCCCCGACCAGGAAGACCACCGGGAACTCCAGGCCCTTGGCGGCGTGCAGGGTCAGCAGGGTGACCGCCTCGGCACGGGGGTCGAGCGCGTCCACCTCCGCCCCGGTGGCGAGCTGGGACAGGAACATCTCCAGGTCGTCACCGCAGCGGCGGGCCAGCGGGGTCAGCAGGTCGACCGCGGTACGCACGTCCTCCGGCCGGACCCCGTGCGAGCCGTCGAGGGTGGGGGTGGCGAACCGTTCCGCGAGCGATTGGCCGGCGAGGCGTACCCGGGCGGGCAGTGCGCCGTCGACACCGGTGACGTGCCGCAGCTCGCGGGCGATGGCCATCACGCCGGGCCGGTCCCGCAGCCGGTCGTGCGATCGCTTCTGCACCGGGACGTTGGCCCGGGCCAGGGCGTCCACGATCGGCGCGGCCTGCGAGTCGGTGCGGTAGAGCACCGCGATGTCGGAGAAGGACAGCGTGCTCGACCGGCCGTCGATGCGCCCGGAGTCCAGCGACCGGTGGGACAGTCCGCCGACCAGTTCGTCGACGGTGCGTACCACGAAGTCGGCCTCGTCGGCGACGGACGCCGCGGCGTACCGTCCGACCAGCGGGGCCTCCGGGTCGAGCCGGGCCGGGTCCAGTCGGCGTCCCCGGACCAGCGACGACGGCGCGATGGCCTGCACGGCGGCGGCCAGGATCGGCGCGGAGGACCGGTAGTTGCGGTTCAGCCGGACCAGGCGGGCGTCGGTGAAGTCCTGGGAGAAGCGCAGGAAGTATCCGACGTCGGCGCCCCGGAACGAGTAGATCGCCTGGTCCGGGTCACCGATCGCGCAGAGGTTGCCGTCGGCGGGGCTGAGCAGGCGCAGCAGGTCGTACTGCACGGCGTCGACGTCCTGGTACTCGTCGACGAAGATCCACTGCCAGCGGTCCCGGTAGCGCTCGACCAGCCTGCGGTCGTCGCGCAGCAGCGCCACCGGCAGGGTGAGTAGGTCGTCCAGGTCGACCATGCCCTGCTTGCGCAGCAGCGACGTGTACCGCGCCGGATCGTCCCCGGCCTCCGCGCGGGCCGCCGTCCGGTCGGCGTCGTCGGCGATCCGGAAGTCGTCCGGCAGACCGGCGGTGGCCGCGTTCTCCCGCAGGATGGTCAGTCCGAGCGAGTGGAACGTGCCCACGGTGACGTCCTCGGCGACCGGTCCGAGCAGCCCGTCGAGTCGGTGCCGCAGTTCCTCGGCGGCGCGTCGGGTGAAGGTGATCGCCAGGCACCGCTCGGGGAAGACGTTCAGCTCCGCGCAGAGGTACGCGATCCGGTGGGTCAGCGTACGGGTCTTGCCGGTGCCCGGTCCGGCGACGATCAGCAGCGGACCGCCGGGTGCCGAGGCGGCCACCCGCTGCATGGCGTCGAGCCGGTCGAGCAGCCCGCTGCCCACCTCCTCCATGCCGGCGAGCATCGGCTCGAACGGCTCGTGCGGGGAGGGTGCCGGCGCGATCGGCGGTGCCGGAGCCGGCACGGGAGCCGCCTTGCGCTTCGGTTCCGCCTTGGCCGTCGGCCGCTTCGCCTTCGTCTCCGAGCCGCTCGACTCGGCCGGTCGCCGCTGCGTGGGCACCTGCACCGGTACGTCGAACAGCGTCTCCTGCCCGCCCGAGGCCGCACCGGCACCCAGTTCGGTCGGGTCGAAGAGGGTGATCACGCCGTACTCGCCGTCGTAGCCGGGCACCCGGCGGACCTCGTCGCGGCGCAGTCGGCCGATGCCCTCCGCGAGCAGTTCGCCGCCGACCCGCCCGATGTCGTCCAACGGGGTACGCGTCAGGATGTCCAGTTCGGAGCCGAGCGCGGCGACCAGGTCGGTGAGCTTGCCCTCGACCTTCTTGGAACGCGGGCCGACCTTGTTGATCTCGCCGAGGATCTCGGCGAGCTGGATCAGGTGGGTCACCTCGGGCGCGTGCTCCGGCCGGTACCCCTCGGGTCGGTCGGCCAGGTCCTCGACCCGGCTCAGCACACCCACTGTCAGCGGCTTGCCGCACTCCGGGCAGCGTCCGCCGGCCGCCCTGGTTCGCTCCGGTTCCCAGTTCACCCCGCACAGCCGGTGGCCGTCCGCGTGGTACTTGCCCTCTTCGGGGAAGAACTCGATCGTGCCGGCCAGCCCGTCGCCGGTCCGCAGCGCCTCCCGGATGCCGAAGTAGTCCCGTTCCGAGGCGAAGACGGTCGCCTCCCGGGCCAACGCGGGTGGCGAGTGGGCGTCCGAGTTGGACACCAGCCGGTAGGCGTCCAGGCTGCCGACCCGCCAGTTCATCGCCGGGTCCGAGGAGAGGCCGGTCTCCACCGCGAAGATGTGCTCGGCCAGGTCGGCGTAGCAGTCGGCGATCGCGTCGAAGCCGGACTTCGAGCCCAGCGCGGAGAACCACGGCGTCCAGATGTGCGCCGGCACCAGGTAGCCGTCCGGGCTCGCCTCCAGCGTGATCTCCAGCAGGTCGCGGGAGTCCAGGCCGAGGATCGGGCGGCCGTCCGACCCGAGGTTGCCGATCCGGCCCAACGCGGTGTTGAACCGGCCCACCGCGTCCAGGTCCGGCAGATAGATCAGGTGGTGGACCTTGCGGGTCCGGTCGTCCCGCTTGTAGATCGTCGAGATCTCCACGCTGAGCATGAACCGGACCGGGTCGCTCTCGGCGTGACTGGAGAGCCGGGGCGGCAACCGACGGGCGATGTCCCGCTCGGCCTCGTCGGACAATCGGTACAGACCGGGCTCGGCGGGACGCAGGGTCTCCCGGAGGTGGTCGTACCAGGCGGGGTGGGTGAAATCACCGGTGCCGAGCACCGCGATGCCCTTGCGTTTCGCCCACCAGCCGAGGTTCGGCAGGGTCAGGTCACGGCTGCAGGCCCGCGAGTATTTCGAGTGGATGTGCAGATCCGCGACGAAGGGCGGGCGGCCACCGGGGGGTACGGCGTTGAACGGAGGCACGCCGCATCCTGCCACGACCGGCCGTGCCCGTGCGCGCCGCCACGCTCGGGCGTGAGGTTCGCTATGCCGAACGCAGTTCCACGAGAGTGACCTGAGGCTCCGCGCCCACCCGCACCGGCGGGCCCCAGAAGCCGGCCCCGTTGGTCACGTAGACCTTGGTCCCGTCCACCTCGCCCAGGCCGGAGACCACCGGCTGCTCCAACTTGACCAGCAGGTTGAACGGCACGATCTGACCACCGTGGGTGTGACCGGACAGTTGCAGGTCGACGCCGTACTTCGCGGCCTCCATCGCGGCCACCGGCTGGTGGGCGAGGAGCACCACCGGCCGGGACGGGTCCCGGTCGGCGAGGGTGGCCGCATAGTCGGGCGGGGCGGAGACACCGGTGCCCACGGCGCTGACGTCGTTGACGCCGGCCAGGTCGAGCACGCCACCCCGGGCGGCGATCTCCAATCGCTGGTTCTGCAGCACCCGCAGCCCGAGCCGGTCGACCTCGGCCACCCACTCCTCGACGCCGGAGTAGTACTCGTGGTTGCCGGTGACGAAGTAGCTGCCGTGCCGGGCCCGCAGGTCGCGCAGCGGGGCCGCGTCGTCGCCCAGCTCGGCCACCGTGCCGTCGACCAGGTCACCGACCACGGCGACGATGTCGGCGTCCAGGCGGTTGATCGCGGCGACGATCCGCTCGGTGTGCGCCCGTCCGGTCAGCGGCCCGATGTGGATGTCGGAGACGGTGGCGATGCGCAGGCCGTCCATGCTGCGCGGCAGCTTCGCCAGCGGGATCTGCACCCGGTCCAGTCGGGGCGGGCCCATCGCGGTCCGCACCCCGTACCCGACCAGGCCGGTGGCGGTGAGCCCGGCGAAGATCGCCGCCCCACGGGCGAGCAGCAGCCGGCGGGACGGGTCGTGGTCCGGGCCGACCGCTCCGGCGGCCGGCGGGTCACCCGCCTGGTCGGCTGCCGGAGTGCTCGCCTCGGTGTCGTCGGTGCCCGGCGGGTCCGCCGGGGTGGCGCTGCCGACCAGGGCCGGCTCCGGTGCGACGGCCGCCGCCCGGCGGCGCAGCACCAGCCGCGTCACCAGCATCGGCACTTCCAGCGCGACGAGGATCACCAACAGGTAGAACATCACCGCGAGCCAGAGGTAACCCGGCCAGGCGAGCCAGTACATCCCGGACCGGGTGCCGATCATGGTCGCCGGTACGAGCAGCGCCAGCACCACCGCGGTGACCGTGCCGATCCGCCGCCAGCGCCCGGCGGTGGTGGTGTCCTTGACCAGCCGCTTCCAGAGGTAGAGGTGGATCAGCCCGGTGATCAGGGCAAGCGTGGCCACGAAGCCGAGTACCGCGAACACGTGTGATCCCCCTCAGCCACCGGCGAAGGGAGGCAGGACGTCGATCGTCGCTCCGGCCGGCAGCGGCTGCTTCCGATCATGACAGGTAACGCCGTCGACCAGAAAACTCGCCACCTTGAGCACCGGCACCAGCCGCGCGCCGTGCCGGTCGGAGAGCTCCGCCAGCACCTCGTCCAGCGACCGCCCGGCGGTGGTGGTCTCCTCGGCGCGACCGGCGGCAGCGCGGGCCCCGGCGAAGTAACGGACGGTGACGGTCGCCACGGTCACCCTCCGATGGCCGACATCGGCCGGGTCGGTTGCAGGAAGGTCGGGTCGTCGATCCCGTGCCCGGCCCGCTTGCCCCAGGTCGCCGCCGTCCAGCGGCGGGCCACCTCGTCGTCGTCGGCCCCGGCCCGCAACGCGTCGCGCAGGTTCGACTCCTCGGTGGCGAACAGGCAGTTGCGGATCTGGCCGTCGGCGGTGAGCCGGGTCCGGTCGCAGTCTCCGCAGAATGGCCGGGTCACGGTGCCGATCACGCCGACCCGCGTCGGGCCGCCGTCGACCAGCCAGGTCTCGGCGGGCGCCGTGCCGCGCGCGGTCGGGTCCGGGCTCAGCGCGTACGCCGAGCGCAGCGTCGTCAGGATCTCCTCGGCGGTGACCATGGCGGCGCGGTCCCAGCCGTGCTGGGCGTCCAGCGGCATCTGCTCGATGAACCGCAGCTCGTAGCCGTGGTCGAGGGCGAAGCGGAGCAGTGCCGGTGCCTCGTCGTCGTTGACGCCCCGCATCAGCACCGCGTTGACCTTGACCGGGGTCAGCCCGGCGTCGGCGGCACCGGCCAGACCGGCCAGCACGTCGGAGAGCCGGTCGCGCCGGGTGAGCCGGGTGAAGCGCTCACGGTCCAGCGTGTCGAGCGAGACGTTCACCCGGTCCAGCCCGGCCTCGCGCAACGCCGGAGCCAGCCGGTGCAGCCCGATGCCGTTCGTGGTCAGCGAGAGCCGGGGACGCGGGTCGAGTGCGGCGGCGGCCGCGACGATGTCGACCAGACCCGGGCGGATCAGCGGTTCGCCGCCGGTGAACCGGACCTCGGTCACGCCGAGCCGGCACACCGCCACCCGGATCAGCCGGACCACCTCGTCGTCGGTGAGCAGCTGTGGCCCGGCCAGCCAGGGCAGCCCCTCGGCGGGCATGCAGTACGTACAGCGCAGGTTGCACTTGTCGGTCAGCGAGACCCGCAGGTCCCGGGCGACGCGGCCGTACCGGTCGACAAGGGCGCCGGCGGTCGGCGGGGCGACGGTCACCCGTCGACCGTAGCGCGCTCGGCCCCGCTCAGGGCCGCCCGGGCGGCGTGCACGACCGAATCCCGGTACCCGCTGCCGAACAGGGCGGTGTGCACCAGCAACAGGTGCAACTGGTGCAGCGGCACGCGGTGCCGCCAGCCGTCGGCCAACGGCCAGGTCTCGTCGTACGCGGCCAGGATCCGGTCCGCGTACGGTGCCCCGCCGAAGAGCGTTAGCTGCGCGAGGTCGGTCTCCCGGTGCCCACCGTGCGCGGCCGGGTCGACCAGCCAGACCCGGTCGTCGGCGCCCCAGAGCAGGTTGCCGGGCCAGAGGTCGCCGTGGATGCGGGCGGGCGGCTCGTCGCCGCCGAACTCGTCGATCCGGGTCACGACCTGCTCGACGAGCGTGGCGGCGGTGGCGTCCAGGGCGCCTCCGTCGACCGAGCGACGCAGGTAGGGCACGATCCGGGCCTGTGCGAACCAGACCGGCCAGGGACCGTCGTGCGGGGTGTTGTCCGCTGGCAGCGCGCCGATGAAGCCCGGCCAGCGTGCCCCGAAGGCGGGCGCTCCGGCCCGGTGCGTCTCGGCCAGCTCACGCCCGAAGCGGTCGGCCGCCGCCCGCTGGGGCTCGCCCGGCTGCACCCACTCCAGCGCGAGCAGGTCGGGCAGCGCCACCAGCACCTCCGGTACGGCGACGGCGCCGGCCTCCCGTAACCAGCGCAGCCCGGCCGCCTCGGTGGCGAAGAAGTCCTCCGGCACCTGCCGGTCGGCGTGCTCCGGCCAGGTCTTGGCGAACACCGAGTGCCCGTCGTCCAGCGTCAGCCGGCTGGCGGCGCAGATGTCGCCGCCGCTCACCGGCGTCTCCCGGATCCGCTGGTGGGTCAGGAAGGTCGGCAACTGCTCCGGATGCGCCCGCAGGTACGCCAGATCCATCCCCGCAAGGTATCCCTTCGGGTGTAAGGAGGGGTCCCCTACTAACGCCTCGTGTATAGGAAGGGTCCCTTCCTAACATCCGAGCTGCGGTGCCGGGGAGCAGGCGGATCGCGTTGAGCTGGGCGAATACGCAGGGTGACTGTGGATAACCCGCGTGTCGTCCACAGGGGCAGCGGTGGGAACCGGGCGGCTCGCAGGCTGCTCTCATGAACTCCACGGACCTGCCCCGGCTCACCGTCAGATCGCCCGCCGACCTCATCGCGGCCGTGCCGTACCTGCTCGGCTTCCACCCCACCGACAGCGTCGTGGTGGTGGCGCTGGCCGGCTCGCGGATCGTCTTCGCCGCCCGGACAGACCTGCCCGGCGAGGGTGATCCGCGTGAGTCGGCGGAGCACATCGCCGCGGTGACCGCGCGGCAGGGCGCCGATTCGGCCACGGCGATCGGGTACGGCCCGGCGGTCCGGGTCACTCCGGCCGTGGACGCGGTCCGGGGCGCGCTTGCCGACGCCGGGCTCACCGTCCTGGACGCGTTACGGGTCACCGGTGACCGGTGGTGGTCGTACGTCTGTCAGGAGCCGGAATGCTGCCCGCCCGAGGGCACTCCGTACGACCCCAGGGCCAGCGCGGTGCCGGCCGCAGCGGTCTTCGCCGGCCAGGTCGCGTTGCCTGACCGGGCCGCTCTCGCCGCGGCGGTGGCCCCGGTCGACGGGCCGGAGATGCGGCGCGCCGCCGAACGGGCCGACCGGCGACTCGCCGACCTGTTGGCGGAGGCGCCCCCGGCCGACCTGCTCGGCGGTCGGGCGCTGCGGACGGCCGGGGTGGCGGCGCTGCGGGCCACCCGACGCCGTCACCGCGACGGCGAGCCGTTGACCGACGACGAGGTGGCGTGGCTCTGCCTGCTGCTGACCCATCTGCCGGTGCGGGACCACGCCTGGGAACGCACCGACGGCCGGGACGAGGACGTGACGTTCTGGACCGAGATGGTGCGCCGGACCGAGCCGGACCTGTCCGCCGCGCCCGGTGCCCTGCTCGCGTTCGCCGCCTGGCGCGCGGGGCAGGGCGCGCTGGCGGCGGTGGCGTTGGAGCGGGTGCTGGCCGAGCACCCGGACTACTCGCTCGGCCTGCTCTTGGACGACCTGCTCCGCCGGGGAGTGCCGCCGTCGCGCCTGGACGGCTGGCCGAGATCGCCGAAGGCGCTACGGCGGGGCAGGCGTCGATCCGGTCGCCGCCCGCGATGATTGACAAGAAGTATTGTACGTCATTTCTTGTACGTCTACGGTGGCGACATGTCGAACGACGAGACCGTGCTGCACCTGACCGACCCCCGTGCCATGCGGGCCCTCGCCCACCCCACCCGGCTCCGGCTCCTCGGCGAACTGCGGCTGCGGGGGCCGCAGAGCGTCGGGATGCTCAGCGACGTCGTCGACGAGGCGGTCGGCTCGGTCAGCTACCACCTGAGCAAACTCGCCGAGCACGGCTTCGTGCGGGAGGCTCCGGAGTGTGCACGCAACCGTCGGGAACGGTGGTGGCGAGCTGCGCACGCCACCACCTCCTGGGAGCCACTGGAGGCACTCGACGACCCGGAGCGGAAGGTCGCCTCCGACCTGCTGCGGCGTGCCGTGCTGGAGCGGTACCAGGCGGCCCTGAACGGCTACCTCGCCGCCGAGGCGACCTTCGAGCCGGAGTGGGTACGGGGCACCGCCAGCAGCGACAACGCCTACCACCTCACCGCTGCCGAACTGCGGGAACTGCGGGCCGACCTGGAGGCGCTGGCCGCGCGCTGGCAGGAGCGCAGCGACCCGGACCGCGCCGACGCCCGCCCGGTCACGATGATCTATCACGCGTTCCGGCGGCCCGAATGAGCCGCCCGTCCCGCACGCCGCTGATCGGTCTGCTGGTCGGGCACACGGTCTCGCTGACCGGCAACATGCTCACGATCATCGCGCTGCCGCTCTACGTACTCGCCGAGACCGGCTCGCCGGCCGCCACCGGCCTCACCGCTGCCGTCGCGACCGCGCCGATCGTGCTCGGTGGCGCACTGGGCGGAGTCCTGGTCGACCGGATCGGCTACCGCCGTGCGAGCGTGCTCGCCGATCTGGTCTCCTGCCTGACGGTCGCCGCGATCCCCCTCCTGCACGCCACGGTCGGTTTGCCGTTCTGGGCGCTGCTCGCGCTGGTCTTCCTCAGCGGTCTGCTCGACACGCCGGGCCAGACCGCCCGGGTCGCTCTGCTGCCCGAGGCGGCCACCGCCGCCGGCCTGCCGACCGAGCGGGCGATCGGTTGGTTCGAGGCGACCGAGCGGGGTGCCCGACTGCTCGGTGCACCGGTGGCCGGCCTGCTGGTCGCCACCCTGGGGGCGCTGCCCGTGCTGGTCCTCGACGCGGCCACGTTCGTGCTGTCCGCAGTGGTCGTCGCCGTGCTGGTGCCGGCGAACCTCCAGCCCGGCGCCGACGAGGCCGCGACCGTCGACGGGCCAGCGACCAGCCACGACACCGGTTACTGGCGCCAGTTCGCCGCCGGCGTACGGTTCCTGCTCGCCGAGCCCCTGTTGCGGGTCCTGGTCCTGCTGGTGTTGGTGACCAACTTCTTCGACGCGACCAAGACCAACGTGCTGCTGCCCGTCGTCGCGCACCGGGACCTCGGCGGAGCGGCGGCCCTCGGGCTGCTCGTCGGTGCCATGGGCGGTGGTGCGCTGGCGGGCTCGTTGGTGTTCAGCGCCGTCGGTCACCGGCTGCCCCGCCGGGCCACCTTCGTGGTGGCCTTCGCGGTGGCCGGTCCACCGCCGTTCTGGGCGATGGCCGCCGGGCTGCCGTTGCCCGTCCTGCTCGTCGTGTTCGCCAGCGCCGGTTTCGCCGCCGGGGCGATCAACCCCATGATCGGCGCGATCAAGCTCGAACGCGTACCGGCCCGGATGCGGGCTCGGGTGTACGGCGTGATCGGCGCGGTGGCCTGGGCCGCCATCCCGCTCGGCGCGCTCGCAGCGGGTTTCGCCAGCGAACATGCCGGCACCACGGCCACCCTCGTCGCGGCCGGCGCCGGCTACCTCCTGGTGGTCCTCACCCCGCTCCTCGGTGGCCCGTGGCGCACCATGAACCGTCCTCCGAACCCACCTCAGGAAACCGTCCCGAAGGCTCGACAGGCCACGGGGCCAGGGCAGCCGTCGGACCGGGACACCCGGATAATCACCGCATGAGCGTGCGTTCCTTGGGCCCGGCATGAGCGTCGCGTTACTGCTGTCCCTCGCGGGTCTGGCGCTCGTCGACAGCACCAGCATCGGCACCCTGTTCATCCCGGTCTGGCTGCTGCTCGCCCCGGGCCCGGTTCGCCTCGGGCGGGTGTCGACCTACCTGGGCACCATCGCCTGCTTCTACTTCCTGGTCGGGCTGCTGCTCTATTTCGGCGGCAGCGGGCTGGCCGAGATGTTGGGCGGCGCGCTGGACAACCGGCCGGTGCTGTGGGGGCAGCTTGCGCTCGGTGTCGGGTTGTTCGTGCTGAGCTTCCGCTACGACGGCAAACGCGGCGGTGGCGGCGGGCGGGTGTTGCGCTGGCGTGACCGGGCGACGTCCGGTGACTCCTCGGCCCGTTGGCTGGTCGGGTTGGCGGTGTTCGCCGCGCTGGCCGAGGTGGCGACCATGCTGCCGTACCTCGGTGCCCTGGGTCTGCTCACCACCTCGGGTCTGGGCGTGCCGCAGGTGATCGCGTTGTTGGCGGGATACTGCCTGGTCATGGTCCTGCCGGCGCTGGTGCTGCTGGGCGCGCGGGTGGCCTGGCCGAGGCGGATCGAGCCCCTGCTCGCCCGCCTCAACGCGTGGATCGTGCGGTCGTCGGGCAGCATGCTGGGCTGGATTCTGGGCATCGCGGGTTTCCTCATCGCCCGGGACGCCGCCGTCCGGCTGGAGCTGTTCGAGCTGCTGGCCAACCGCTGAGCAGCCGGGTGGGCGGTCTCGCCCGACGCGGCGGTCAGCCGGTCACCCGGTGGGCGCCGGTGTAGATGTTCATCGTCCGTCCGCGCAGGAAGCCGACCAGGGTGAGACCGGCTTCGGCAGCCAGGTCGACCGCGAGCGTGCTCGGCGCCGACACCGCCGCGAGCAGCGGCAACCCGGCCATCCACGCCTTCTGGGTCAGCTCGAAACTGGCCCGGCCGGAGACCAGCAGCAGGTGCCCAGCCAGCGGCAGCCGACGCTCGCGGAGCGCCCAGCCGATCACCTTGTCCACCGCGTTGTGCCGGCCCACGTCCTCGCGCAGCACCAGCAACTCGCCGTCGGCGGAGAACAGTCCCGCCGCGTGCGACCCGCCGGTACGGTCGAAGCCCCGCTGACCGGCCCGCAGCCGCTCCGGGAGTTCGGCCAGCATCTCGGCGGCCATGGCGAGCGGGTCGGCGGCCACGTCGAACCGGGACCGGGTACGGACCGCGTCGATGCTCGCCTTGCCGCAGACCCCGCAGGCACTGGTGGTGTGGAAGTGCCGGGTCGTGTCGGTGCCGGGAGACGGTACGCCCGGAGCCAGCGTCACGTCGACCACGTTGTAGGTGTTCGGCGTCTCGGTGCCGGCACACAGTTGCGCGGTGGACACGTCGTCCGTCGAGCGGATCAGCCCCTCGGTGAACAGGAAGCCGAGGGCCAGATCCAGGTCGGCGCCGGGGGTCCGCATGGTGACCGAGAGCGGGCGGCGTCGGTTCGGCCCGGCCGGCCCGACCCGGATCTCCAGCGGCTCCTCGGCGGCGAGCGTGTCCGGTCGGCGTACCCGGATTCGTCCGGTGTCCGTCGCGTCGAGGTCGACGCGGAGCACCCCGCGTCGGTCACTGGCCCGTCCCACCCCGCCATCCTGCCCCGCCCACACACCCCACCGCATCCGACCGCTCCACCCAGCCGCTCGCCCGCCCGGCCGCTCGCCCGCCCGGCCGCCCGGCCGCCCGGCCGCTCGCCCGCCCGGCCGCTCGCCCGCCTCACCCC